>NZ_JAHGAP010000099.1:0-638 GCF_030248655.1 Vibrio sp. D431a | reverse complement strand
ACGCCAACCATCATCAAGGTTTTAGGTAACGACACGTTCGAAGGCGACGATAAAGTGGTGTCGCTGGATACCAACAATGGTCCAGCTAACGGCACGGTCTCGGTCAACTCGGATGGCAGCGTAACCTACACGCCAAACGACAACTACCACGGTACAGACAGTTTCACCTACATCGTTACCTCCGGGGGCGTCAGTGAATCCACCACGGTGAACGTCGATGTGACGCCAGTCAACGATGCGCCAGTGGCAAAAGATGATACCGCTGTTACTGACGAAGATACTCCAGTGACGATTGATGTCCTGCCAAACGACACCGATGTGGATGGCGATACGCTGTCTATCCAATCAGCGTCTGTACCTGAAACACAAGGTACAGTCGAAATTATTGATGGAAAACTGGTGTTCACACCGGCAGAGAACTTCCATGGCGACGCCGAAATCACTTACACCGTGACCGATGGTGCGCTGACTGACCAAGCGACGGTTAACGTCACCGTGAATGCGGTGAACGACACGCCTGTGGTTGAAAGCAACATCGCAGACCAAACCTTGGCGGAAGATTTCACCCCATACAGCATCGATCTGAATACCGCTTTCAGCGATGTGGATAACGTGGATGGCGAGTTAACGTTTAGCGT
>NZ_JAHGAP010000098.1:0-962 GCF_030248655.1 Vibrio sp. D431a | reverse complement strand
CACCTTAGCAAGGCGTTATACGTATTAGTTCAGAGGAAGTATTATGCAGTTATTTTTCCATGATGTTGGCTTAAAAGGAGCTAATGCAGATTTTCCCAAAACTGTCTTTGGTGAAGTCGCTATTTCCGACATCGTCGAACATTGTCCACCTCATCTACAAGCAGAAATAGAAGATAAGCTTCTAGCTGAGTTTCCCGATGGCTGGTGTAACGCCTGGGGAGTTCCTGATGGTGCCAAGAGTGTTATTCGTCAACTTAAAGTTGGCGATGTCATGCTTTTAATCAAGACCACTGGTGGTGATGGTGAAATGCCTGCTCTTTGTCATGTAAAAGGCTTTTGGAAAGAGCAGCTTTTAGACCTTTCAAACTTTTTGTGGGGAAGTAGTCATTTCCCCTACGTGTTCTTTTTCAAAACTCAGCATATCGAACTGACTTGGACCCAGTTCAAGAAAGATGTTCAATATATGCCAAACTTTCGACCGTCAGGAAATGTTTATCGTGTCAAAAGCGATCGACTTGAACACTTTGGTGGTTCAGGAGGCTATGTCAGTCATCTTTTACAAAAACCATATGTAATCGATGATTTAGGCGACTATGAAATTCGAGAGAACTCACCAGAGCAGGAGTATGCTGAGGGCGAAAGGCAGGTCCGTGAAGCTTCGTATTTCAAGCGTAACTCTAAGTTAGTAAAAGACGCAAAAGCCGAGCTTGGTTTTATATGCCAGGTTTGTGATTTTGATTTCGAGTCAGTGTACGGAAAAGAATTAGGTGCCGGGTTTATCGAGTGCCATCATAAGAATCCTCTACACGAAAAAGATGAAAACTACATCAGTACATTAAATGACGTTTGTGTGGTTTGTTCAAATTGCCACCGTATGCTTCATCGCACTAAGCCAGCAATGAAACCAGAAATTCTAAAAGCAAAGCTGCTCAAAAAATACGTATAACAAACTGTTTAAGAGT
>NZ_JAHGAP010000097.1:0-929 GCF_030248655.1 Vibrio sp. D431a | reverse complement strand
TCCACGACTACAACATCAAGGTTCACTTCACCATTGAAGTTTTGGTTTGGTGCAAAGCTGAACGTACCATCACCATTGTCGGTAAAGATACCTTCGCTGCCACTGTAGCTCACGCTATCTAGTGCTACCTCACCTTCAATATCGGAAGAGTTTGCCAACAACTGTTCTGCACTGATGGTGATGACTTCATCTTCATCAATGGTGTAACTGGTTGTGCCTGCGATTGGCGGATCGTTCACCTCAAGTACCGTGATACCTGCGGTAGTTGAATCCGTCGCGCCATCTTCGTCGATTACAACAACATCTAGGCTCACTTCGCCATTGAAGTTCTCGTTTGGCGAGAAGGTGTACGTGCCATCACCGTTGATTTCCAGCACACCATCGTTACCGCTATAGCTCACGCTATCAATCGATACATCACCTTCAATATCCGATGAGTTCGCTAGTAGCTGTTCATCACTGATGGTGATCGAGTTATCTTCATGCACTGTGTAAGACGTGCTGCCTGCCACTGGTGGATCATTCTCTGGCGTCACACTCACATCGATATTCGCGGTCACGGTGTCCGTGCCATCGGAAACATCGAAGGTAAAGTTTACGTCGCCATTGAAGTTTTCGTTCGGTGCGAAGCTGTATGTGCCATCGCCATTGTCAGTAAGAACACCGTCCGCGCCAGTGTATGTGACACCTTCTACCGATAGGTCATCGCCATCGATATCGGTTGCACCATCCAACAGGTCTTGATCAGTAAAGGTCAACACGCCATCTTCACCAATGGTGAACGCTTGATCTTCTGGCTGTGGTAGGTCGTTAACTGGATTAACCGTTAGATCTGCCGTCGCGACCAAGGTGTCAGAACCATCACTGATATCAAACGTGATATCAATGTCGCCATTGAAGTTCGCGTCGGGCGTAATGGTAAAGCTACC
>NZ_JAHGAP010000096.1:0-701 GCF_030248655.1 Vibrio sp. D431a | reverse complement strand
TGTTGCAATTAATTGAATATTGTCTTGAGAAAGAAATTACATTACGTATCATGCATTTAAGTTGGTTATATAAACTAGGTAAATAATATGAAAGATAATGTTCCCGCGAAAATGAGTGATTTGTACGAATATTCAGGTTTTTGGCCTCGAGTTGGTGCTAGTCTAATTGATACTGTGATAATTTGTGTCCTTACATACCCGATTCTAGTAGCGGTTTATGGCTGGGCATATTTTGACAACGATGCGTTAGTACAAGGCTTCGCTGACCTGATTTTAAGCTGGATTTTTCCATTGGTAGCGATCATTGGTTTCTGGCTTTATCGTCAAGCGACACCAGGTAAAATGGCTATATCAGCGAAAATTGTAGACGCTAAAACTGGCGATAAACCTACCCTTCAACAGTATATTGTAAGATACCTTGGGTATATCCTAGCGACAATCCCTCTTGGACTAGGTATATTTTGGGTGGCTTGGGACAAGCGTAAACAGGGGTGGCACGACAAACTCGCCAATACCGTCGTTATCTGCGAAAAAGATCGAAACACACCTCAAGAAGTTGAATTCTCATCAAAAAATTAACATAACAAAGCATTTAAGAGTGATTCCCAACGCTTGGCATTTTTCATTCCATCGTTGGGTTTCGTGTTTACGGTGGTAAGGTTTAGGTCTGTGGTCGCGTTGCTCACACCTTAATGCGGCGT
>NZ_JAHGAP010000095.1:0-1089 GCF_030248655.1 Vibrio sp. D431a | reverse complement strand
GGTTTGAATTAGCTTAAGTGTTTACGGCACAATGGTTTAGGTTAAGTGGTGGCGTTGTTCACCCCTTAATGCGGCGTTATGTACCTAAGGGGTAACTGGAATTATGAGTGATTTTGTTCGTAAGGTTGGTGAAAACTGGAGTCAGATTGGTGCTGGCGCTAGTATAAAACGTCAATCAGCTGGTGCGACGAATCATGTTTTTCGTATCCAATCCTCAGAGACTTATTATCTTAGAAAATATAGTGTTCGCAATGTTGCTAAGATCAAGTTAGAACATGAGCTGCTGAGAAAGTTATCGCAAAATTTGAATACTATAATTGCCCCTGTTTTGACGCGCGATCACCACTCCTTTTGTAAAATAGGTGATGAGTTTTATGCTCTATTTCCTGAAGCAAAAGGAACGTTAATCGAAAAAAGTGCTCTGTCTGAGTTTCATGCTTTTCAGTTGGGAAAAGCCCTTGCTGACCTGCATGTTCAACTCGCTTCCGAGGTTGGAAACGACTTTCCAACAATTGAGCTTTCTTGGGATAAAAGTGCTTGGGTCGATAGACTACAAAAAATAGTCGCTGCTATTGAAACAAATAGTGAATTTGATATGAATAACTCGGTGCTACGAAGAGTAAAACAACAGCGTGATTATCTAGCTAGCTCAGAAGCTACGCACTCATATACCCCGTTAACAAGCAGGCAATTAATCCACGGCGACTTTCATCATTTCAATGTCTTTTTTGATTCTAATTGCACAGTAAGCGATGTGATCGACTGGGATTTAGTGCAAAACATGCCTCCTGGTTATGAGTTGGCGAGAGCATGCATGTATATGTTCGATTTGGAGCTTCATAGGTCATTAGCTTTATTAAAAGGCTATCTGTCTGTCAAGCCTCTATCCCGATTAGAGCTTAACGATGGAGCAAAGGCGTGGGCTGTTTACGCCGACCACCATGTGTGGGCTTTGGAGGAAGTATTTTTAAAAAATAATACAGCGGCACAGAAGTTCATACCTCAAAGGGACTTTATCCCTTTTATGGAGCAGTGGTTCCAAATTGAAAGTGCCTTGTTTTGAGGCGGTACATAACAATCTGTTTAAGA
>NZ_JAHGAP010000094.1:0-555 GCF_030248655.1 Vibrio sp. D431a | reverse complement strand
ACCTTAGCAAAGCGTTATGTAGCCACGAGAGGACGGTAAGTTAAAAGGATTTATATATGTTAAATATTCGCCAAGCTCGCATTGAAGATATCAGTGTTATCAAGAAACTACAGTTTCAGCTTAATGAGTATCATCAAGCAAATTTACCTGATGACTTCTTATCACCGGAAGAAATTGAACAAAAAATAGACCTGCACAAGATAATCGAAAGTGAAAGCTCGATTTTTCTGGTAGCCGAAAGCAAAGGGCTGTTAGTAGGTTTTGTTTTTGGTGAGCTATGGGTTCGTAAGTCTTGGACGCTCAAACAGCGAAAAATCGCGAGCATTGAACAAATAGTAGTGGATTCATGCTTTAGAAGCCAAGGCGTTGGATTGGCGCTAATAGAGGCATTTGAGGAAAGGGCTATTTCTAACGGCGGAGAAGAGCTGTTTTTAGAAGTATATTCCTTCAATGAATCTGCTTTAGGTTTGTATCGCAAAGCTGGTATTGCCCCCAAAATCCTAATTGGGCAGAAAGCACTAAGCTGAAAGTCGGCTACATAACAAATTGTTCAAG
>NZ_JAHGAP010000093.1:0-7246 GCF_030248655.1 Vibrio sp. D431a | reverse complement strand
TCTCCTTCCGCACCATTATCGGAAAACCCAGCATGACTTTGCTGGGTTTTTTCTTTTTTTGGTTCTGGACTCGGGAAATCATTAGATTTGCCGAATTAAAAAAGCGAGCTCATGGCTCGCTTTTTTTCTATCTGTGATTTGAGTAGCTTACTACATACCTAACGCGTATTTCAGTACTTGAGCCTTAATTGGCCCTGAGTTTTCAGCAAGCTTCAATGCAGCATTACGTACGAACTTCAATGGCCCAAGATCGTTGCTAAAACCTTTATAGAAAAAGTCCATGCCCGTCTGCATGAGTAAGTTGTCAGGTCGACGTGCGCGTTCGTATTTCGCGAGTAAGGTATCTTCCAGCTTTTCTTGGTGTTCTGTTACCGAAAGGAGAACGTCTACATCTTTGAAGCCTAAGTTTACCCCTTGCCCTGCAAGCGGGTTGATCGTATGAGCAGAGTCACCCACTAACACGCAATTTTTGCTTGAGTAGCTTTGCGCATGACGACGAGTGAGTGGGAATGAGCCAAACTGTAAAACTTCAATATCGCCTAATTCAGCAGGGAAATGACGTAAGATTTCTTCCCTTAGTTGAGGTTTACCCATCGCACACAGTTGTTTAATACGTATAGGCGAGTCATACCAAACCAAAGAACCTTGGCCTACTACTTGACCATCGTCGTTACTCAAAGAGCACAGAGGTAAAAATGAACGTGGGCCTGAAGGTGTAAATTGTTGCCAAGTAATATCTTGCTGAGGCAATTCTGTTTTCACGTTAATCAACATGCAGTGTTGTCGGTAATCCCACGCAGTTACACCAATTCCAGCCAATTGACGAACTTTAGAGTTTGCACCATCAGCACCAATCACCCAGTTAGCTTCAAACTGCTCCCCACTTTCGAGTGTCACAAGATTTACATCTGCAAACTCAATGGCTTTTAATCGCTCAGGACACATCACGGTTAGATTTTCATACTGAGAGAAGACTTGCCAAAGACCTAATTGGATTAGGCGATTTTCAACGATGTAACCTAGCTGATCCAATGACAATTCATCAGAGTGAAAACGAGTACGGCACTCTGGGTGCTCCCAAGTTTCTAACCGCCGATAAGGACAAACTCGCATGCTCTTGATCTCTGACCATGCTCCGAGTGAATCAAGTAACTCCACCGACTGGTGCGAGATTGCAGATACACGAATATCCATCGCCTGAGCGGCATCAAAAACTTTAGGTTTTGTACCTTCAACCAAGACAACGCTTCTGCCCTGCTTGGCAAATCCAACAGCGACGGCTGCCCCGACCATACCGCCACCGATCACGGCGATGTCATACTTGTTCATTTTTCACTCTTCATCGTGCTGATTAATTGGCGTTTTTTATTGTACTTTCCATGGCTATTTTTACAAAATTGTTTAACAAAAAACCTTGTTCTGCATAGGGCGAAAAACTAGATTTCATCAGGCTTTGCAGAGAATTAGCTAGATCACTAGTCAGGTGCTTTTTAAAGCAGTACAATACGCCGCTTACCGCCGTGATGGCGGCTATAATTTGAGCAATAGCTCTCCGATTTAAGTACAACTGAACGAGCGAAAGTGAGATGAGTAAGAAACTGCTAATTAAAACCTGGGGCTGCCAGATGAACGAATACGATTCATCAAAAATGGCCGACCTGCTTAATGCTGCAAACGGCTACGAGCTGACGGAAGAGCCAGAGGAAGCAGACGTACTTCTACTTAACACCTGTTCGATCCGTGAAAAAGCGCAAGAGAAAGTTTTCCACCAGCTAGGCCGCTGGAAAACACTAAAAGATAAAAAACCTGGCGTAGTTATCGGTGTAGGTGGTTGTGTAGCAACGCAAGAAGGTGACCATATTCGTGAACGTGCACCATACGTTGACGTTATTTTTGGCCCACAAACTTTGCACCGCCTACCTGAGATGATCAAACAATCTCAGTCCGATGATGCACCAGTTATGGACATTTCGTTCCCAGAGATCGAAAAATTCGACCGCCTACCTGAACCTCGCGCAGAAGGTGCGACAGCATTCGTTTCTATTATGGAAGGCTGCTCTAAGTACTGTACTTACTGTGTAGTACCGTACACTCGTGGTGAAGAAGTAAGCCGTCCAATGGATGACGTACTGTTCGAAATCGCCCAACTTGCTGAACAAGGCGTACGTGAAGTAAACCTTCTGGGGCAAAACGTAAACGCGTACCGTGGTCCTATGCACGATGGTGAGATCTGTTCATTTGCAGAACTGCTTCGTTTGGTTGCGTCTATCGATGGTATCGACCGTATTCGTTTCACGACGAGCCACCCGTTAGAATTCACAGACGACATCATCGCAGTATACGAAGATACGCCAGAACTTGTGAGCTTCCTGCACTTACCTGTGCAAAGTGGTAGTGACCGTATCCTAACGATGATGAAACGCCCTCACACCGCTATCGAATACAAATCGATCATCCGTAAACTGCGTAAAGCTCGTCCTGATATTCAAATCAGTTCAGACTTTATTGTTGGTTTCCCTGGTGAGACAGACAAAGACTTCCAAGACACCATGAAGCTAATCAAAGATGTAGACTTTGACATGAGCTTCAGCTTTATTTTCTCTCCACGTCCAGGTACGCCAGCAGCGGATTACCCTTGTGATGTGTCAGAACAAGTGAAGAAAGAGCGCCTTTACGAACTACAGCAAACTATCAATGCTCAAGCGATGCGTTACTCTCGCTTAATGCTTGGCACAGAACAACGTGTTCTAGTTGAAGGTCCTTCGAAGAAAAACCTAATGGAACTACGCGCTCGTACAGAAAACAACCGTGTAGTAAACTTTGAAGGTAGTGCAGACCTAATTGGTCAGTTCGTTGATGTGAAGATCGTAGACGTATTTGCAAACTCACTGCGTGGTGAGCTAGTACGTACTGAAAAAGACATGGATCTTCGTAGTGTGATTTCCCCAACGCAGATGATGGCGAAAACACGTCGCGAAGATGAGCTGGGTGTAGCTACTTTTACGCCGTAAGCTCGTATAAATAGCCATGGAGAGCCTGGTCGTTATCAGGCTCTCACTAAGTGGCAAAAAATGAGAGGCAACATTGAGCAATAAAATCGTAACTCTAGAAATTAACCTAGAACCTTCAGACAACCGCCGACTAGCTAGCCTGTGCGGTCCATTCGATGACAACATCAAGCATTTAGAACGTCGTCTAGGCGTTGAAATTAACCACCGTAGTGACCACTTTACGATTGTCGGTAAACCTCATACCGCATCAGCCGCGCTGGATATCCTGAAAACTCTATATGTTGATACCGCACCTGTACGAGGTGAGATCCCAGATATTGAGCCTGAGCAAATCCACCTAGCGATCAAAGAGTCTGGTGTTCTTGAGCAGAATACTGAGTCTAATATCGAGCATGGTAAAGAAGTCTTCGTCAAAACCAAGAAAGGTGTGATCAAACCACGTACGCCAAACCAAGCGCAGTACTTGGTTAACATGGTCACGCATGATATTTCTTTTGGTATTGGCCCGGCTGGTACAGGTAAAACCTACCTTGCTGTAGCAGCAGCTGTTGACGCACTAGAGCGCCAAGAGATCCGTCGTATTCTTCTTACTCGTCCAGCGGTTGAAGCTGGTGAGAAATTGGGCTTCCTACCTGGTGATTTAAGCCAAAAAGTCGACCCATACCTACGTCCGCTATACGACGCCCTATTTGAAATGCTGGGCTTTGAGCGCGTAGAGAAGCTGATTGAACGTAACGTGATTGAGGTCGCCCCTCTTGCTTACATGCGTGGTCGTACTCTAAACGACGCCTTTATCATTCTTGATGAGAGTCAGAACACCACTGTTGAGCAGATGAAGATGTTCCTAACGCGTATTGGTTTTAACTCTCGCGCGGTTATCACTGGTGATGTCACGCAGATTGACTTACCTCGTGGTGCGAAATCGGGTCTTCGTCATGCTATTGAAGTACTAAGCGAAGTTGACGACATCAGCTTTAACTTCTTCTTGGCCGACGATGTTGTACGTCACCCTGTGGTTGCTCGTATCGTTAACGCGTACGAGAAATGGGAAGCACAAGACCAGAAAGAGCGTAAAGAGTTCGAGAAACGCCGTCGTGAAGAACGCGATGCGAAGTTACTAGAAGCAGCAAAAGCCGAACTGAATGCACAAGTTGCTTCAACTAAGGAATAATCATGGCGATTGAACTTGATCTGCAACTGGCAGTCGAAAATGAAGAAGGTCTGCCTTCGCAGCAAGATTTCCAATTGTGGCTAGATAAGACAATCCCTCTCTTCCAGCCACAAGCCGAAGTCACCATTCGTATTGTTGATGAACAAGAAAGTCATACGCTCAACCATGAGTATCGCGGCAAAGATAAACCAACTAATGTGTTGTCGTTTCCATTTGAAGCACCTCCTGGTATGGAAATAGATTTACTTGGTGATTTGATTATTTGCCGCCAAGTTGTTGAAAAAGAGGCGGTTGAACAGAGCAAGCCTCTGCTAGCACATTGGGCGCATATGGTTGTACATGGCAGCTTGCATCTGCTAGGTTATGATCATATAGAGGATGACGAAGCCGAAGAGATGGAGTCCCTCGAAACCGAAATCATGCAAGGTATGGGTTATGAAGATCCTTACATTGCTGAAAAAGAGTAGCTATTGGCCACTCGACAGGGAAAGGCGAACCACCTAAATGACTCTCGTGTTCGCCTCTCTATGTGTGCTATCACACTTCTGATAGCGTTACTTAATTGAGAAACAATGAACGAAGATAATTCTCCCTCTTCTAACGAAGATAAGAAAGAAAAGGCAGAAGGTCCGAGTAGAAAGTCCTTCTTTGAACGTCTAGGTCAACTATTTCAGGGCGAACCAAAAGATCGCCAAGAGCTTGTGGATGTTATCCGCGACTCTGAAGTTAACGACCTGATTGACCATGACACTCGCGATATGCTTGAAGGTGTTATGGAAATCTCCGAAATGCGTGTGCGTGACATTATGATCCCGCGTTCGCAAATGGTTACCGTTGAGCGTACTCACGACCTTGATACCTTGGTTGCTTTGATTACCGATGCTCAACACTCTCGCTACCCTGTGATCAGCGAAGATAAAGACCATGTGGAAGGCATACTTCTAGCGAAGGACTTACTTAAATACTTAGGCTCAGGCAGTAATCCATTTGATATCGAAGAAGTCATTCGACCAGCGGTTGTAGTACCGGAAAGTAAACGCGTTGATCGACTGCTGAAAGAATTCCGTGAAGAACGTTATCATATGGCCATTGTTGTCGATGAATTCGGTGGTGTTTCTGGTCTTGTGACCATTGAAGATATCCTTGAGGAAATCGTCGGGGATATTGAAGATGAATTCGATGAAAGTGAAGAGACGGACATTCGTAAACTAAGCAAGCATACGTTTGCTGTCAGAGCGCTGACAACCATCGAAGAGTTTAATGAGACATTCGGAACCAACTTCAGCGATGAGGAAGTTGATACCGTTGGTGGTATGGTCATGACTGCCTTTGGTCACTTACCTTCTCGTGGTGAACTGGTTGAAATTGAAGGCTACAACTTCAAAGTCACCGCTGCCGATAACCGTCGTGTCATTCAACTCCAAGTGACGATCCCAGACGAAGAAACCCTGGTTGAAGCCACTCAAGAGTAACGCGATACCCATTGGGAATCTCAGAAAATTACAATGATGAATGAACTCTTTCATCGCCTTAAGCGGCCCTCAGTGGCCGCTTTTGTTGGCGCCTCTACTACACTCGCTTTCGCTCCTTACCAGCTGTGGCCTATTGCCATTCTTAGCCCAGCAATTCTACTGATTCTTCTTGCTAACCAAACTCCGAAACGCGCACTATGGATTGGTTATGCTTGGGGGTTAGGTCAATTTGCAACTGGCGTTAGCTGGGTTTACGTCAGTATCTCCGGTTTTGGCGGTATGCCGCTCATTGCCAATTTATTTTTAATGGGCTTACTTGTTGCCTACTTGGCTGTTTATTCAGGCTTATTTGCTTGGCTCAACAACAAGCTGTTTCCTCAATTTACGCTCACAAAAGCACTTCTCGCTGCACCTGCTTTATGGCTGATCAGTGATTGGTTGCGTGGTTGGGTGATGACCGGCTTCCCTTGGTTATGGCTAGGCTATAGCCAGATAGATGCTCCACTCGCAAGCTTTGCACCAATTGGCGGCGTAGAACTGCTTACTCTATTTATCCTTATCAGCGCAGGGGCGTTAGCCTATGCATGGATTCATAAGCAGTGGCTGGTGGCGATTATCCCTGCGGTGCTACTCAGTACTGGCTTTGGGATTCGCAACTACGATTGGGTAACACCCCGACCAGAAGACACGACTAAGCTCGCGCTGATTCAAGGTAACGTAGACCAAAACCTAAAGTGGCTACCAAGTCAACGCTGGCCAACCATCATGAAGTACGCTGACTTAACTCGTGAAAACTGGGATGCTGACATTATCGTTTGGCCAGAAGCAGCAATTCCCGCTTTTGAAATTGAAGTGCCTTCATTTTTGAGCAATATCGACAGCGCTGCAAAAATGAATAACAGCGCAATCATCACCGGTGTCGTCAACCAAGCTGAAGATCGACAGTTCTACAACAGTATTCTGTCCCTCGGCATCACACCATACGGTGACTACAGCTTCGATTTAAGCGAACGTTACCATAAGCATCACCTACTACCGTTTGGTGAGTTTGTACCATTTGAAGATATTTTGCGCCCATTAGCGCCATTCTTTAACCTACCGATGTCGTCGTTTAGCCGTGGGGCTTTTGTGCAGCCAAACATCGTTGCGAATGGCATGCACATGGCACCAGCGCTTTGCTATGAGATCATCTTTAATGAGCAAGTGCGTCAAAATGTGACTGACGAAACAGACTTCATTCTAACGCTTTCAAACGATGCATGGTTTGGTCACTCTATCGGCCCTCTTCAGCATATGGAGATCGCCCGTATGCGTGCCTTAGAGTTAGGTAAACCGCTCATCCGCTCGACTAACAACGGATTAACAGCGGTAACCGATCACAAAGGTAAAATCGTTGAGCAAGTACCGCAGTTTGAAACTGCAGTACTGCGCGCAGAGCTCACCCCAACCAATGGACAAACGCCATATCGAGTCCTTGGTACTTGGCCATTGTATATTTGGGTTGGGTTAAGTTTAGCTCTGGCTTTCGGCTTAAGAAGAAAACAGAGCTGATAACAGCTTGAAAGTAGAAAAGGTAAATTACCACCTTCTAA
>NZ_JAHGAP010000092.1:0-1651 GCF_030248655.1 Vibrio sp. D431a | reverse complement strand
GACCGATTAGTTTTCTCAGCAGAAGTCAATGATGATGGTACGGTTCAAATTACTTTTTATGAAGCGATTGATCATGGTGTAGGTCAAGATGAGCTGGTGACTAACGTATTGGTTGAAAGCATTCAAAGTGATGCTGACGGCACACAAGAGGCTGTTGTGGCTCCCCTAGAAATCGCCATCCTTGATGCCGATCCAGTGATCGAAAATGAGTCATATAGTGTAACCGAAGGCCAAGTCATTTCTGGCAATGTACTGGAGAATGACATTGATATTGATGGTGACTTGTACATTCGATATGTCAGAGCCGGAGGAGAGATCCAGTCTGTCCCTGATGGTGGCTCAGTAAGTTTTAGTCTAGAGAAGGGTGAATTAACCGTATTTTCAGATGGCTCTTGGCAGTTGAATGCCAGTCGCAACTTAGATCACACGGTTGAGCAAAGTCTCGTTTTTGATTATCTCGCAGCCGATGATTCAAAAGATTACGGTGTAGCAACCGCAACTATCGACATTATAGATGGCCAAGCGGGTTATGTAGGCAGCGCTACTATAAACGCAGCAGAAGTACCTCTGGGAGAGGCATTATTAACCACCGAAGGCAGTGTTAATGTGATTGCTGGCTCTGATAACCCTGATCCGACTAGTTTGTATTTTGGTGGGGCATCCATTACTAAGTTAGAGGCATTAGGGCTTACAAGCTCAGTCTCTGATAATGAGCTTAGCTACACGTTAAGTTCCAGTGGAAAGCAAATCACAGCATTTGCTAATGGTGTCACTGTATTTACGTTAACATTGAGTGGCATTGAGTCGGGTAACGATGTACTAGCTTCAATCTCGCTTACTCTTTATCATCCTATCGATCAATTCAATAGTAGTGATACGGTCACTTTCCCGCTGACCATTGGAGGGACAGATCTAGACTCCACACCGCTTGTAGAGAATGAAATTGATTTCGTGTTGAAAGATGGTGTTGATCCTACGTTGAGCAACTTGACTGTTGTTGCAATGGAAGAGATTAATCTAGAAAGTGGGGCAATCTTTAAGACTGGGAGCCTTCAACTCGATATCGGGAGTGATTATGTTGACTCTCTTCGATTTAGCGAATTAAACCAGCCCACATTAGTGAGTAGTGAAAGTGAGTTGCTTTACCGTCTGTCTGATGACGGTACGACAATTACTGGCTATATCTTAGAAGGTGGGGTGGAAGTAAATATTTTTCAATCGAAACTATTATCCACATTACCTGTAGAGTCGAGTAGTGAAATAGAGTATTCCTTTGAATTATATCGCTCTTTCGATCTGTCAAAAGATCAAATCCTGGATATACCATTGTTAGTTAATGCAACAGATTCAGACGGTGACACCACCTCCGTAACATTGGATATTACCTTAGAGGCAATTGAAGGTTTGAACGATGATGCCTCTTTAACGGTGGATATTCTTGATGGCGGCGATGGATACGAAAACCAGTTTGAAGTTCCTAGTGTCACGATTCAAGGTGACGCACTCAAGATAAGCGATGAGTGGCTTGTTACTATCACCATTACCGACAGCCTCAATAATTCCATTACTGTTACAACGACCGTAGAGAATGAGGCTTATACCCTATCAGACGTTGATCTGTCTTCTCTTGCTGAAGGGCCGCTTACGGTGA
>NZ_JAHGAP010000091.1:0-1980 GCF_030248655.1 Vibrio sp. D431a | reverse complement strand
AGGGCTGAAAACAAAAAAAGAGGCGTAATAACGCCTCTTTTTTATCGCTTGATAACCTTTAGCGTCGACGACGTCCACGCGCTGGATATTCTGCGTCATCTGATGGCTGACCACTTAATGGTGGAATCTTCTCTTTCCCTGCCAGTTTCTTCTGCAGTGAAAGCATCAACTCAGCTTCGGCTTTTGGTAGTTCGCACTCTTCAATCAGCTCGTTGATATCAGCGCCAAGCTGTACCATTTTAGAAGCGCGACTGTACAAGCGACCATCAGTATCAGCGTGTTCGAGTTCGCGAATTCTCTCGTTTAAGTGCTGAATAATGTCTTGTTGCTCCGTCACTTTTTGCCCAAGACCAACGACAACCGAGCGCACTTCGAGTAACTGCTTACTCAACTTTTGCACTTCTTTATCTGCGTGTCGAGATTGAGCTCGTTGTTGGTCTAACTGCTTTTGTAACCCCGAGCGAATCCGCAGTTGCAAAACAACCAATACTAACACGATAAAAGCGACGCCACCCGCAAGGAATGGAGCAGATAAAAGAGTCTCTTCAGCCATCATCATTCAGCCATTAAAGGTGAGCCATCTCGTCCCACTCGTCATCTGTTAGCAGCTTGTTCAAATCCACAAGGATAAGAAGCTTGCCGTCACGGTTGCTCACACCCTGGATGAACTTCGCACTCTCGTCGGTACCAACTGAAGGCGTCGTATCAATTTCAGAAGAACGCAGATAAACGACTTCTGCCACGCTATCTACTAAGATACCAATCACTTGACGCTCAGACTCGATCACAATAATACGAGTGTTGTCGGTGACTTCGCCTTCCATCAGGCCAAAACGTGAACGTGTATCGATAACAGTAACTACATTACCGCGTAGGTTGATGATACCAAGTACATAATCTGGTGCACCTGGAACAGGGGCAATTTCAGTATAACGAAGTACTTCACGAACTTGCATTACGTTGATGCCGTACGTTTCTTCTTCTAGCTGGAACGTCACCCACTGAAGAACTTCGTCATTCGATGCATCTTTCTTCACTTCTACTTCAAAAGCTTGAGACATAGTTAATCCTCGTTAATGTCGTTCCCGACTTAAATCTAATTCAGTGATTTGACATCTAAACCGGCGTTTAGCATGTCAATGAGCGCCTGGACATGAATTAAGGCACACATTTTTTCTTTTACCATGCCCGCTAGCCAAGGGCGTTTACCCGCCTGCTCACGCCAGCGAACCTTGTCGATATTAAGCGTTTCAGTCCCCATTAATTGGTTACTGGCCAACCCCCACATGCTCTCACCAAGCATGACGACATATTGGTAGTTATCTTTATAGCTATCATCACGAAGCTTATCTGCCATCACCCATTTCGCGGTATCGATGACATCAAACTGCTGCTCGCGATTTGTTTGTAGCCCCAAATACCAGGCGGGTTTTCCTATCAAATGGTTAAGCTCGCTAATGCGATGAATACCACCTAACTCATCAAGAGGTACAGCAAACGTGACACCATTCACATCAAAGTAAAGAACTTGGAAGTCCTCACTTCGCTTCGTGCTTTCCCAGACCGTTGGTATATCGGAATCTGCTTGTGTTTCGAGTTCAGTATCGACGTTCGCTTCTATATTGATACTTTGTTCGATCACTGCGTGAGGTTCATCCACCTCTGGTTGCGCTTCCTCAAAAACTGGCTCATCAATCACCCAGTCCTGTATTTCCTCAACACCCTGAAGCTCAGGCACCTCACTAAAGGTTTGTACCTCAGGCTCAGCCGCTTTTATCTCTGCTGCAATATCAATCGTATTTTGTTCAAGAATACTATCAATATCCAACTCAGCCACTGGGTTGCTTGCTTCAAGCTGACTTAATAGCCTTTGAACATCTTCCAGGTTTGGAGCTTCCAACTCTGGCGGATATGTTTCTTGAAACTGGTACGTTTCTGGCTCCGAGTATTGTAGCTGTAATTCTGGCTCTGGCTCTGGCT
>NZ_JAHGAP010000090.1:0-820 GCF_030248655.1 Vibrio sp. D431a | reverse complement strand
CTTAAACAGTTTGTTAGTTGAATTGTTTCACAGCCCTACACTTGGGAAAGGTTGAACAACCCCAAAACTGTTTACCTATATTTTCACCACGCTTGGTTTCACGCAACACCATTTCAGAGCCGCAACGGGGGCACTCATTTGAGCTAACTTTGGATGCAACAACTTCTTTGACATGTTTACGATGCTTTAAATCCGTAATGACTCCGCGCTTTAACTTTAGCCGGTTTATAGACTCTGTTAACCGAGCATAATCATTGTCAGAGAACACTACCTCGTTAAATTGCTGAATGTATCGAATACTTCCTCGAGCGTAGGTAACGTTTGGAGGCATTTCGGTTTTAAAGGTACTGTCGCCAATGAAAACAATAACTGAATGCAAGTGTTCTTCACTGCAACCTAGCAAGGTTTCCAGAGCTTTTATGTGCTTGTAATTCTGATGCAGTGGGTTCTGAAATTTAGAGGAATGACGGTAAATCTTTTGTGTCCACTGTTTCTGGCGAGCTGAACCAAATATCCAACCTTTCATATTCTTAGTTTCAACGACGAAAATGCCATATCTAGAAACCACAATATGGTCGACTTGAGTTGTACCATCGTTAGTCGGCAACGTTACGTCTTTTATTAGTGTGTAATCAGGCTCTGGTAATTTGGACAAAAGACGGTTCACGAGAAACTCACCAAACACACCTTTTAGCCACCTACTTTTGAAAACGCTAACAATGAGCAATAAAGGCACTAGATACCAGACTTGCGCAAGCACATTAAGAAATACTTCAAAAATATTCACGGATTTTCCCTATTCAACTAACGCCGCGTTAAG
>NZ_JAHGAP010000009.1:0-485507 GCF_030248655.1 Vibrio sp. D431a | reverse complement strand
ACTCGGGAACCCCTCCAGAGGATTTTTATACTTAGTAAGATGTTTTCCCAATTCATCTCCCAAGTGCGGAGCGAATCATAGCAAACTCGCTCAGGCTGTAAAGCGTTTTTCTTACGTTTTTACGTTGAATGCTGTCTTTTTGGGCAAAGATGGTAGAAAGTCAGCGTTTTGTTTGTCCTTTGAACAGAAGAGAAGCGCGCTTTTTACTTGAATTTACACTACTTGACGTTAAACACCGTATCTACTGATAAACTGTAAGCAGTTTAATGACATAAGTTTATTCGTTTAGAAGTCAATATCATGAGCATGAAAGCCACGTTATCGTTATCTGTTTTAACGCTTTCTATATTACTGAGTTCTCCATCGGTTTGCGCTGCGATGCGAGGAGGCTCAGCGGTTACCGTTGTGACTGAACAAGTAGAAACGCACGAGATCAATCAATCCTTAACTCTTATCGGCAAATTAAAGGCAGCGGAGTCTGTCGTTGTCGCATCGGAAGTCGCCGGCAAAGTGAATCAAATCGCTGTTAAAGCGAATCAAAATGTCCAGCAAGACCAGCTATTAATTAAGTTAGATGACGATAAGGCTCAAGCCGCTTTGATTGAGGCAAAGGCGTACCTTAAAGATGAACAGCGTAAGTTAAAAGAGTTCCAACGTTTGGTTAAGCGGAATGCGATTACTCAAACTGAAATCGATGCACAAAAAGCCAGTGTTGAAATAGCACAAGCGAGGCTTGATGCTGCTCAAGCCAATTTAGCTGATCTCCATATTACTGCCCCATTTTCTGGCACTGTTGGTTTTATCGATTTTAGCCGAGGCAAAATGGTCAGTGCCGGTACTGAACTTTTGACGTTGGATGATCTTTCCGTCATGGAACTGGATTTACAAGTACCGGAGCGCTATTTATCGATGCTTTCTATTGGTATGGAAGTCATCGCTAAAACCAGTGCATGGGGTAGCCAGACCTTTACTGGTCAAGTCACAGGTATTGATACGCGGATCAGCGCCGAAACACTGAATCTTCGCGTGCGTATTGAGTTTGATAACCCAGAAAATCAATTGAAGCCGGGCATGTTGATGAACGCTTCACTAGCATTTCCTGCTATTAAGGCGCCAATCATTCCTGTTCAAGCACTTGAATACTCCGGAACTAAACGTTTTGTATATGTAATTGATGAAAATAACAAAGCTACTCGTCAAGAAGTGTCGCTAGGGGCTCGTGTTGGTAACGAGGTGGTGATCGAATCTGGTGTTGAGATTGGTGACAAGATTGTGGTTCAAGGCATTGTTAACATGCGTGATGGTGTCGAAGTGAAAGAAATTGTCGCGCCACTAAAAGCGAACACCACGGATGTGACACGCAATGACAGTGAATCGGATGAGGAAGAAAACTAATGTTACTGTCCGACGTTTCAGTTAAACGCCCTGTCGCGGCGTTGGTTCTGAGCATGCTGTTGTGTGTGTTTGGCTTTGTGTCATTCACCAAATTAGCCGTTCGTGAAATGCCTGATATAGAAAGCCCAGTCGTTTCTATCAGTACGCGTTATGAGGGTGCATCGGCGACTATTATTGAAAGCCAAATTACCTCCGTTTTGGAAGACCAGCTTTCTGGGATCAGTGGAGTTGATGAAATTAGCTCCACTACTCGTAACAGCATGTCGCGTATCACGATCACGTTTGAGTTAGGTTACGATCTCAATACAGGTGTAAGCGACGTGCGTGATGCCGTGGCTCGTGCTCAGCGCTCGCTACCTGATGAAGCGGATGACCCTATTGTTTATAAGAACAATGGCTCGGGAGAGGCGTCGCTCTACATCAATCTCAGTTCTGCAGAGATGGACCGTACTCAATTAACGGATTATGCCGAACGTGTATTGATGGACCGCTTTAGCCTGATCTCTGGGGTTAGCTCCATTGATCTCTCCGGTGGTTTGTACAAGGTAATGTACGTGAAGCTTAAGCCAGAACTAATGGCTGGACGTTCAGTTACAGCTTCGGACATTACATCAGCTTTGCGAAGTGAGAACCTAGAAAGCCCAGGTGGTGAAGTTCGCAACGACTCAACGGTAATGTCCGTGCGTACGGCTCGTACTTATAACACGCCTGAAGATTTTCAATATCTTGTCATTAAACGCGCAAGCGACAATACACCTATCTATTTAAAAGATGTAGCAGATGTCTTCATTGGTGCAGAAAACGAAAACTCAACCTTCAAAAGCGATGGTGTAGTAAATATCAGTCTTGGTGTGGTACCGCAGTCAGACGCAAACCCGTTAGAGGTTGCTAAGCTGGTTCGTTCTGAAGTCGATAACATCCAGAAGTTCTTACCAGAAGGTACACGTCTTGCGATAGATTACGACGCGACAGTATTTATCGAGCGTTCAATCGAAGAGGTGTACAGCACGCTATTTATCACGGGCGGCTTGGTGATTTTGGTGTTGTACATTTTCATCGGCCAAGCTCGTGCAACCTTAATTCCTGCGGTTACGGTACCTGTTTCTCTGATTTCTTCGTTCATTGCCGCGTACTACTTTGGGTTTTCTATCAACTTGATCACCTTGATGGCGTTAATATTATCGATTGGTTTGGTGGTGGATGACGCAATTGTGGTTGTAGAGAATATCTTCCACCATATTGAACGCGGTGAATCGCCATTACTCGCCGCATATAAAGGCACCAGAGAGGTTGGTTTTGCTGTTATAGCAACAACATTAGTGCTGGTGATGGTGTTCTTACCGATCTCCTTTATGGATGGCATGGTAGGTCTACTATTTACAGAGTTTTCTGTATTGCTGGCTATGTCTGTCATATTCTCCTCTTTGATTGCCCTGACGCTGACTCCTGTATTAGGTAGTCAGATTTTGAAGGCGAATGTAAAACCAAATCGATTCAATGAAGCGGTTGATCGCTTGTTTAGCAAGCTTGAGAGTGGCTATCGCGCATTATTGAAAGGCGCATTGAAAGTACGTTGGGCTGCTCCGCTGGTGATTCTAGCTTGTTTGGGCGGTAGCTATTTCTTGATGAATCAGGTACCGGCCCAGTTGACCCCACAAGAAGATCGCGGTGTGATATTTGCGTTTGTGCGCGGTGCAGATGCTACGTCATACAATCGTATGTCAGCCAATATGGATATTGTCGAAGACCGATTGATGCCATTACTAGGGCAAGGTTATCTGAAGTCATTCAGCATCCAAACGCCAGCGTTTGGTGGCCAGGCAGGAGACCAGACAGGCTTTGTGATCATGATTCTAGAAGATTGGAACGAACGTGATATCACGGCTCAGCAAGCCCTTAACAAAGTACGGAAAGAATTGGCAGGTATCCCAGATGTTCGAGTGTTCCCATTTATGCCAGGTTTCCAAGGTGGTTCGAGTGAGCCAGTTCAGTTCGTATTAGGCGGCTCTGATTACGATGAGCTCGTTGTTTGGGCTGAAATGCTAAAGAACAAAGCAGAAGAATCACCAATGATGGAAGGAGCAGAGATAGATTACTCGGAAAAAACGCCTGAGTTATTGGTTACAGTTGACCGACAGCGTGCCGCAGAGCTAGGAGTCAGTGTTAAAGACATTTCTGACACCCTAGAAATCATGCTCGGTGGTAAAAGCGAAACGACTTATGTTGAGCGTGGCGAAGAGTACGATGTGTATCTTCGCGGTGATGAAAATAGCTTTAATAATGCTGCAGATTTAAGTCAGATTTATCTGCGCACGAATAGCGGTCAGCTAGTGACGTTAGATGCGGTCACAAAAATTGAAGAAGTGGCGGCCTCTATTCGTCTTTCTCACTACAACAAACAGAAGTCCATCACTATTACTGCCAACCTGTCGGAAGGTTATACATTAGGAGATGCGCTGAATTACCTAGACCAGGAAGCCATCGACAACTTACCGGGTGACATTTCGGTGAGTTATTCGGGGGAGTCGAAAGACTTTAAAGAGAACCAAGCGAGTGTTGCTGTTGTGTTTGCATTGGCACTACTAGTGGCGTATCTCGTGTTGGCGGCTCAGTTTGAAAGCTTCGTAAACCCGTTAGTGGTCATGTTTACGGTGCCGATGGGTGTATTTGGTGGCTTCCTTGGTTTGGTTATTATGGGCCAAGGTATGAATATTTATAGCCAGATCGGCATGATCATGTTGATTGGTATGGTGACGAAAAACGGTATTTTGATCGTAGAATTTGCCAATCAGCTACGTGATCGTGGCGTTGGGTTTGAAAAAGCGATCATTGATGCAGCTGCGCGACGTCTACGTCCAATCTTGATGACTGCGTTTACCACACTTGCTGGCGCAATTCCGTTGATAGTATCGACAGGGGCGGGTTATGAGAGCCGTATTGCCGTGGGTACGGTTATCTTTTTCGGGATGGGGTTTGCGACATTGGTGACCTTGTTTGTTATCCCGGCAATGTACCGATTGATTTCGGCGAAAACACAAGCACCAGGTCATGTAGAAGCAGAGTTAAACAAAGCAATTAGCCATGATACGAAGGGCCGTATAGCGCACCCTTAAATCAAACGTTAAAACATAAAAGCCGAGGTAATAACCTCGGCTTCTCTTTATCGGTTTAAAGTTAGCTCGGAAGCGTTCGATTAGAAGCGTTTCCCTAGGCTGATTTGTACACCTTCGTAGCTGTCGTAAAAATCTTCAAAACCCATATCCGCGACATTATAAATGTACTCTGCGCGTAACCAGATATCTTTGCTCATATCCCAATGGACACCAGCACCGATGTTGAATAGCGCGCCTGAATCATCTGTGACTTTTTGTTCGTTTGGAACATACATTTCAGCTTGAGTGCCAAGCGCAGTTACGCGACCAAACAGTGACAGCGGCGTATCGCCTAAGTTATCACTTGTTACAACAGCAGACATACCTGCTTGGTAATAGTGAAGATCTAAGTTAGTTTTTAGAGCATCGTTCTTAAGTTCATTTTGTGAATAGCGCAGAACCCCTTCAAACGCGAGGTATTGGTTTATATGGTAACCCCAGCCAACTGTGATATGTGGTGTTGACCACTCATTGTCTCTATCCGAGCCGAAATACGGTGTATCAAAACCAACGTTACCAGTACCCAGATAAAAATAAGATTGATGAGCTTGTTCTTGAGCAGCTAAAGTTGGCACGCTAATGGTCAAGGCAGACAATAATAGAATGGCGTTTTTCATAACTAGACGATAACCTTGGTAAAAGACCGTTGTAATGATTTGTTTAAATGTTAATTTAATCAATAGGATGGATGGTAATTATCATATCAGCTTTTATCAAAGGTAGTGATTTTAGAATGGGAATTGTTGCGCTAAAGCATACTTCTTACTCATGACTACCGACTAACTAGATATGGTGACGAAAGCTAGCTAAATAAGAGAGAAGGAAAGGAAAGTGGCTGAATTCAAATACAAAAACTTGACTCAAGAAGAACAAGATAAGTTAGACGCGGCTACATTTCGCCGTTTATTGGCGCATTTAGATGCTAACAAAGACGTACAAAACATCGACCTGATGATCCTTGCGGGCTTCTGTCGCAACTGCTTTAGTAAATGGTATAAATCTGAGGCTGAAAATCTCGGTTTGGATTTAGATATTGATGACGCTCGCGAACGTGTTTACGGCATGACTTACGATGAATGGAAACAAAATCATCAACCAGCGGCAACGCCAGAACAATTGGCTGCGTTTGAAGCGCGCCAGAAAAAGTAAAACCCAGCGATAAAAACAGCCCACATGAAGTTGGGCTGTTTTTTAAAGTCCAGTTTGCACGTTAAGCGTTAGTTGAGCCGCAACAAGCTGGCTCAACGCAACCTTTTGCTTGAATGACTTCGAGTTGAGCTAAGTAAGGTTGAATATCGCCGATGTTCTCTTTTACCCATGTTAAGTCATAATACGTATCTAGGTAACGCTCTCCAGAATCACATAGAAGCGTCACGATAGAACCCTTCTCACCGCGTTGTTTCATCTCACAAGCCAATTGCAGCACACCGTAAAGATTGGTGCCTGTTGATGCGCCGACTTTACGCCCAATCAGCTGAGATACCCAATGGGCGGTTGCCACACTGGCTGCGTCTGGAATTTTGCGCATTTCATCAATGACACCAGCAATAAAACTTGGTTCGACACGTGGTCGCCCGATACCTTCAATTTTGCTGCCAGTATCGCCTTTCAATGAGTGATTTCCTGACTGGAAAGCATCGTAAAACACTGAGTTTTCAGGGTCTACCACGCAAAGCTTAGTGTCGTATTTTTGGTAACGAATAAAACGGCCAATGGTTGCTGATGTGCCGCCTGTTCCAGGACTCATCACTACCCAGCTAGGAATCGGGTGATCTTCTAACTCCATTTGGCTAAAGATAGAGTTCGCGATGTTGTTGTTACCGCGCCAGTCAGTAGCGCGTTCAGCATAAGTAAACTGGTCCATGTAGTGACCATTTAGTTCTTGAGCCAAGCGTCGAGACTCGTCATAAATCTGATCTGATCGTTCAACAAGGTGCGCTTTACCACCGTAAAATTCAATTTGTTCGATCTTTTTACGTGCAGTGGTTTTCGGCATGACGGCAATGAACGGTAAGCCAAGTAAACGCGCAAAATACGCTTCCGAAACGGCAGTGCTGCCTGAGGACGCCTCGATTACAGTGGTTTCAGGACCAATCCATCCATTACAAATCGCATAAAGAAACAACGAGCGTGCCAATCGGTGTTTCAGAGAGCCTGTTGGATGCGTGCTCTCATCTTTTAGGTAGATATCGATACCATCAAGAGAAGGCAGTTCAAGTTTAAATAAATGAGTATCAGCAGAACGTTGGAAGTCTGCTTCAATTTTACGCACTGCATTGTTGATCCAATTGTGGTCAGTACACATGGCGTCTCTCCTTGGGAAATCGATAGATAAGTATTAGATAGGGATAATTTATCTATAATTTTCGAGAAAAACTTTGCTATTGTTACTCTTAATAAAGATTTTTGTAGAAAAATTTTCTACATTTTATGGGTTTTATAGAAATGAGTTTAGATCGAATAGATAAGCAGCTGCTTGCTTTACTACAAACCGACAGCACCTTGTCATTAAATGACGTGGCTGAGCGAGTCAATCTTACTACAACACCATGCTGGAAGCGCTTGAAAAGGTTGGAAGAAGAGGGCTACATCGAAAAACGCGTGGCGTTGTTAAGTGCAGAAAAGCTCGAGCTATCTTTCATTGCATTTGTTCAGTTAAAAACGATTGATCATTCCGAAGGTTGGTATCACCATTTTGTTACAACTGTGAGTGACTTTCCTGAGGTAATGGAGTTTTATCGTATGGCTGGCGAGTATGACTACATGATGAAAGTACTAGTCAAAGATATGAAGTGTTTTGACGAATTCTATAAGCGGTTAGTTAATAGCGTAAAAGGGCTATCTAATGTGACTTCAACATTTGCTATGGAGTCCATTAAATACACAACAGAGTTACCAATCCTAAAATAACTCGCCCTATAAGAATTCTATCTAATGTTAATTCTACCTTTTAGTATTTTAAATGTTAAAAGGTAGTTTGATTATGCTTTTAAAACTATTTCCTACCAGATATTTTATAAATATAAACGATATTTATTCTCTCTTCTATTTTTCATTAACCATTTGTTTTTGCAGTCCATTAATCCTATACATCATAATGAAAGAAAAAATAACGCAATTTTTTCTCTTTATTTTTCATGTTTTATTTTATTGAATATTAATTTTTACTAAATTAATGGAAGAGCTTGATTTAAACGTTTGCTTTTTGTGTTTTCATGTAATTTGGTCGCTATTTTTGAGTATTTATTTTTAGGATTAATACAGTAGCAATTACTTAAGTAATAAAGTACTCAAAAATGGGGATAGTGATTAATAAAACATCGTATTATTATCGCCCCATCTTGTATGTAACAAAGTATTACTAAAAATGAACAGAAATTACTATTTGCTTTTTCTCGCAGCTTTACTCGCTGGCTGTGGCGGTGGGGGAGACTCTAAGCCGAACAATACGAAGACACCAACTACGATAACAAAGCAGAACCGTCCGCAATTAAAAGTGGAAGACACGGTATTGAAGTTTGAAGGAGTGGGAACGGTTACTGAAGCAAAACTGAGCAATGTACATGGGTCGGTATCTTACCAAGTCATTGACTCTAATCCGCCAAATGTCGTGAAAATTAATGACTCAGGAATACTACAAATTCTGCGCCCAGGAACGGCGACTATTCTTGCTACAGATAGTAGCTCTGCTTATGAATCTTCTGAAGCAAGATTTTCTGTCACTGTAGAGCGAGGCATCAATACTGAACTTTCAGTGAGTGATCTGAATTTCAATGCGATTGAGTCAGAAGGAAAAGCGTTGATCGTCCGTGGCCAAAAAGGCGAACTGAGTTATGAGGTAGAAAGTGGTCATAACTTGATTCGTGTTGATGAGAACGGTTCGGTATATTCATTAGGTTCAGTTGGTCAGGCATCGGTGCTGATTACTGATTCAGGTAACGACTTTTACTTGCCGAAACAAGTTCGCGCTACGGTTAAACTGCATGCAGTAGCTCCGGGGCAATTACAGTTCTCTTTGCTTGAAGACGAGTATCGAGAAGGTTTGACGTTAGAACCAGTGCGTCTAGATAAAGCTCAAACGCAACGTATTTCTTACAAAATTATAAATAGCGTACCAGACAGCAAGGTGGCCGAGTTGCTAGATCCTGAAACGGGTTTGCTTCTTGTTCATAATGTTGGTCGATTAACGGTTGAAGCGACTGCAACTTACAGCGACGCGTTTCTGGATAAACAGCAAACAGCGCAATTTTTTGTGGATATAAAACAAGGCAAGCGTCAAGAAATCAGCGCAGCGGATATCGTCACAACTTATGAGGAAGGTGGACGAATTTTCCCTAAGGTGACGAACGCCTACGGTGACTATGAGCTGAGAATCATTCGTGGTGAAGACGTTGTCGCTAAAACTGAAAATGGTGAAGCATTACTGATCAAAGGTGTTGGTGCTGCTGAAGTGGAAATTTACGAGCATGACATGCGTAATTATCCTGCAAGCAAAACTCGCTTTGATCTTGAAGTTAATCGCGCGCCTCATCCCGTTATAAAAGACATTGAAATGCCGCTTACCTATCAACCAAATCTTTCAATCCCTCTGGCGTTTAAAGGGCAAAAAGGTAACGTAAATCTAGTTAGCAGCTTACCTAATGGCTTACGAATGACTGACGGCAAGTTGGAGGTAGTGACTGCGGGTGAGTACGACCTTAAGTTTGAAGACGATGGTGGGGAGTTCTACCAACCTATTCAATTTAATGTCGTCATCAAAGTTGCAAAGGCTGAAGGCCAACCGATGGCAACACACGATTATGACGTTGTATACAGCAACAAATACAGTTTTGATCTTCACCGTGATTTTGGTTTGAGTGCTGACGAGCAAATTGAGATTGTAGATAACACCGCACCAGATGTTGTCGGTGGTTTTAGTGAAGGACGTCTCCATGTGTATAAAGCGGGTAAAGCGACGCTAACTGTGCGCAGAAAAGAGAGCGCGAATTATACTGTTGGTCCTGATCAAAAAGTCTACGTGACAATTTTGAGTGCGCCGAGCCGAATTGAAGTTCAATCCGATGTGGAAGAGATTTGGAAGGTTGGCCAAACATTTGTTGCGCCGAAAATCTCTGGTACGGTTGGGGAAGTTACGTACCGATTTGCAGACAACGCAGCAACAGATGTGGTTTCCTTAAACAGCCAAACGGGTGCCATGCAAATTCTTAACGCGGGTAGCACAAAAATTATTGTTTCGGATGCGGGGGACGACAAAGTGGATCCGGGTGAAAGTAGTTTCTCGGTCACGATTAAACAAGGCACAAACCCTGTATCGGTTACTTACCCAACGGTAGAATTCTCCGCTGGTAGTGTTATCTCACCAGTGATGAGTGGTGGGACTGCGAAGGCAAGTTACCGTCTTATTAACCAAAAAGACCCTGTGGTCGAGCTAGTTTCTCCTGATACAGGGCGTTTGAAAATCCTGCATGCAGGCACGTACCAATTAGAGGTTACCCTTACTGGGCGCAACTACAAAGCTAAAACAATCGTCGTAAATGGCACTATTAACAAAGCGAATCACCCTGGTTTAAGTGCTTCTACAATGAAGGTGGAATTTGAACCATTTAAAAAGGTTAAGCTAGACTTTGGTACACCAATAGGAAACCGCAGCTATCAAATATCTAGCTCAACAATTAAAGGAGTCGCTTCATTAGATGTTGATAAGGAAGAGCTGACGTTACTTGACCTCCCACCAGTAAAAAGACGTTGGATTTCTCTCGACGTTTCGGAAGGAGAATCTCGAGATTACAAAGCGTTGGAAAGTAAGAAAGTCCAGCTGTATCTAAGCTTTGCAGATGAAGGTGTTGCGGATCAATATACATTGCTTGAAACTGAACAAACAGTATTGTTTAGCACGCTAAATGCACGTGAGTTTTCTAACTTAGAAGAAAGTGAGTTTGGTTTGATGAACGTTCGTTCAGTGCGTGAGCCAACGGACGAAGAATTGAAATTATACGGCAAAGGTAAGATTGCACTACTTGCATTCAAGCCGGTGGGTAACGATGACCAAACTCTAATAAAAGGAGCGTGGGTACACTTAGCTCGATTTGATGGATGTGCATCAGAGCTGTTCGAAGATGATCTCAAGCCTTTTGAAGCAATTGACTATGATGACCCAGGGTACTGCACCAACGGCAGCACGATTCGTATGACTCGGTTCTTAATAATTGATGACTCGAAGATGGAAAAGGTAGAGTATGAGTTAGTAGCACCTGTGATTACTTACCGTCGTGGGGTTCGTGAATTTTTAGCAACGAATAAAGGTGGATTCTATGCCGACCCAAATGTCATTTACGGGAAAGGCGAATATGGTTACCCGAAATCACTTTACGAATGGTCGGTTATTAACATGAAGTATCAACCAAATTAATCATCGTTTGATACCCATTAAAAAAGGAGTGCGGAACAGCACTCCTTTTTTCGTCTGGCGAACACGAGCTATTTCGTGTAGCGCATCACCCCTTCTTGCACGGCGGTCGCCACTAAGTGACCTTGCTGGTTGTATATTTCGCCACGGACCAACCCACGAGTATTGCTCGCCGTTGGGCTCTCTATCGCATATAGAAGCCATTCATCCATCTTAAACGGACGATGGAACCAGATAGAGTGGTCAATGGTGGCCACTTGAAAGTTAGGCGTCATTAATGAGACTTCATGTGGATGCATTGCTGTCACAAGGAATCCCCAATCGGATGCGTAGGCCAGAAGGTACTGGTGAATTAGCTGATTCTCTGGCATTTCACCATTAGCACGAATCCAAAGGTACTGTTTGGGTTCTGCTTTTTTGGGCTTCAAAGGGTTGATAACCGTAACGGGGCGAGTTTCGATTGGCTTTTCCCCGCAAAATGTTTTGCGTAAGCGTTTGGGTAGAAATTCTGCAATATGGCTTGCGAGCTCACTCTCTGAAGCAAAGTTTTCTGGACCAGGGATATCTGGCATTTCTTTTTGATGATCAAACCCAGGTTGATCGCCATGGTAGGATGCGGTTAGGTAAAAAATAGGGCGTCCATTTTGAATTGCTTTTACGCGTCTAGTGCTAAAGCTACGGCCATCTCTCAGATTTTCTACGTCATAAATAATAGGTTTTTCTGGATCGCCAGGGTACAAAAAATAGCTATGGAAGGAGTGTACCGTGCGTGTTTCTTCAACGGTGTAGCGCGCAGCAGAAAGTGCTTGCCCAATTACTTGACCGCCATAAACTTGAGGCAAACCTAGGTTTTCACTTTGGCCACGAAACAAGCCTTCTTCTAATTTTTCGAGTTGTAGTAGGCTGAGCAATTCTCGTAGTGGTTTACTCATTGTGTCTCCTCACCGTTGTCTTTCATTCCAAGTTACCTCAACAGCCTCACTCTTGTGAAGTGGCATAGTTAAGAACTATTGAGTAACTTAGAAATAGTATTGTTCCAATTATGAAACAAAATCAATTGTTTGATAAATTCTAACTCAGTCAAACTATTGTCAAATAAAATGACAGGAAGCAGACAGTTTTATATTCCACACCTATAATTGCTTCGGTTTAATGCTCTTTTCGAGGAATATATGAAAAAAACACTACTACTTGTTACTTCTCTACTCTTTGGGGCTGCGTTAGTGGGTTGCCAAACTTCTCAAAATACAGAAATGGAATCTACAGAGGCGTCAATGAAGACGATTACAGGTACAGTGGCTTATCGCGAGCGGATTGCCTTGCCACCAAACGCAGTGGTTACTATTGCGTTAGAAGATGTGTCCTTGGCGGATGCGCCAGCAAAAGTGTTGGCGAAACAGACATTCGAAACAGAAGGTAAGCAAGTTCCTCTTTCTTTTGAGTTGAGTTACGACAGCAATGAAATCAAACCAAACCATCGTTACAGCGTTCGTGCTCGCATTGAGGTAGATGGAAAGCTGCGTTTTATCAGCGACACACATAACGGTGTTATTACAGATGAAGCACAAACTCACCAATTAGATATTCGTCTAGTTGGAACACGTTAATACGACGTACTGAGAACAAAAAATGGCAGCTTAAGGCTGCCATTTGTATTTTTTAAGTGAAGTTTTGCCAACTTCCGAGACTTCAATCCCTTCTGCTTCTAATTTCTTTTTTTGTCGCTCTAAGTCTCTGCCTTTTAAAGATATTTTTCCTTGGCTATTTACCACTCTAAACCAGGGGAGTTTGCTGTCTTCTGGTAGGTTACCCAGTGCTTTACCAACATGTCTCGCATAGCCCGGATAACCGGCCATTTTTGCAATTTCCCCATAGGTGGAGACTTTTCCTTTTGGAATTTGGTGAATTACAGCAAAGATTTGCGCTAAAAATTGGTCCATACTCAAAAGTGTCTATTTTGGATTACTAAGGAATGGTAAACCATTGGACTTGTATATTGCTAACGGTTCTTAACCCTTGTGTTGCCAGCGACTCACTTTGAAGAATTACATTTTCTGTTCTTTAGTGTCGTTGGTTGATGAGCCTTAAACAGCATGAAGCAAACGCAAGCTAAGCTTGAATCTAGACCCTCTCAACGACTTTCAATCCCAGTTTTTGCCGTTGAGTTACCAAGTAGGTGGGGAAGCCAGGAGGCGCTATGATTTTATCGACACTTCAATTTTTCGTTACGACCTTACTCGCTGTTGTCTGCGTTCGGGCGATGAGTTTGAGCGAGGGTGACATTCCCGTTCTTGCACTTATGATCCCCGCGCTGTGGGTTCTGCCACAAGGTGGGTTCGCTGGCTTAGTATTGCTGGGCGCGATGATGGCTTTTGGTGCGACACTCTCAATGCAGCCAATTGCTTTGTCGGTTGGTGTTTTGATCCTTTTCCCACTTTTAATGGTGGTGTTTTCTCGTAGAAGCTCTTTAGGCGTGTTGCTCACCGCTGGTCTTATTGTACTTACACTGCAAGTTGGTCTTATGGTCACACAGCAAGGCGGTAAGCTGGATGGGTCTGCTTGGGTTACAGTGGTTCAAACCATTGCGGTTATGGCGATGTGGTGGTCGGCTGCGCATTGGACGCCATCCAATAAACACAGCTGGTGGCCGTTGTTTTTGTTGCTCCCATTGTGGATTGCAGGCCTACCGTACGCCGTTCTTATGGCGTTAAGTTTGACGGGAATGTTAGCGTCAATGGAAGCACTTGCGAAGCTTCAACATACCATTCGTTGGAGCAAATTATTATGTTGGACATTGCCGACTGTGGGTTTTGCCGCTTTAGTCGTCAGCCCGACCACGGATGTGCCAAACCCTGTTTTCGTGGTTTGGATCTGTTTGTTAGGGACGGCTTGGATGACTGACTATATTTTACGTAGTAGCGATGAACAGGCTGAATTATGAGTTTTTAGTCAGGTAAAAAGTGACATGTGCGGCAGAGTATCGAATTGGTTGTGGAACAAAATGGAGATTAGTATATGTTCTTCATTTCATATTTACTACACTTCCAATAATAATAACCACAATATAAGTGGTTGATTTAAGATAAGTTTGTCATGACAACTTTTGCTCGAACACTGTTGCTTTTTGCATGTTGCCTCTTGAGTTTGAATGTAAAAGCCGAAGCCCCTTTAATTGCTCATTATAAAGTCGCGACTGAAGCGGATGATGTCGTTACTCGTGTTCTTTTCAATGCTGCTTCAGAGGAGTTTGGCTTTACCGTTCAATACGTGAACTACTCCAGCTTTGATGCCATTCTAAATTCAGTAGCGAATGGGGAAGCGGACTTTGCTGCGAATATCACTTACACACAAGAACGTGCTCAACGTTTTAGTTATTCCCGCCCAACAAATATCGAATATACCTACCTCTTTGGTTTAAAAGATTCGACGTTGAGTGACATTTCGCGTGTTGGCGTCCCCAAAGATACAGTTTATGCCCAATTACTTAAACAACACTACCCTGAGCTAGAACAGATCTCTTATCAAGGTCACGAACAAGCAGTAACACTGCTACGTTCAGGTGCTGTGGACGGCGTTGTCGATGCCATTAACCAGCTCAAGCCGATGCTGATGGAGGGGTTTGACGCCAAGATGCTCAATGATCAGATTTCGATAAAGCCCGTATCCATCATCAGTAAAAAAGATCATCATCTTGAAGAGTTGGACACGTTCGCTACGTTTATTCACGGGGAAGCGGTGCAAAAGCAGCTTCGCGAAGAAATTTCCCAGTATCAATTTGAATTAAGGCGAGCAGCGTTGCGTGATTCTATTCGTTTATTACCCCTTGATTTTAATGAACCAATACGGATTAAGCTCGAATCTATCTTTCCATATGTTGTATACAACGCAGATGGTAGTGTCGAAGGGATGACGGCTGATGTAGTCCTGAGAAGTTGTGAGATCTTGGCTTTAAACTGCTTGATCATTAGTGAGCCTGGTGAAAGCTGGGGTTCTATGTACCATGAGTTTATCCAAGGTAATTTCGAAATTTTGGCGCCGTTAACGGTCAGCCGTGAGCGGCGCGCATTTAGCTACTTTCCAAAGTCCCATTACGCGCCAGCATCGGTGATGGTCAAGCGTTTAGGTTACAAGCCGAGCACATACTCTCATGTTTCACAGTTGATATCTGAGCGGATTGGCGTAGTTAAGGATGACTTTTTCGATCAAATGATGACGCAACTGTTACCGCTAAAAGAACTCAAACGTTATCGTACTCAACAAGAGCTCATTCAGGGGCTATTAAATGAAGAAGTCGATTACATTCCGATGGATACGGCGATGCTCAATCATTTTTTACGTCTCAGTGAACTGGTTCCGATAGAGCAGGATACCGCTATTGGCGAGTTTTATGAGTCTCAACTCTCTGTTGGATTGGTCGCGAATGAAAAAGGAGCCATGCTTGCGCCTTTCTTCAGTCGAGCGATAGCGATGTTAGAAGTTGATAAGATCATTGCTCAGTACGATGTACGCCCAGATTGGCGTACCGCACTTGAATATGAGATTCGATTAGCGACGCAAACACAAGCTGTGTTTATCTTTGTATTATTGTTTGCTATTTGTGTTTCGCTTTATCTTTACCGTCAATCGAACACTGACAACTTAACAGGGTTAAGGAATCGTCGTGCGTTGCAAGTAAAGTATCGAAAAGGAGTAAACAAAGATCTATCCATACTTTACTTAGACATTAATCATTTCAAACGAATCAATGACACTTATGGGCATCGCGCTGGGGACGAAGTTTTACAACTACTGGCGCTAAAAATTCATTATGTCTGGTCGGGAAGATGTTATCGAATTGGAGGGGATGAGTTCATATTGCTGGGTTATCCAACGCAAGCCGAGTTAACTAGAGCAATGAGAGAGCTCAGTAGAATCGATGTGAAAGGCAAATTATGTAGTGATTTGGAGTCTATAAGTATCTCTATTGGTTTCTCTGCAAAAAGGGAACGGCACATGAGCTTAGAGCAAGCGATGCATTTGGCTGATGAAGACATGTACATGAGTAAGCAGTCCTCACGGCACGACTCCTCTTATCGTGACTGCACGGTTTCATCATAAAGGAATGAATTGATCGAGTTTTGTTCAAACGGTAATGAAATGATGAAATTCAAGGTTTTTGCTCTTGCATTATGAGAGCTGATACTGAATAATCGCCCCATCGATTGAGGCAAGACCTCTCGAAAAGAATTATGGGGCTCTGGTCCTCTCGCAACAATAGCTCGTGAACTCGGTCAGGTCCGGAAGGAAGCAGCCGCAGCGTGTGACTTGTGTGCCGGGATGTGGCTGGGGTCCCACCCTTTGAAAGCCCTGCGTTATCGCAGGGCTTTTTTCGTTTTTGAGCCTTCTTTTATTTTGGCTACGCTTGGTGTTCAACGTCTTCTGATGATCAAGCTTCTTGAGGTTATTTAGGTATAATTTATAATCTCATCCGCTTGATACCGAACTGTCGTGAAGATTGTTTAGGGTACGCTCGCCGAATAACCATTTTCACCTGGGATACTTTAATGATTTCAAAAAAACAATTAAAACTGCTTCGTGCTTTAGGCCAAAAGAAACAGCGTAAAGCGCATGGCTTATTCCTAGTTCAGGGTGAAAAGAACGTACTAGAGCTAGCAAGTAGTTCATTGAAGGTGAAGCAGGTTTTTGCAACAGCGGCATTTCTCGAACAAAATGCTGGTGCGCTAAATCGTTTTGATTGTGTTGAAGCATCGCTTGATGAATTGACCAAAGCGAGCACGCTTGTGAGCAATAATGCGGCCATTGCTGTGGTTGAAATTCCGAGTGTAAAAGAGCCTCAAGCGAAAGGCTTGATGATTGCGCTAGATGGTGTATCCGACCCTGGTAATCTAGGTACGATTATTCGTGTTGCAGACTGGTATGGCATCAAGCACATTATTGCGAGTACAGATTGTGCTGATCCTTATAATCCTAAAACGATCAGTGCGACCATGGGCAGCTTTGGCCGCGTACAAGTGAGTTTGGTGGATTTGCCAAGTTACTTGGAACACGCCAAATTGCCAGTATATGGCGCGTTTTTGGAAGGAGAGAGCGTTCATAAAACGGATTTCGCTGCTGAAGGTATTTTGTTGATGGGCAGCGAATCTCATGGTGTGCGCGAAGCCGCAGCAAAATTCGTGACAGATAAAATCACGATTCCGGCGTTTGGCGGTGCCGAATCACTGAATGTCGCGATGGCGACTGGCATTATTTTAGACAACATGCGCCGCCAACATAGCTAACGCAACAATTACTTAATAACAAAGCCAGTCAATTTGACTGGCTTTGTTGTATTTATTGCCTAGAAAAATCAGCCTGGCTGAATCTTGCGTTTAACGAAATACAGTGAATGTTGTTCGGTGAGTTAATTTTGTTTTAGTTCAATAGGCTGTGCCTATAAATAAAATTACTCCTTTCCATTTAGTAAAATCAGGAAATTAGGCGACACTTATCTAAAGGCCGCAATAAAATGCCCTTAAGGAGATAAGAATGCATTCATTAAAAGTAAAAGATTACATGACGTTGCAAGCGGTGACTTTCACGAAAGATATGTCACTTTCGGCAGCTTTAAACAAAGTAATGCAAAGTGTCACACTAGGTGGCCCTGTCATTGATGAAAATGAAAAAGTGGTTGGGTTTTTATCGGAGCAAGACTTATTAGATAAGTTGGTGAAAGCAAGTTATCACTGCCAAGATACACATACGGTACAAGAGTGTATGCATGATGATGTCTTATCTGTTTCTCCAGAAATGTCAGTAATTGAACTGGCTGACATGATGAAAGTTGGAAAGCCGAAAATGTATCCAGTGGTGGATGGCAAAGGTAAGTTGGTTGGTGTTATCACAAGAAGAGACGTGCTGCGTGCCATAGGAATGACATTAAATGAGTGCTTTAAGCATCCCGTTTAACCTCTCTGTTTAAACTTTACGGAATATTGCTTTTAAACTGGTTTGGAAAGACGCTTCGGCGTCTTTTTTATTTTCTATCGCCGAACTGTACAAATTTATCTTGACCTTGGAGCTTACTCTAAGGTTTATCCTTAGCAATAGGTAAATCACCGATACCAATAAGGAAAAAATTATGTGTACAAAACATCAAGGTTGCCAATCTAGCAAAATCAAAACTGCGGTGCCGCTTGGTGCAAGCGAGTCATGCTGTGCGCCAGTAAAATCTTCGCTCAATATCTCTCAGGCCAGTGTTGATGTTTCTGAAAGCTCTTGCTGTAGTGGAGGAGGCCGCAGCGTAGATACAGGCGAGGAAGACGATCCCACAAGGGAGAGTAATTCCTCCGTTCGGAACGCTTGGCTTGTGTCAGGTATGGATTGCCCATCTTGTGCGCAAAAGCTTGAGAAAGCCATTACGTCTTTACAAGGCGTCAGCCAAGCCAAGGTTTTGTTTGCAACAGAAAAACTGGTCGTCGATTTTGATGGTCGAGAGCTGATAGCTACGATAGAGCAGACAGCCCAAAAAACGGGTTTCCCGCTCTCTTCACTGGATGCTCCAAAACCAAGCACTACAAAGAAAGGCTGGCTTGGCGTCATAAGAGACAACATCCAAATTCTCTCGATTGCTGGTGCAATGGCTACTGCGGCAGTAATTTCTAAGATCGACCCTCAAATAAGCGCTTGGTTATTCACTTTGACGTGTTTACTTGGTTTATACCCAATCGCGCTCAAAGCATTTAAGTTGGCGCGTAGCGGTACGCCTTTTGCGATTGAAACGTTAATGAGTGTAGCGGCGCTCGGCGCTTTATATTTAGGTGAAACCGCCGAAGCCGCAATGGTGTTATTGCTTTTCCTTATTGGTGAAAAGTTAGAAGCATATGCATCATCTCGCGCGCGAAGCGGTGTCCAGGCGTTAATGGACTTAGTCCCAGAAAATTCAATTTTAATTATTGATGGAGAGCGTAAAGAAGTACCAGCTGCTCAGCTTAAACCAGGGGATACCATAGAAGTCGCACCCGGAGGTCGTTTGCCTGCCGACGGTGTTTTGCAAGATGCGCTTGCGAGTTTTGACGAAAGTGCGTTAACGGGAGAATCTGTTCCCGTTGAACATCAAACCGGTGGCAAAGTGATGGCCGGGGCTGTGGTTGTCGATAAAGTGGTTCGCTTACAGGTGACTTCCCGTCAGGGCGAGAATGCGATAGACCGAATTCTTCATTTGATTGAAGAAGCCGAATCTCGTAAGGCACCATTAGAACGCTTTCTTGATAAATTTAGCCGTTGGTATACGCCGCTAATGATGTTGGTGTCTCTGATGGTTATCGTTACGCCGCCATTACTATTTGCCCAACCGTGGGAAACGTGGATCTATCGAGGACTCGCCCTGCTGTTGATTGCTTGTCCATGTGCATTAGTCATTTCAACGCCTGCGGCGATCACTTCTGGCTTGGCGGCAGCTGCTAAGCGGGGCGCATTGATCAAAGGTGGTGCGGCGCTTGAGTTGCTTGGCAAGGTTGAGTCTGTCGCATTTGATAAAACTGGGACACTGACGCAAGGTAAACCAGAAGTGACTGACGTCTTTGCTTTTGATATGGATGAAGACAAGTTACTTAGCCTAACTGCGTCAATCGAGGTTGGTTCAAGTCATCCTCTAGCGGTTTCTTTAGTTACCAAAGTGCAAGAGCAGGGGCTTACTATTCCTGAAGCGTTGGATAAAACCGCGCAAGTAGGCTCTGGTGTCACTGGTTACGTCGATGGAAAAATGGTCCAAGTGGTCACGCCTTCAAAGGCAGACTTTCCACTTTCTCAAGAAGCCAAAGAGCAAGTGGTTACGTTGGAACAACAAGGTAAAACGGTTGTCATTGTGCGTTTCGATGACGAGGTCATTGGCGTGATCGCATGGCAAGATACATTGCGCTCAGATGCCCAGCAAGCCATCGCAATGTTGAAGGAACTTGGGGTCACGTCGGTGATGCTAACGGGTGACAACCCGAGAAGTGCAGAAGCAATGGCAAATAGAATAGGCTTGGATTATAAAGCGAGTTTGTTACCTGCAGACAAGGTGCATTACGTCGAGAAGCTATCACAACAACATACCGTTGCGATGGTGGGAGACGGTATCAATGATGCTCCAGCCATGAAAGCTTCGAGTATCGGCATTGCGATGGGAGGCGGTACGGATGTTGCGCTCGAGACTGCTGATGCGGCGTTAACACACAACCGGTTGATTGAGCTACCTGCCATGATAGAACTGTCGCGTGCGACGCTAAGTAACATTCGTCAGAATGTCGCGTTAGCGCTAGGTTTGAAAGGTGTATTCTTAGTGACAAGTTTACTTGGGGTTACTGGGTTGTGGGTTGCAGTATTAGCTGACAGTGGTGCAACAGCACTGGTGACATTGAATGCGTTGAGATTACTTCGTTTTGAGTCCAAACAGATCAAATAACTGACCTAACCAATGATCCCACTCATTAATAGCCCGAGGCATTCGTGTATCGGGCTTTTTTTAACCGTATTCACCTGATGCGATCAGACGTTTTTCTCGTCCTTGAAATCACGCATTGCTATGCAACAAAATGATTTAACGCCCCTTAAAGTGTGATCAATACCAGTTTTGTTTGAAATTTCACTTTCATTACATTTTGTCATTGTGATTGTGATCACTCTATGTTGGTGAAAGGTTCGCTACAGTGCATCTGTACCCAATAACTGATTAATGAGCTTATTGTTCATAAAATAAGCCACAATAAGGAGCGACTTATGTCTCAAGCTGTATTCCATTTAGGTGTTACTGAAGCTGATCTTAATGGTGCGACTCTAGCGATCATTCCTGGTGACCCAGCGCGTGTTCAAAAAATCGCAGAACAAATGGAAAATCCAGTATTTCTAGCAAGCCATCGTGAATACACGCTATACCGTGCAGAGCTAGACGGTAAACCTGTTGTGGTTTGTTCTACAGGTATTGGTGGTCCTTCTACCTCTATCGCAGTTGAGGAATTGGCACAGCTTGGTGTTCGTACTTTCCTACGTGTTGGTACAACGGGTGCAATTCAACCACATGTAAACGTGGGTGACATGATCGTAACGACGGGGTCAGTTCGTCTTGACGGTGCGAGCCTACACTTTGCTCCTATGGAATTCCCAGCAGTTGCTGATTTTGAAGTAGCAACCGCAATGAAAGCAGCGGTAGAAGAGTCTGGCGCTACAGTTCACATGGGTGTGACTGCATCAAGCGACACGTTCTACCCTGGTCAAGAACGTTACGATACGTTCTCTGGTCGTGTTGTTAAGCGTTTCCAAGGCTCTATGCAAGAATGGCAAGACATGGGCGTACTTAACTTCGAGATGGAGTCTGCAACACTGCTAACAATGTGTGCGAGCTCTGGTTTAAAAGCGGGTTGTGTGGCTGGTGTTATCATCAACCGTACACAAAAAGAGATTCCAGATCATTCAACTCTGAAAGAAACGGAAGCGCGTTCAATTAAAGTGGTTGTAGAAGCAGCGCGTAAAATGCTTTAAGCCGCTATAGTTGGCATTTAAACAAACAGAAAAAACCAGAGGCTAACCTCTGGTTTTTTTCTACTTATAGAAATGCGTACAGCTAAAATTTAGGTATAAAAAAAGCAGCATTAATGCTGCTTTTTATCGTTGTGAATTTTAGCTTTTCTTAATGGCACTATATCTCGTCTGAACCGCCCGCGTCTTTAAACCAAGCCGTTAAGTGCGTTCTTAAATCTTTAAGCTCATCAGGGCCAATCAGGGCTAGCCCTAAGTCTTCAGCACGAGTAATGTCATTGTGACGAAGAGGACGGAAGCTCACCAACATTGCGCGCGCTTGTAAGCCACCTAATAAATCGCGAAGCGATTCTAACTTATATAAAGTATCGTCGCCGTCATCTCTCATGCCTTTGGTTTTGCACTCGATGATGTGCAGCTTGTTGTTTACAACTGTTGCGACATCTAACTCATTGCGTACTTCACTTTCACCAAGTTTGCGATAAACCTGAACATTTAACGATCGATCTTGGATCGTCGGCATGGTGTCTTGGATTTGCTTCACGGTGCTGTGAACCAAAGTTTCTAACCACTCACCGTTTGAAAAGCGTCGAGCATCTTCATCTGCAAACGTTAAAACGCCATTCTCATAGGTGGCGATTTCTGCTTCTACTAAATCTGAAAGCAACATGTTTAGCTCACGGTAGCCCTGCTGTTTTTCGGAGAGCTCGACATCAAGCTTTTGTTCTTTGCGGCATGTGGTTGCAAGGTAGTTAAGTGTTGCTAGACCTGGCCCAAGCTCAAGCGCATTTGAGGCCCATCGTTCACCAAGTTCATACAATTTTTTATCAAGAAGAGGTGGTAAATCAACGTGGTGAAACTCGCCGCGTGCACCAAAGATAGTGAGGTAATCTGCAATCGTAATGTGATCTTCGACTTGGGTATCTTCTTTGCCATCAGGGTATAACCAACAAAGCTTATCGCTACTAGGCTCAACCACAAAAATTGGCCAGCGATAGGTACGGAAAACTTCGTACACCGACAACAAGCGATGACGAAGACCACAGCTCGCGTTCAATTTTACATCTTCGCCGCGTTCATGGAGGTCTTTTGCCAATTTTTGAATTGCTTGTTTGATCAGAGATGTATTAACAGCGGATGGAATTTCAAAAAATTCAGAAGTAATTTCTCGTTGATCTAAAACGGCACTCAGTCGGTCAAATATATCTAACTGGCTCTTGTCTCCGATGAAGACGATATGTGTGCTTAGCGTACGATTATCTAATAGAGGAGTGACCAATCTCACTGGGTCTTGGTCGATAATACCAACATGAACAGCCATAGATTTTCCTTTTTATGAGGCCGCTCGAAAAGAGTTGTGCAAGGGGATGAGCTGGCCTTATTAATCATATGTAGACATGGCCGACAAAAAACAAGGGCGACTTAACAAAAAGTCGCCCTTATACAGTTGATTGCACTAATTAATGCTCTTAGTTATAAAGTATTTATAACTTAAAGCGGTGGACCAATTCATTTTGCTGATGAGCCAAGTGGGTCAGTGATTCACTGGTTTGTGCGATACTCGACATGGCTTGGAAACTTTCATCGGCGATACTGTTGATATCTTCAATGCTGCGAGCAATGTCTGTTGATGTTTCACTTTGCTCTGCTGCTGCTTGTGAAATGTGCGTACTCATTTGGCTGATTTCGATGATTAGCGCCTGGATCTCTTCCATTGAGCTGTTCGCTTTTGATGCTTGCTCAACCGACATCTCCATATCGCTCATACAGCTTTGTATGACTTGGTTCGCCGATTGCGAGCTAGCTTGCAGATTACTGATCATGGATTCAATTTCAGTGGTTGATTGAGTCGTTCTTGATGCGAGTACTCGTACTTCATCTGCCACTACCGCGAAGCCGCGACCTTGTTCACCAGCGCGAGCCGCTTCAATTGCCGCGTTCAATGCCAGTAGGTTGGTTTGCTCCGCAATGTTGCGGATCACATCAAGGATAGACCCAATTTGACCACTCATCTTTTGTAGCTCAGAAACTGCGGAGACCGATTCGTTCAAACGTGTTTCTAGTTGATTAATGGTTGAGATGTTACTGCTCATAACATTTCTGCCTTCTTCAGAGGCAGATTCGACGCGTTGCACCATTTCTAGCGAGCCTTGCGCACTTTGCGCGACTTCCTGCACTGAATGAGACATTTCTGTCATCGCAGTAGCGACGTTTGCTGTTTGTTCGCGTTGAGAGCTCAATTTAATTTGTGCTTGCGAAGAGGTGCGTTCGTTGGTTGTCGCGGTTGACGATAGGTTTTCTGACGCTTCGTTGAGTTTCACCAAGATCTCGTGAAGGTTGTCGGCGAGTGAGTTAATGTGTCCACTCACACGGCTGAATTCGTTGTTATAGCGAATATCGATACGCTGTGTCATATCACCTTCAGTCAGGCCTTCTAACACTTTTAGAATACGAGTCAACGGTTCGCGAACGCTTTGTGCGATGTGGTAGCCAATCGCTGTCGCGAGTAAAACGACAATAACGCCAATGATGATGGCTTTCGTTACACCCGCTGAATATATGTCACCTGCATCTGCCAATGATTCATTGAGCTTATCTGTTGCGGTTGTCGTGAATTGCTCAAGAATCGCCATGGTTGAATCCACTTTATTTGCTAGGTTGGCGATATTGTTATACAAAGCGGCGCGAGCATTGAGGTAATTATTATGTTGGTCTAACACACCGCCACGCATACCAACGTCGCGAGTAAATTGCTCTACAGATTCGCCAAATGCTTTTTCTAGCTCAGGAAGCTGAGTCACCAACCCGCGGAATGCGTAATTCAAGTGCGTTACTGCTTTGCGGTTTTTAGCTACGGCTTGCGTAACAAACTCAGGGTTGGAACTGGCGAGGGCATCAGAGGTAATTACTTCGGCATCTTTTAACTTGATAAAGTAGCTCTTTGCCATGACTTTGACAGAAATGCTGGTTTGATCTGCCACATATTCTTTAAGACCAACCGACAGTTCGGTATTCAGTTTTTGGAAGCGGCGTGAGGATTTTTGCACTTCTTCTTGAGCCGCGAACATTGCTTCGTAGTTGTCCATGGCCTCTAGAGCTTCTGTAAAATAGCTCTGCTCTAACGTTTTTAACTGTGAAAACGGTTCGGCAAGAGAAGGGTAGATTTGGCTTGCGGTTTTCAGTTGAGCCAATGTTGATTCGAAGCGCTGTTGAGATCTAGCAAATTCCTGACGCATTTCATCCATGCGTTGTTTATTCTCTGTTGTCAGGAAGTCTTTAAATGATTTGTCGGCAGAAAGCAGCTCAACACTGGTTTGATTAGATAACGATACCAACGGTAGGGATGATTTAGATACCGTGCCAAATTTTCCGTGAATATCACTCATTCCTCCCATCATAATGGCAATTGTGACGGCAAATAGGATGATGATCAGTGCAAAGCCGGCATACATCCTTTTAATAACTGAACCTCGCATAAGTGAGTTTCCTCTCCCAAAAATAGACAAGCTACCCAAGTATTTTTTGAATTTACTTGGGTATAAAAATAATAATTGTCTTAAAAAAGTAACAAAATTCATTGGATTGTATTCAGTTTGTGACGCGCATTTTATGACGCACACGACAAAAAAAGCCTCGTTAATTAGCATTTGATTAATAATGTTAAGTGAACACTGTTTTTATTGAGCTCCGCTTTTGGTTGGCGCATACTAATTGGGGTCTAATTACGTTTATAAAATGGAGTCCTCATGGCGGAAGAAACGATCTTTAGTAAAATTATTCGCAAGGAAATCCCTGCCGATATCCTTTATCAAGATGATTTGGTGACTGCGTTTCGCGACATTAACCCTCGCACACCAAGCCATATTCTCATTATTCCGAATAAACTGATCCCAACAACGAATGATGTAGAAGCTGAAGATGAAGCAATGATGGGGCGTTTGTTCACTGTTGCTAGAAAGTTAGCGAAAGAAGAAGGTATTGCTGAAGACGGCTATCGCCTGATCGTTAATTGTAATCCACATGGTGGCCAAGAGGTTTACCATATTCACATGCACCTACTAGGCGGCCGCCCTCTAGGTCCAATGGTATTGAGCTAAGCTTTTATAAGTGGGTGGCGATTCACCCACTTCTTTTTCCTGTCGAATGACACATTTGTGGAGATAAATGTGAAACTAGGTGTAAAGCTGTTAGGGCTGATGAGCTGGGCTTTAATGGCCTCTGGCTGCGCGAATTTATCTGCGGGCAATCTGTTTAGCCATTACAGCAACCAGAATCAAGAAGTTTATCAAGCCGTTGTTGCAGGGGAATATGCCAAAGCAAAACAACTTCAATCAAGTGAAGTGGGTGGCGAGATACTTGGCAATTTTGAAAAAGGTCGTATCTCTTTTCTTGCTGAAGATTACCCGACAAGTTTGAATGCGCTAGAAAGCAGCGATCGTGCCGTACGTGTTCAACAAGATCGAGCGACGATATCTGTGTCAGACACGGCAACGAGCGTCGGCTCTCTCGCAGTGAACGACAATCTCCAAGACTATCATCCCGCCGATTACGAACTTGGTTTTTTGCACCTGTATCTAGGACTAAATTACTTACAGAAAAACGATTTAGAAGGAGCACTAGTTGAAGTGCGTCGAGCTAATCAAGTTCAGGAAGCGGCAAGAAAGGCGCGTGAAAAAGAGCTAAAAGCAGCAGAGAAAGACCTTAACAAGCAAGGCATGTCTGCCAATTTAGGCAGTGTGTTAGCGAACTACCCTGATGCTGGTAAAAAACTAAGCGCGGTACAAAATGGTTATCTGTTCTATCTTTCTGGCCTGTTATATGAAGCGTCGCGAGACTTAAACAGTGCTTATGTTGATTACCGACGAGCACTCGCTGTAATGCCAGACAACAAGCAAGTTGTAGAAAGCACCTTATACGCTGCTAAGAAGTTAGGCATGCGTGAAGACTTGCGCATGCTAGAGAAGCGGTATGGCAAAGCACCTTCTGGATTAACTCAGTCACAAGGGCGAGTCATCGTTATTGATGAGCAGGGTGTTGTTGAGGCGATGAAAGGGTGGCGTATTGATTTACCGATTTACGACAGTCGCGATAATGGCGCGATTTATTCGTTGGCGCTTCCTTATTATCAGAACCGAGGTGCTCAACGTTTTAGCGATGTTGTTTTAAATGGTCAGGTATTATCTTCCAGTACGCTGACTGATGTTAATGCGATGGCGCAAAACGATCTTAATGAACGTCTTACTACAATAGTGATCCGTCAAGCTCTTCGTGTTTGGGCAAAAGATCGAATCCGAAAAGAGGCGGCGAAAAAAGGCGATGATGTGGGCAACATACTTTTCAATGTATGGAACACATTGACCGAACAGCCAGATACGAGAAGTTGGCAAACATTGCCAGCGCAAGTGAAAACGGCTTCAAAAATCGTGAAACCGGGAACACAAAGTTTAAACTTGGGTGATCAAACCTATCAGTTTGAAGTGCCTGCACAGCAGACTACATTGGTATGGGTATCTCGTCAGGGAGCACACTCAACCGTGTGGCATAAACAGCTAGGGAGACTGTAATGAAAGCATGGCTTGTTTGTTTAGCAATGGCTATTGGTTTAGTTGGATGCGCCGAAAACACGGCTGGTATTCGAATTGATGGCCAAACGCAAAAAGTATTTTTTAATGATAACGTTTTAGGTAGTCGCTTATTAGTTGACAACATCACCACCACTTACGTTGATGATCGCCCACGAGGAGTCGTGCAGCTGAGTAGCAATTACAAAGGTGATCAGCACATTCTTTACCGATTTTATTGGTATGACAACAATGGTTTAGAAGTGAATACCAAACCTGGTCCGTGGCGAAAAATGATTGTGCGAGGATTTGAGCAAGTCACGTTATCTGAAGTTACTGTGAATCCAAATGGCACAAAATTCCGTGTGCAAATTAGAGAAGCACAAGACGATTAATCTTAACGGCTCTGCCGAAGCTGCCGCGCTAACGATGCGCTGGTATTGAAAAACTAAGGAACTCTCATGAAAAAAAGTATTATTGCTCTTTTAGGTCTTGCCGTCATTTTAGGTGGCTGTTCTAACAAAGTCTCTTACGGCGATGCGCAAGCAACAGAAACCACGACTATCGATTTTGGCTCAACAGATTTACAAAAAATCGCGGCTGAAATGGTGGATAGCATGATGATGTCGGGCTCTGTAGCAGCAATTACTCGTGACCAACGTCCTATCGTTTTTGTTGAGCGAATTAAGAACAAAACCAGTGAACATATTGACACTGAATCCATTACTGACACGATCTCTACTAAGATGTTGAACTCAGGTAAGTTCCGTTTTGTTGATATGGATCGTGTTGAGTCTGTGCGTGAACAACTTAACTTCCAAAATACGGATGAGCTTGTTAACCAAAGCACAGCGATCCAATTTGGTAAAATGGTTGGTGCTCAATACATGCTTTACGGCAACCTATCTAGCATTGTGAAAAATGCAGGTAGCGATAAAGATGTATACTACAAGATGACCATGCGCCTAATGGACCTAGAAACAGGTTTGATTGAGTGGGCGGATGAAACTGAAATTCGTAAAGCGCAATCTAAGAGCCTATTCGGTCTTTAATCGAACAGGGTGGAGAAGTCATCAATGGCATGGTTTTCTTGGCAACAAGCAAAACAGTTAGATCCGAGTCTTAACGCTCTCGATGGCTTCTTTACGGAGCCTCCGGTAAAAGTACAAACTGTTACCGGGGGGCTAACCAACCGCTGTTGGCGGTTGGAATCTTCTCAAGGCCTTGCATACATCTGGCGACCGACCAGTCATGTCTGCAAGGCTTTTTCAATTTCTCGTCACAGTGAATATCAAGTGCTGAATGCAGTCTCTTCATTGGAAATTGGCCCCAAGCCAGTTTTTATTCATGAGCAAGGGTTGCTGGTGGAATGGATAGAAGGAGAGGCACTGACGGAGTCAGGCTTAGCACTAAGCTATTTATTATCCATTGCGGCGAAGATTCATCAATATCCGATAAGCGCAATTCCTTTAGTTCCATTTTCATATATTTCTCGCATCGATCATTATTGGCTTGAGCTTGATGGTCAGTATGTGGGTACGGAGTTTGAGGCTTTGTACATGAAGTGGCGCACGGAACCGAACGTTGCACCTGTTCCGCTTGCCCTATGTCACTTCGATTTGGGGTGTTACAACCTAGTGCGAGGGGAGAGTGGGGTGAAAGTCATTGATTGGGAGTATGCCGGGATTGCTGACCCTAGGCTTGATTTGACCTTAACTATTCAGGTCGCGAATGCGCCTGTGGAAGAAGCGGTAAAGCAGTATTGCCAACTTCGAGGTATCGAAGATGTGTCTCTTTGGTTGAGAGGTGTACACGCTTGGCAACCAAGAACCTTGGTGATGGCGATGCTCTGGTATCTACTTGCCTATAAATTGTGGGGAGATGAACAATACTTAAACAGTGCGTATGAGTTGAAAGGCTCATTGTGTATGGAAGATCACTGTTTTGAGAACTCGTGATATTTTCCCCTTTAACAGTAAGGAAATAGTGGTAGTTTTAATAAAAGTACCAGATACACACAGGGAGAGGTACACATGATTATTTACTTACACGGCTTTGACAGTACAAGCCCGGGTAACCACGAAAAAGTTCTTCAACTGCAATTTATCGACGACGACGTTCGTTTTATCAATTACAGCACCCTTCACCCAAAGCACGACATGCAACACTTGTTAAAAGAAGTGTCTAAAGTTATCGATCAATCTGATGACCCAAACCCGTTAATCTGTGGGGTTGGTTTAGGTGGTTACTGGTCTGAGCGAATTGGTTTTCTATGCGGTATCAAGCAAGTGATGTTCAACCCGAACTTGCACCCAGAAAAAACGATGGCTGGTCGAATCGATCGCCCAGAAGAGTACGAAGATATCGCAACAAAATGTGTTGATCAGTTTCGAGCGAAAAATCAAGCGCACTGCTTAGTGATTCTCTCTAAAGATGATGAAGTGCATGACAATTCGAAAACGGCAGCTGAGTTAGGAAAACACTATCAAATCATTTGGGATGAAACTCAGTCTCATAAGTTCAAAAAAATCTCTCATCATTTACAAGCGATAAAGGCATTTAAAAATACTTATTAATGTTGAGTGTAGACAGTAAAGCGGCGTTTTTATCGGCTGCTTTGCTGCGATTCCTTCTCTTGAGTATGCCGAGCCACTGTCTCTTTGAAAGGCACATTTTCTTGGTTTAACGCTTTGAATATTGTGTTCTCCTTACCGTTTTCTTACTTCCCTCCTATGTAGCACGAACACCTTGTTGTAGAGTAGTCGAAAAGTAGTCAATCCGTACTCGTTACACGGATTTTGGTTGCCTTCAAAGTTGGTCTCTATATAATGAACCGGACTAAAATAATTTGATAAATATCAAAAAAAATTGAGAGCGAGTAATAAACTTGCCCAAAAAATTCTGGCGTCGTATGCGTACCAGATAAACATGCCAAACCCTGACAAGTCATTGATAGATAAAGAATCAAGGTGAGTGGCAGTTTTTTAATCCAAGTAATTGAGACACCTCTAAGAACCAAGAATTCATCGGTTGGATGGATGCCACAAATGTTTGTGAGTCATGCATCGAGCTGAACCCCATATATTCATTTTTGTAGAGGAAAATCATTGTGACACGCATTATCGTTGTAGGCGGCGGTGCAGGTGGTCTTGAGTTGGCAACTAAGCTTGGTCGAACTCTAGGTCGCAAAAACCGTGCGCAAATTACGCTAGTCGATCGAAAAGCGAGCCACTTGTGGAAGCCATTATTGCATGAGGTTGCTACAGGTTCTTTGGACGAAGGAGTAGATGCACTGAGCTATCGAGCTCATGCAAAAAACCACAGCTTCGACTTCCAAATGGGTAGTCTTCAAGACATCGACCGTGAACGTAAAGTGATCATCTTAAGTGAGCTTAAAGACGAACACGGTGAACTTCTTATGCCAAGCCGTGAGCTAGAATACGACATTCTAGTGATGGCGATTGGCTCGACATCAAACGACTTCAACACGCCTGGCGTTCGTGAAAACTGTATTTTCCTAGACAGCCCTGAGCAAGCACACCGTTTCCGTACAGAAATGAACAACGAGTTCCTAAAGCTGCACGCGAAAAACGGTAACGGTACGGTCGATATTGCGATTGTTGGTGCTGGTGCAACTGGCGTTGAACTATCAGCGGAGTTACATAATGCTGTTAAAGAGCTGCGCACTTATGGCTTCGGTGATCTTGACTCTAGCAAGTTGAACGTCAATCTGATTGAAGCAGGTGAGCGTATTTTACCAGCGTTACCTCCACGTATTTCTTCTGCTGCTCATCAAGAGTTGGTGAAGTTGGGCGTAAACGTGCGCACCGCCACTATGGTGACTAAAGCTGAAAAAGATGGCCTTACTACAAAAGATGGTGAGAAGATCCCAGCTCAAATCATGGTTTGGGCTGCAGGTATCAAAGCTCCAGACTTTATTAAAGATATCGCTGGCTTAGAAACGAACCGTATCAATCAGCTTGTAGTGAAAAACACACTACAGACAACACGAGATGATGACATCTTTGTTATTGGTGACTTAGCACAATGTACCCAGTCTGACGGTTCGTTCGTGCCGCCACGCGCTCAAGCTGCACACCAAATGGCAAGCCAGGCATTTAGTAACATCGTCGCGAAGATCAACGGGCGCGAGTTGAAAGACTACGTATATAAAGATCACGGTTCATTAGTGTCTCTAAGTCGCTTCTCAACCGTTGGTAGTCTGATGGGGAACCTAACTAAAGGGTCGATGATGGTAGAAGGCCGTATTGCTCGTGTCGTTTACATCTCGTTGTATCGCATGCACCTAATGGCGTTGCACGGTGTATTCAAAACCGGTCTGATGATGCTCGTCGGCCGCATTAATCGCGTGCTGCGTCCAAACCTTAAGCTGCACTAAGGTTTTAAATCCACTCTGTGTGGATGTGTTGTATCTTAAAAAATGCAGAAGCCACCGCAAGTCGGTGGCTTTTTGTTTATGTTAGATCTGTCGGTAAAAGTGAGAACACAACGCCATCTTTAGGCTTACCCTGAAAAATAAACCGGTTTCTGGCGATGGCTTCTTTTTGTGCACCGACGGACTCAATTAAGGCTTGGCTAGCTTCGTTGTCGGGGTCACAAACAATCTCTAGTCGAGTTAAACTTAGCTTTGCGAAGCAGAATTCTGCTAAGGCTTTAACGGCTTCTTGGGCATAGCCTTGCCGTTGATAGCGGTCGGCAACCCAGTAACCAATACTCGCCATATTAAACGTATGATATAACTCATTAACCGCTGCCATTCCAACCAAAGTGTTACTTTGCCGCTCATAGATACCGAAACCAAAAGCCTCAGTTTTGACCCAGTTAAGACGGGTTGCCAACAGAAAGTCTTGCGCGGTTTTCAATGTGACGTTTTTATCACACCAGTCAAGCCATTGGTGCAGCGAAGGGGATTCTGCAAGTAATCGTTGTAGTGAATGTGCTTCTTCAGCAGGGATGAGCTTGAGCGCTAAGCGGGGCGCAATGATTTCAAAGTCTGGACTCATGAACTAATACGACTTCCATGTTGAGTGTAAGTAAATTGAAAGCTGTCTATTTATACTTGAACGCAGCTATTTTCCTTGCTCTGCGTTGGTTAGGAATAACTGAGGTATAGCAGATAAAAACAAAGCGCAGCTTTGCTGCGCTTTGTCGAACCGCTCGTGCTTATCGAACCCGACGAACTTGAATGATCATACCCATCAACGGGTTATCTAGGTAATGAGTCTCGCTGCTACGCATACGACGTTTTTGATCCATTCGATAACTCTTCAGGAATTTCTCTTCGGTTACTGTCGGCGATATTTCTGCCAAGTTACCGACTTGGACGTTACCATCTACTTCACCTAAGTCATCCGCCAATTGCTCAGTTGAGGTTGGTTCAAAACGCACCTCTCTAACACTTGGTTCGCGCAGATCTAGTGTTGTTTCGGCGAAGAGGTAATGCTGTACGTATATTTGGAATCGACCATCTAGTTCATATAAAGGACCATTGACCGTCTCTTCACTGTAACCGTCGCTGGAAAATGTTTGATTGCCATTGAGTGGGCGGCCATCTGCTTGATAAGAATCAGAGAAATCTCGCCCGCCAACGATGCGGAAAATTGGGGCGCTAGATTTACCTCGGTCACCTTGACGCCAGGCTACGTGTTTAAGCACTTTAAAGCCGGCATGATTATTTAGTGCCGCTTCTTGCGCGTTGAGACGGAAAGAAGAACTTGGCAAAAGTGTCACGCCTTTAGAGCGGCGGTAGGATTCACTCTCTAGGCTACCGACATTTTCCATATCGATTTTTGGCAGTTGATTCGGCCAAGATTCTGTTGTGCTTTCAGCGTCGACTGCTCGCTTGAAAATGATCACTTCAATATCAAATTGGCGCTGTGCCCAAGAGGGCATTGAGACACATAGAAGCAATAACGGGATCAGTATTCTCATTCGACTATTAGCTCGTTGGTAATAAATTCTGTTTAAAATCATTCAGTAAGTCTTGAACAAACTGAATGCGTTTACGTCGGTCCACCAATGGTACGCTAAACTTGAACTTAGTTGGACCTTCCATTGCAAATTTTTGCGGCTGTGATTGCAGCAGTTTAACTAAATACGCTGGATTTATGTCAGCATCAGGGTAAAACTCGATAAATCCACCTTTATCATGGGCTTCTATCTTTTTCGCTTTTAAACTACCAGCCGAAATTTTCAATTCTGAGACGGCAAGTAAGTTCTTTGTTGCGTCTGGAAGCAGACCAAAGCGATCAATCAGTTCCACTTTTAGCTCTGATAGTTCATCACTGCTTGTGACACTCGCAATGCGTTTGTACATCGACAGTCGTGTGTTTACATCCGGAATGTAATCATCTGGTAAGAGCGCTGGGATTCGCATTTCCACTTCAGTTTGCTCACGAAGCAGCTCATCCAAAGATGGCTCCTTGCCTTCTTTTAATGCTTGCACTGCTTGTTCCAGCATTTCCATATAAAGTGTAAAACCAACGGATTGAATTTGCCCACTTTGCTCATCACCAAGCAGCTCACCAGCACCACGGATTTCTAAATCGTGGGTTGCTAACGTAAAGCCAGCACCTAAGTCTTCCAGTGAAGCAATCGCATCAAGACGCTTGATGGCATCTTTGGTCATGGCTTTTGGATGTGGTGTTAATAAGTAAGCATAGGCCTGATGGTGTGAACGTCCAACACGGCCACGCAATTGATGCAACTGCGCCAAGCCAAGATTGTCCGCACGATCCATGATTATGGTATTTGCCGTTGGTACGTCGATACCGGTTTCGATGATGGTTGTACACACCAACACATTAAAGCGCTGATGGTAGAAGTCATTCATGATTCGCTCAAGTTCGCGCTCACGCATTTGACCATGAGCCACGGTAATGCGTGCCTCTGGGATGAGTTTCTGTAAGTCTTCTGCCGTTTTTTCAATGGTTTCAACCTGATTGTGCAGGAAGTAAACCTGACCACCACGCATAATTTCACGCAGTACCGCTTCACGGACCACTGGCTCTTCTTTTTGTCGAACAAAGGTTTTAATGGCTAAACGGCGTGCAGGAGGTGTCGCGATGATCGACAGGTCTCGCATGCCACTCATTGCCATATTCAGTGTGCGTGGAATTGGTGTTGCGGTGAGGGTAAGAATGTCCACATCCGCACGCATTGCTTTGACTTTTTCTTTTTGACGAACCCCAAAGCGGTGTTCCTCATCAACGATCAACAAACCTAAATCTTTGAATTTAATGTCGCTCGAAAGCAGCTTATGCGTACCAACGACAATATCGACTTTACCATCGGCAACGTCTTGCAGAATGACTTTTTGTTCTTTGGCAGATTTAAAACGAGACAGTACTTCAACTCGGATTGGTAAGTTGGCAAAACGGTCACGGAAGTTTTCGAAATGCTGCTGAGCAAGCAAGGTTGTTGGTACGAGTACGGCGACCTGTTTACTGTTATCCGTTGCGACAAATGCTGCGCGCATAGCGACTTCCGTTTTACCAAAGCCCACGTCACCACACACTAAGCGATCCATCGCTTTTGCCTGGCACATGTCTGACAAGACGGCATTGATGGCCATCGCTTGGTCATCTGTTTCTTCAAACGGGAATGTTGCTTTAAATGTTGCGTATTGCCCACGATCTAGCTCAAATTTGAAGCCAGGTTTTAATTCTCGTTTAGCATACACATCCAGCAATTCTGCCGCGACATCACGCACTTTTTCTGCCGCTTTACGACGTGCTTTTGCCCACGCTTCACCACCTAATTTATGCAGTGGCGCACTCTCTTCAGCGCCGCCAGAATAACGGCTGATAAGATTCAGTGATGAAACTGGCACGTAGAGCTTGGCATCGTTTTGATACTCAAGAGTGACGTATTCCGTTTTCATACCACCGGCTTCAAGTGTTTGTAAACCGATGTAGCGGCCAATACCGTGATCAATATGAACCACAGGTTGACCGGGTTTTAGTTCCGCAAGATGGCGAATAACGGTGTCACTGTTGACAGCTTTTTTATCTTTGCGGCGTCGCTGGATAACACGGTCACCGAGTAGATCACTTTCGCAGATCAGAGCGAAGTTCAGCTCTTCGTGAATGAAACCATGCTCTGCTGCGCCTAAGATCAAGCTGAATCGATCACCCGAGTCTAGAGCTTGGTAAAGTGAGCCATGTACGACTGGCCGAACTTTGATGCCTTGCAACAGCTCCGTTAGTGCTTCACGACGACCTTCTGACTCTACCGAGAAAACGATTTTTCCGCTGAATTGCTCACTAAACTGACGAAGGCGCGAGAGCGGCTCTTTATTTTGTTGCTGAACGCCAAGCTCGGCTAACGATTGTACGGGTAGGTTTTGACGACCGGCACGCTTAACCACTTTATCTAGGCTCAATTGAGCGATAGGGAGCTGTTTTAGTTGACTGAAAAGTTCGTCTTTTTTCAACCAAAGCTGTTCAGGAGTCAAAAGAGGACGCAACGGATCAACTTTTTTCTGGTCGTATCGATATTCGACATCGGTTAAGAAAGTATCGACCGCAGATTCGATATCACCATATGTGATGACTTGAGAGTCTTCTGGCAAATATTCAAATAAAGTCTCGGTATGGTCAAAAAACAGCGGCTGCCAATACTCAATACCAGCGGGCCACGTGCCTTTGGTCACTTGCATGTAGATTGATTCAGGCTCGCGGCGTGCGTCGAACTGGGTGCGCCAACGTGTACGGAAATCTTCAATCGCTTCTTTAGTGGTTGGGAACTCATGTGCAGGCAGCAATTGGATTTGCTGAATATCGTCGATAGAGCGTTGGTTCTCTGGATCAAACGTGCGAATGGTATCTATTTCATCATCAAAGAAGTCGATGCGGTACGGGTCATTGCTGCCCATAGGAAAGAGATCCAGAATAGACCCACGACTTGCATATTCACCTGGTCCAAATACTTGATCTACATGGCGGTAGCCTGAATTTTCAAGTTGTACACGTAACTTCTCTAGCGAGAGCCGATCACCAGTTTTCACCATTAAAGTGTGTTGCAACAGAAAATCACGTGGCGATTGGCGTTGCAATACTGTACTGACCGGGACGATGGTTATGCCATCACGTTGACTTGGCAGTTGGTATAGGCGTGCGATACGTTCAGAGATGATTTCTTGATGCGGAGAAAAGTTATCGTAAGGCAGCGTTTCCCAGTCGGGGAACAGGCTTACCGTTTGGTCGGTGAATTGCTCAATCTCTGCCTGAAGCTTTAAAGCGATTTGCGGGTCAGGCACAACGAGTAGCGAGTGACTCGAATGCTGCTTGGCCAGCTCTGCAATGGCTAGAGGTAGAGCTGCGCCCGGCAAATTACCTAGCTGTTTTTTGTCGCCACGCTCTGAAGGGTTTGTGACGGAAAGAATCGTTGCTTTTGTCATAGGAATTATTTTTTATCTCGCTCCATCGAGCGCTGACGTAAAAGTTTTTGTTGTTGATACAGTGCCGCCTTTATCAGTAAATCTTGATCAGATTCTCGGAGCATCTTGTATCTAAGCGTGATAATGAAATCTTGCTCTGAAGCATCACATTCTTCTACTTGAGCGTAACAGTAAATCGCCGCAGCAGGGTGATCGAGGAACAGTTTAACACGAACGAGTTGTTGAGTAGTTAACGCTGTATCTGAGCGGAAACTGAGTTGACTAGCACCAAACTGCGTCGTTTGATATCGAATGGAGGCGTCATCTTGTTGTGAAAGCATAAAGCTCAACAAGAGGTTAAGTTTCGCGTTTTGCGTATCAAGCAAGTTGATCACATGCTTTAACTCTTTGTTTTTCAGCTCTAGACGCGCGTTGTCTGCCAACATATCTAAGTGACTAAATTCACTGGCGACAATAAATGGTGCTGGAATTTCGGCGGCAAATGTTTCTTCATCTGGCAAAGCAAAGTCCGCACTCAACGTTTCGACGTTGATGGTGAGGTTATGATGGACGGTAAAGTATTCTTGCTCTGTCATATAGTCGATCCTTTTGCCAGTGAGCGCTCCTTGCTCACTCAACAAACAAAGAGAAATAGGGCACTGATTATCGCTAACTGAATGAAGTTATCAAGTTTAGCCGATTTGTCCTTGAACTTTTTGCCCTAAATACAGACTTATTGCATGTCGTTGACAAATTTAGCGATTCTCTTGTCTTCTTAATGAGAAGAGTAAGGTAAGATAATCCGCTAAAGCTTTATATCAAAACAACCAGTTGGTTTGTCTTATATGTATCATCCTATCTCATTGTTTATTGGCTTAAGGTATCTTCGGGGACGCTCTGGAGATAGGTTCAGCCGATTTGTTTCTTATATGTCGACGGCGGGTATTACGATCGGTGTAATGGCGTTGGTGACGGTTCTTTCTGTGATGAACGGGTTTGAATCGCAGTTAAAAGAACGCATTTTAGGTGTGCTACCTCATGCCGTGGTTTCGCAACACGATGGAAAAACGCCTATGACCGAGTCTGCCCCTCCATTTGTTCAAGCGATGTCGAGTGAATCTCAGCCGGAGCCTATCGTTAGAGGAGAGGCTGTTATTCAGAGTTCTGCACAGCTGACGGCTGGTTACCTCATCGGTATTGAACCTAAGAAAGGCGATCCGATTAGCAACCATTTGATTGCCGGACGATTATCGTCACTTCAAGCAGGTGACTACAATGTATTTTTGGGTCACAGTTTGGCGCGTTCACTAAAGGTCTCAATCGGGGATAAAGTGCGCTTGATGGTGACCAACGCAACGCAGTTTACCCCACTTGGCCGTATTCCTAGCCAGCGAAACTTTACTGTCTCAGGCATTTTCAATACGGGATCGGACGTTGATGGTCAATTAATGATTGTGAACATGACGGATGCATCTAAGCTGATGCGTTTCCCTAAAGACACGGTTTCTGGTTGGCGTGTCTTTTTCTCTGACCCATTTATGGTAACGGATTTTGCTGACCAACCCATGCCTGATGGATGGGAATGGAGTGATTGGCGCGAACAGCGTGGTGAGCTTTTCCAAGCGGTGAAAATGGAAAAGAACATGATGGGACTTATGCTAGGTCTAATTGTGGGTGTCGCTGCATTCAATATTATCTCCGCTTTAATCATGGTGGTAATGGAGAAGCAATCAGAAGTTGCAATATTGAAAACTCAAGGCATGACTCAATCTCAAGTGATGACCATTTTCATGGTGCAAGGTGCAAGCAGTGGTGTAATTGGCGCGATTGTTGGTGGCGCTGCGGGCGTGATCTTGTCACTTAATCTAAATGCGATTCTTGAATCTGCTGGTGTGGCGCTATTCAGCTTTGGTGGTCATCTACCCATCTTGATTGATTCACTGCAAATTCTTTTAGTGGTGGTATTGGCGATTGCTCTTAGCCTTGCTGCTACGCTTTATCCTTCTTATCGAGCATCTTCTGTTAAACCTGCTGAGGCACTTCGCTATGAATAAGCTATTAGAATGTCGTGATATTCGTAAAGTCTACCGAGAGGGTTCGTTAGATACGGAAGTGTTGAAAGGCGTAAGTTTCGATATCGACAAAGGGGAGTTGGTTTCTATTGTTGGCTCTTCTGGTTCGGGAAAAAGTACCTTATTGCATATTTTAGGTGCGTTAGATGACGCAACTCATGGTGAAGTTGATTTTCTAGGGCAAAACCTATCAGCTTTGAGCTCGAACAAACAGGCGGCATTACGCAACAAGCACCTTGGTTTTGTATACCAGTTTCATCACTTGTTGGCTGACTTTACTGCGCTTGAAAATGTGGCGATGCCACTGATGATTGGCGGTGCTAAAGTAGCGGATGCAAAACAGGCGGCTAAAGCGCTGTTAGATAAAGTTGGTTTGAGTCATCGGATGCAACATAGACCCTCCGAGTTATCGGGCGGTGAGCGTCAGCGTGTTGCGATTGCGCGTGCATTGGTGAATAAACCTGATCTGGTCTTGGCTGATGAACCTACGGGGAACTTAGATCACAATACGGCACTGTCTATCTATGATTTGATGCGCGAGCTCAATAAAGAGTCAAACATTGCATTTTTGGTTGTCACGCATGACAAAGAGCTGGCAGCAAAAATGGATCGTCAAATGCACATGCAAGATGGTTTGCTCGTAGATCGTTTTGTGACTGATACAGCATCTGCGGAGGGCTAGTTTTGTTTACCTCTTTAGCTTTGATGATTGGTGGTCGCTTCAGTCGAGCGAAAAAGCGCAACAAGATGGTGTCTTTCATATCGCTTTCTTCGACTATTGGTATTGCGGTTGGCGTTGCTGTGATCATTATCGGTTTGTCTGCAATGAATGGCTTTGAGCGCGAGCTGCAATCGCGTGTGTTGTCTGTGATCCCACACGGCGAGTTAGAAGGTGTTAATGGACCACTTCAGGACTACACCAAAACGATGAATCAAGCTCTAAAACATGAACATGTTGTTGCGGCAGCACCGTATGTTCGTTTTACGGGTTTGGCAGAAAAAGGCAGTAAGCTAAAAGCGATAGAAGTTCGTGGTGTAGAGCCTACTTTCGAGCAAGCGGTGTCGAGCTTGTCGAATTTTATTGACCAAGCTGCTTGGCAAAACTTTTATGCTGGTCAGCAGCAAGTGATCTTAGGCCGAGGTGTAGCAAACGAGCTAAATGTCGCCGTGGGGGATTACGTTACGTTGATGATTCCGCAAACAGGCGGCGCAAATAAAGTGCAGGCTCCTAAGCGTGTGCGCGTGAAAGTGTCAGGGTTCTTAACGTTGAATGGCCAAATCGACCACTCTCTAGCGTTAGTACCATTAGCGGATGCTCAGCAATACGCGAGGTTAGGGGAAGGGGTCACTGGCATCTCACTAAAAACGGACGATGTTCTCAATGCGCCTTCTATTGTTCGCGAGGTTGGTAGCATGGTTGATGTTTACGTGTATTTGAAAAGCTGGCAGCAAAAGTTTGGTTTTTTGTATCGCGATATTCAGCTCGTGCGCACCATTATGTACTTGGTGATGGTACTGGTGATTGGCGTGGCATGTTTTAATATTGTGTCTACGTTGATGATGGCAGTGAAAGACCGAGCGGCGGAAATTGCAATTTTGCGAACAATGGGAGCAAAAGATAGCCTAATCAAACGGATCTTTGTTTGGCAAGGTGTATTCTCTGGTGTATTTGGTAGTCTCGTCGGCAGTGTTATCGGTGTCTTAGTAGCGTTAAACCTGACTCCGTTAATTAAAGGGCTAGAGAGCTTAATCGGTCATCAGTTTTTATCGGGTGATATTTACTTTGTTGACTTCTTACCATCACAACTACACTGGCCAGATGTCGCATTGGTGTCAGTGACGGCGATAGTGCTTAGTTTACTTGCGACGTGGTATCCTGCTTCTCGTGCCGCAAGGTTGAATCCGGCGGCTGTACTGAGTTCTAAATAGCTGATTATTTTACAATATGCGAAAAACAAAAAGGACCGAATTCGGTCCTTTTTTGTATTTATCCGACTTGAGTAACATCGCGTTTCATTCTAACTGTTAGATGCCCCTCAACTGATAGCTCAAATGCTGATTTTTACGCAGTAAGGTCTTATCTTATTTTGCGTTTTTGCCAGCTCCGTACCACCGAGTAGCGCCAAAGCCCTCGAATTCCGAAGTAGCCAATAATCGCGGATACAACCCCACAAATTGCGCAGCCCAATAGAAATGGAGGTCCAATGGTGCTCATTTGCTGCATGATGAATTCCCACGATAGTTCAAAGTGAAAAGGTTGCGGGGGAAGACGCATCACTAGAGCACCTAGCTTGTACGCAAAGTAAAATAGCACAGGCATAGTGATAGGATTGCTGATCCATACCAAAGCGACGGAGAGGGGCAGATTGACACCCAACATAATGGCCAAACCAGCGGCCATGATCATTTGGCTCGGCAGCGGAACAAAAGCCATAAATAACCCGACAGCAAAAGCCCCTGATGCCGAGCGGCGGTTTAAGCACCACAAGTTTGGGTTGTACAACACATTGCCGAAGACCTTCAATGCTTTTTGGCGTTTGATCAATTCATGATCTGGCATGAAGCGTTTTATCAGCTTTCTAGGCATAGGACAGCATGACTCTCTCAGAAAAAAGTTGGACCTTGGCGTTATTTGTAGCGAGCGTAATCTCGTCAGCTTGGTGGCCGACAATACCAGATTGGCGTTGGTTGCTGCTGGGAATAATAACCACTGGCTCAATAATCAAATTACGTCGTGGCTTAATTAGCATAGGCGCAATTGCGGGCTTTATGGTTGTCATCGTCCACGGCAATGTATTGGAGTCTCAGAGACAAGCCCTTTTTCAAGCAGGGGAGAATATTACCATAATTGGTAAAGTTGACAGCCCTTTTACGCAAATAAGTCACGGTTATGAAGGTATTGTCGCTATAGAAGCGGTAAATTCTCAAACTCTGTTACCTTTTCTTAAACCTAAAATCCGTCTTATTACGCCTTTTCCACTCGATGTTAACAGTGAGTTTACGACATCCATCTCGTTAAAGCCGATTACAGGTCTACGCAACGAAGCTGGCTTTGATGCTGAAAAGCACGCGATGGGTAAAAATATTATCGCCCGAGCGGTTGTTAACAAAGATGCTAAGTGGATTGTTCGTTCTAATGTATCTCTGCGTCAATCCATTATTGCCGATGTCGCTGATGATGTGTCTTCCCTTCATCATTTCTCGTTAATAAGTGCGTTAGTTTTTGCTGACCGTTCTTGGTTGTCTAAGGAAGATTGGCAAGCGCTCAGGGACAGTGGTTTACTGCATTTGGTCTCCATTTCTGGTTTACATATTGGTATGGCGTTTACTTTTGGGCTAGTCGTGGGCGGTACCGTTCGTTATCTATTACCCCAATACCAGTTGTTACCTAGCTTATATGGGCTGATCTTCGCTGTTGCCTACGCTTGGTTAGCGGATTTCTCTCTGCCTACTACGCGAGCAGTGTCGGTATGCGTTGTTTACGTTCTCCTGAAGTATACTCTGGTGCACTGGACTTCTTGGCGAGTTCTTTTGCTTGCAGTATCTCTACAACTGCTTGTCCAACCTTTTGCATCCTACAGTATGAGCTTTTGGTTATCGTACCTCTCCGTTTGTGCGGTATTGTTCGCAATTAATTTGATTCGACATCAAAGGGGAGGTTGGAAAGCGCGATTAAAAGCGTTATTGCTTACTCAATTGATGTTGAGCGCTTTAATCGTACCTGTTAGTGGCCATTTCTTCTCCGGTTTTAGTTTGTCCTCAATAGCCTACAACTTGGTATTTATTCCTTGGTTCGGATTTATCGTTGTACCTTTGATGTTTCTAGCCCTGTTCTCATCTTTGTTTCTTGAAATGATAGCGAAGCCTCTGTGGCATTTGGTGGACTGGTCATTACAGCCATTGAGCACGTCAATACAGTACGCAGTAGGTTCTTGGCAACCCATTAGCATGGAAATGACAATGCTGGTTATGGTGATAGTGGTTTGCTTAATATTTCAACGGTTCATGTCTCAGTACGCGTGGTATTTGTTACTCGGCATCGTTATTAGTATCAAGTTTGCAGCGGAGTATGAACCGCATTGGCGTATCGATGTATTAGATGTAGGTCATGGCCTTGCAGTGGTTGTAGAAAAAGACGACAAGGTGTTGCTGTATGACACTGGTAAAGCATGGCAAAGCGGCAGTATCGCAGAGCAGGTCGTCACTCCGGTTTTGCATCAACGAGGTTATGAAAGCATAGATACACTGATTCTAAGCCATTCCGATAATGATCACGCAGGCGGCCGCTTTTTCATTGAAGATGCCTTTTCTCCACAGCGTAAACTTAGTAGTCAATTCTTTATCGAATATGAGCCTTGCACTAGAGGCGACCAATGGAAATGGCAAGGATTAAACATGGAAGTGCTCTGGCCTCCTGCACTTGTTCAACGTGCGTATAATCCGCACTCCTGTGTATTACGACTTACTGACCCTATTTCTAACTTTAGTATGCTTTTTACTGGTGATATTGAGGCCATTAGCGAGTGGATTTTGCTTAGAGAACCCGGAAAGTTACAAAGCGATGTGATGCTAGTCCCTCACCACGGGAGTAAAAGTTCATCGAATCCTCGATTTATCGAGGCGGTGAGCCCGAGTGTGGCGGTTGCTTCTTTAGCAAAAAACAATCGATGGGGAATGCCAGCGGAAAATGTCGTTGCTTCATACCGAAAGCTTGGCGTTACTTGGCTTGATACTGGTGAGGGTGGTCAGGTAAGCTTCTTTATTCACCGTGATAATTGGCGCTCAGAAACCAAACGTAGCGATACATTTGAGCCTTGGTATAGGCAGATGCTGCGTAAGGGAGTAGAATGAGAGTCTTAATGTAAGAAAATAAAGCACTTCTATGTCGATAAATACTGATGAAACGACTTGGCAGACGTTTAAGCGTCTATGGCAATTTATTCGCCTTTATAAGTCAGGTCTTGTCGTTGCAGTCATTGCATTAGTTATTAATGCTATATCAGATACCTATATGATTTCCCTGCTAAAACCACTACTCGATGAAGGTTTTGGGAACGCTGAATCTGATTTTTTACGCACGCTTCCATTGATTATTTTTGCCATGATGTTCATCCGTGGCATAAGTGGATTTGTCTCCACCTACTGTTTGAGCTGGGTATCTGGCAACGTAGTTATGCAAGTCCGTCGCATGGTGTTCAATCACTTTATGCATATGCCAGTGTCTTACTTTGATAAGGAAAAGACGGGCAACTTATTGTCGCGTATAACCTACGACTCAGAGCAAGTATCAGCGGCAACTAGCCAAGCGTTGGTGAGCATTGTGCGTGAAGGCGCAAGTATCATTGGTCTGTTAGTTTTGATGTTTTACAACAGCTGGCAATTGTCGCTAGTGCTGTTTGCTGTTGCTCCCGTTGTAGCATGGGGTATTGGTGTTGTTTCTAAACGTTTTAGAAAAATATCCAAAAATATGCAGACCATGATGGGTAACGTAACTGCATCAGCAGAGCAGATGCTGAAAGGCCATAAAGTTGTGTTGAGCTATGGCGGCCAAGACATCGAACGTAAACGATTTGAAAAAGTCAGCAACCAAATGCGTCAACAAAGCATGAAGTTGGTGACGGCTCAAGCGGCGGCTAACCCTATCATCCAAATGATTGCATCACTTGCAATTGTTGCCGTTCTTTATTTAGCAAGTATTGATTCGATTAAAGAGCAACTGACTCCAGGTACATTTACTGTTGTGTTCTCTGCAATGTTTGGTCTGATGCGCCCACTTAAAGCGCTGACTAACGTTACTTCTCAGTTCCAACGTGGTATGGCCGCGAGCCAAACGCTCTTCGCGTTAATTGACCTCGAGCCTGAGAAAAACGAAGGTAAGTTGACAGTTGAACGCGCAAATGGCGATGTTTCAGTTAAAAACGTAAGCTTTACTTACACTGGTGCAGAAAAACCAGCATTGGAAAATGTCAGCTTCGATATTCCAAGAGGAAAAACGGTGGCGCTAGTTGGCCGTTCTGGCTCAGGTAAAAGTACCATCGCGAACTTGTTCAACCGCTTCTATGATGTTGACAGTGGATCTATCACATTAGATGGGCATGATATTCGTGATTACGAGCTAAAGAATTTACGTCAGCAATTTGCACTAGTATCGCAAAATGTTCATTTGTTTAATGACACGATAGCAAACAATATTGCGTACGCAACGGATGGCCAATACGAGCGCAGTGATATCGAGAAAGCGGCAACACTCGCGCATGCGATGGAGTTCATCGGCAAAATGGATGATGGACTTGATACCATGATTGGTGAAAATGGTGCTAGCTTGTCTGGTGGTCAACGCCAACGTGTTGCGATTGCGCGAGCTCTATTGCGTGATGCTCCAGTGCTGATTCTTGATGAGGCAACTTCGGCTTTGGATACCGAATCCGAGCGAGCTATTCAAGCTGCACTTGATGAGCTGCAAAAAGACAAAACGGTACTTGTAATAGCGCACCGCTTATCCACAATCGAGAAAGCCGATGAAATTCTTGTGGTTGATGATGGTGCCATCATTGAACGTGGCAACCACGCTGAGCTTATTGAGAAAAATGGTGCGTATGCACAATTGCACCGTATTCAGTTTGGTGAATAAGCGCGGTGATTGAAAAAATCTGGTTTGAAAACCATCCAATAAAATACCTCTTGTGGCCGCTTTTGTGGCCACTGAGTTTATTATTTGGAGCGATAAGCAAGTCAAAGCGAAAGCAATACCAAACTGGCCGCAAGCAAGCTTATAATGCGCCTATACCTGTTGTTGTGGTTGGCAATATCACTGCTGGTGGCAATGGTAAAACACCAGTTGTTGTGTGGCTTGTTGAGCAACTACAGCAAATGGGCTTTAAGCCGGGGGTTGTTTCTCGTGGTTATGGGGCAAAGGCTCCTGCCTATCCGTTAGTGCTAAAAGAAGATACGCCAGCGAAGCATTGTGGCGATGAACCTAAGTTGATTCATCGCCGTACAGGAGCACCTGTTGCGGTAGATCCTGTGCGTTCAAATGCAGTGAAAGCACTGCTAGATTTGGATGTGGATATCATAATTACGGATGATGGATTACAACATTATGCGTTAGGCCGTGATATTGAGTTAGTGATTGTGGATGGGAATCGCCGGTTTGGGAATGAAAGCCTGATTCCATTAGGTCCTTTACGTGAAGGTATTGAGCGACTTAAAGAAGTCGACTTTATCATCACCAATGGCGGTCAAGCGCATACGGGCGAAATCGCAATGGCTTTAGCACCCTCTAAAGCTATTAATCTTAAGACTAAGCAACATGTGGATGTCTCGGAGTTGAAAGATCTCGTCGCATTTGCGGGCATTGGGCATCCTCCGCGTTTTTTTCATACACTAAACTCGATGGACGCAGATGTTAAAGTCACAAAAGGTTTTGCTGACCATCAAGACTTTGATCAACAAGAATTAGAAGCATTGGCTCAACAAGGGACCAATGTGATTATGACCGAGAAAGATGCCGTCAAGTGCAGCCATTATGCGCAAGATAATTGGTGGTATCTGCCTGTATCTGCCCAGTTTGAATCAAACGATGCAGAGCAAATTTTAAATAGAATAAAAGAGGTTAAAGCGGCTTATGGATCACCGTCTACTTGAGATTGTAGCTTGCCCTGTTTGCAAAGGTAAGCTGACGTACGATAAAGATAATCAAGAGTTGATCTGCAAATTGGATCGCCTTGCTTACCCGATCAAAGAGGGTATTCCAGTTCTGCTAGAGCCTGAAGCTCGCACTATGAGCATGGATGAGGGACGCTAATGTCTTTTACGGTTGTCATCCCTTCGCGCTACGCATCGAGCCGTTTGCCTGGTAAACCGCTAGCGGATATTGGTGGTAAGCCTATGGTTCAGTGGGTTTATGAACAAGCGCTACAAGCGGGTGCGGAAGATGTCATCGTTGCAACTGATGACGAGCGTGTTGCGAAAGCGGTTTCGTCATTTGGTGGTAAAGTTTGTATGACCTCTCCCCACCACGAATCAGGTACGGAGCGTCTTGCCGAAGTTGTTGAAAAGATGGCTATTCCGTCAGACCACATTATTGTTAATGTGCAAGGGGATGAGCCTTTGATTCCGCCGTCCATCATTCGTCAGGTTGCTGATAACTTATCTGGGTGTGAAGCCCCGATGGCGACGTTAGCTGTAGAAATAGACTCGGAAGAGGAAGTGTTCAACCCGAACGCTGTTAAAGTTGTCGCAGATGAGCAAGGCTATGCGTTGTACTTTAGTCGAGCAACCATCCCTTGGGATCGCGATAGCTTTGCTAAACAAGACAAAACTATTGCCAACCCATTAATGCGTCATATTGGTATTTATGCTTATCGAGCTGGTTTCATTAATACGTATGTCAACTGGGCACCAAGTGCATTAGAGCAGATTGAGTGTCTTGAGCAACTGCGAGTGCTTTGGTACGGTGAAAAAATTCATGTGGCGGTAGCGAAAGAGGCACCAGCGGCAGGGGTTGATACGCCCGAAGACCTAGAAGCCGTGCGCGCGATTGTTGCAAAGCAAGCGTAACAAATGCTCATATAGATTTAAGAATAAACAAGGCTCCTGAATTAGGAGCCTTTTTGTTTTACTTGTATCGCGGTATTAGTTAAATATTAGTGTCGTATTGGTTCCGTTTAGGGCAGGTTGCTAACACTTCTCGGTGACCGGTGTCTTTCACTTCTTGGAGAATGACATCAAAGCCCCATAATCGGTACACGTGCTTTAGAACTTCTTCGTAACTATCATCAAGTGGGATGCGGTTGTGAGGAACGTACTGCAACGTAAGCGATCTATCACCACGGACATCGACATTAAACACCTGAATGTTTGGCTCAAGATTAGATAAGTTATACTGAGCAGCTAAGGTTTCTCTAATGCGTTTATAACCCATCTCATCGTGTATCGCAGCGACTTCAATAAAGTTCTTATGATCATCATCGTTGATCGCAAACAGCTTGAAATCACGCATTAATTTCGGAGAAAGGTATTGGCTAATAAAGCTTTCATCTTTGAAATTATGCATCGCGAAATGCACTGCATCTAACCAGTCGGTTCCTGCTAGGTCTGGAAACCACTCTTTGTCCTCATCAGTTGGTTCTTCACAGATACGCTTAATATCTCGGAACATGGCAAAGCCTAACGCGTAGGGGTTAATGCCATTAAAGTAAGGACTGTTATAAGGCGGCTGAGCCACGACACTGGTGTGGCTATGTAAGAACTCTAGAATGAATTTTTCAGACACCAAGCCCTCATCATAAAGATGGTTGAGTATGGTGTAGTGCCAGAACGTTGCCCAGCCCTCATTCATAACTTGCGTTTGTTTTTGCGGATAAAAATACTGACTGATCTTACGGACGATCCGAACAACTTCACGTTGCCACGGCTCTAGCAACGGCGCATGTTTTTCGAAGAAGTAGAGCAAGTTTTCCTGAGGCTCGCTTGGGAATCGCTCTTTAATGTCTTCCTCTTTCGTCTTGGCTGTCGGTACCGTGCGCCAAAGCTCATTAACTTGAGATTGTAGGTATGCTTCGCGTTCTTCTTGTCTTGCTTTTTCCTCTGTAATTGAGATTTTCTCTGGACGCTTGTAGCGGTCTACACCAAAGTTCATTAACGCGTGACAAGAGTCGAGCAGTTTTTCCACTTCTTTTACGCCATATCGTTCTTCACACTCGGCTAAATACTTTTTGGCGAACAGCAGATAGTCGATAATAGAGCTGGCGTCAGTCCACGTTTGGAATAGGTAATTACCTTTGAAAAAAGAGTTATGGCCGTAACACGCGTGCGCTATAACGAGTGCTTGCATTGTTACCGTATTTTCTTCCATCAAATAAGCAATACAAGGGTCGGAGTTAATCACAATCTCGTAGGCTAACCCCATTTGACCATGTTTATAGTTCTGCTCTGTTTGAATGAATTTTTTACCAAATGACCAGTGGTTGTAATTGATTGGCATGCCGATACTTGAGTAGGCATCCATCATCTGTTCTGAAGTAATCACTTCTATTTGGTTAGGGTAAGTGTCTAGGCGATAATGCTCCGCGACACGCTTAATTTCTTTGTGGTATCGCTCTAACAGCTCAAATGTCCAATCTGGTCCATCTGGCAACACTTTACTGTTACGCTTTTTAGGCGCCTCTCCTGAGAGGTTTCTCGTTGCGGTATTCATCGCTAGCCTCCTTACGCCGTTTCTTTTTGGAATAGTTCACGAAAGACTGGGAAAATATCCTCCACAGAGCGAATGTTTTTCATTGCGAAATTAGGAAACTCTTCAGTGAGTTTTTCGTACTCATGCCATAGAGTTTGGTGCGATCGCCGCGTGATCTCTATGTAAGAGTAATACTGACAGTTTGGAAGTAATTTGTTCACTAACAGATCCCGGCATCTTGGCGAATCATCTGCCCAGTTGTCACCGTCGGATGCTTGAGCTGCATATATGTTCCACTGACCAATCGGGTATCGCTCTTTTACTATTTCATCCATTAACTTGAGCGCGCTAGATACAATGGTACCCCCGGTTTCTTGTGAGTAGAAAAATTCGTGCTCGTCCACTTCCTTCGCTTGGGTATGGTGGCGGATAAAGACGACTTCGACATTCTCGTAGGTACGAGTTAAGAACAAGTACAAAAGAACATAGAAGCGTTTTGCGATGTCTTTCGTTGCCTGGTCCATCGAACCGGATACGTCCATTAGACAGAACATTACCGCTTGGCTCGATGGTACCGGGCGTTTCTCATAGTTCTTGAAGCGTAAGTCGAAGGTATCGATGAACGGCACGCTTTCGATTTTCTTGCGCAGTTCTTCAATTTCAGCCTTCAAGCGGTTCTCTTCAAACTGCTGAGCAGGTTCAATATTTTTGATGCGAGCAAGTTCGTCTTCTAACTCTTTAAGAAGTCGTTTCTTACCAGCAGTCATTGCAGTACGGCGCGCAAGAGATTGTTGCAGAGAGCGTACTACGGCGATATTGGAAGGGATACCGGCAGTTTGAAAGCCTGCACGGTGCGTTTTCCATTCTGTGATTTTGGCAATTTGGTTTTTTTCTAGATTAGGCAGCTCGAGATCTTCGAACAAAATATCGAGGTACTCATCTTTTGATATTTGGAATACAAATTCGTCTTGGCCTTCTCCATCTGGACTGGCGTTCCCTTCTCCAGAGCCGCTACCTTGACCGCCACCTTTGGGACGCTCAATTTTATCACCAGTAATGAATTGGTCGTTACCGGGATGAACTCGTTCTCGAACACCACCTTTGCCTTGATGAAATATAGGCTCATTGATGTCTTTGTGAGGGATAGAGACGTCTTCGCCCGTTTCCGTATTCGTAATCGAGCGTCGATTCACTGCGTCTGCTACCGACTCTTTTATTTGCTCTTTGTGGCGCTTCAAGAAGCGCTGTCGATTAACAGCGCTCTTGTTCTTGCCATTGAGCCTTCGGTCTATAAATTGCGCCATGAAATAGCCCTCTTCATGTTTCACAAGCGACCTAACTCAATACTGGGTTAGGATGACTTACGTACTCGTAGGTACCACTCAGAAAGTAGGCGAACCTGTTTCTCGGTATAGCCTTTTTCCATCATGCGAGCGACAAAGTCGTCATGCTTCTTCTGATCTTCAGAAGAGGTTTTCGCATTAAATGAGATAACCGGAAGTAGCTCTTCGGTATTGGAGAACATTTTCTTCTCGATTACTGTGCGCAGTTTTTCGTAGCTGGTCCAAACCGGGTTTTGACCATTGTTATTCGCTTTCGCACGAAGCACAAAGTTAACGATTTCGTTTCGGAAATCTTTCGGGTTAGAAATACCAGCTGTTTTTTCGATCTTCTCTAGCTCAGCATTCAGTGAAGAGCGATCAAATAGCTGACCAGTTTCTGGATCTCGGTACTCTTGGTCTTGAATCCAGAAGTCTGCATAGGTGACATATCGGTCGAAGATGTTTTGGCCGTATTCAGAGTAAGACTCAAGATAAGCGGTCTGAATCTCTTTACCGATAAATTCAACGTATCGAGGTACTAGGTAGCCTTTCAAGAACTCGAGATATTTCTCTGCTGTTTCAGCAGGGAACTGTTCGCGCTCAACCTGTTGTTCAATCACATAGAATAGATGTACAGGGTTGGCTGCCACTTCGGTTTGGTCGAAGTTAAATACGCGTGACAAAATCTTAAAGGCAAAACGTGTTGAGAGACCGTTCATGCCTTCATCGACACCAGCATAATCACGATACTCTTGATAGCTTTTTGCCTTTGGATCCGTATCTTTCAGCGTTTCACCGTCGTATACGCGCATCTTAGAGAAGATGGACGAGTTTTCAGGCTCTTTAAGTCGAGAAAGAATACTGAATTGTGCCAGAGTCTCGAGCGTGCTTGGTGAACAAGGGGCTTGAGACAACTCACTGTTTTCGAGAAGTTTTTGGTAGATTTTGACTTCTTCTGAAACACGTAGACAGTAAGGTACTTTCACAATATAAACACGGTCCAAGAACGCTTCATTGTTCTTGTTGTTACGGAAGGTCTGCCACTCAGATTCGTTTGAGTGAGCCAGAATCATACCGTCGAATGGAATCGCAGAAAGGCCTTCTGTACCGTTGAAGTTGCCTTCTTGCGTTGCTGTTAACAGCGGGTGAAGCACTTTGATTGGTGCTTTGAACATCTCAACGAATTCCATTAAACCTTGGTTTGCTTTACACAGCGCACCGGAGTAGCTGTAAGCGTCTGGATCGTCTTGCGAATAGTGTTCAAGCTTACGAATATCGACTTTACCAACCAATGATGAGATATCTTGGTTGTTTTCATCGCCTGGTTCAGTTTTGGCAATACCGATTTGGTCAAGGATAGAAGGGCGTACTTTCACTACTTTAAATTTGGTGATATCACCACCAAACTCGTGAAGACGTTTAGCGGCCCAAGGAGACATGATCGAGCGAAGATAACGGTGCTCGATGCCATATTCTTTTTTCAAAATATCGCCATCTTCTGTGGCTTTGAATAGGCAGAATGGATGGTCATTCACTGGGCTGCGTTCGCCGTTAGCAGTAAGAACATAAATAGGCATCTGTTCCATCAGAGCCTTAAGCTTTTCTGCAAGCGAAGACTTACCGCCACCTACAGGGCCGAGTAAGTAAAGAATCTGCTTACGCTCTTCTAGGCCTTGCGCCGCATGTTTTAGGTAAGACACAATTTGTTCTATGGCATCTTCCATGCCATAAAAGTCTTTAAAGGTTTCATAACGAGAGATAACACGATTCGAGAAGATTCGGCTTAGTCTCGGATCCTTTGCCGTATCGATTATCTCTGGTTCACCAATCGCCATCAGTAGGCGTTCTGCTGCATTAGCATAAGCGCTTTTGTCATCTTTACACAGGGCTAAAAACTCCTGTAACGACATCTCTTCATCTTTTGCAGCTTCATATCTTGATTGATAGTGGTCGAAAATACTCATGTCGCTTTCCCCTTTAATAGTCAGTCTACCGACGAACGTTGATTCAGGCTTTCCACCAACAGTTATGCTCGTTGTTGTTTGAATATACGTCCTGTTATCACATTTGGTTCGTACAGAATGTAAGATTGGCGACACCAAAGACTTTGCTTTATGGACGGTTTTTTCGTTACAACGGTGAGCGGTGGATATGAATTTTTCAATCACAGCCTTTCTCTACTTAAGCCTAGTCGGGGATTTGCAATTTTGCTTAACAATTATGAATTTATTGTAAAAGTGACATTTGAATCACTCTTTTATTAAGGACGAATTTATGTCGTGAATAGGTGCAATAGAAATCAAATATTTGGCAAAGACAGAAGAGTCTCAGTGATTCGTTGTTCTACATTGAGCAAGGTAAGTGAAAGAGGTAGGAAGAGAGCAAAGTCTTAGATAAGTTTGTGACAGGGTAAATAACAAGGAGAGCGGGCGCTCTCCTCATTCTTAGACGACCATTTTATGCGCTGAAGATTTGCGCTAGTTCGTTTTCACATAAATGATACTGACGAGGGCAGTTACGCCAAGTTTGCAGCATACGGCGGTATTTATCTAGCATCGGCATTTGGCTGTTAAAGTGATGATCTGCCTTGTCAAACTGAGGGTACAAACCTTCAGAATCGATGAGAAAACGTACGTAATGTACTTGTTGCGCTTCTGAAGCGATATCAAATCCCAAGAACTTCAAGCGGCGCTGATCTACGTTGCTGCGGTCTTCATCGTCTAGCATGTTGTAAGATTCTTGCATCGCATGATACATCTCCATAACGTCGATGATCTCACGACATTCTGCTTCTGAGAGGCAGCCGAAATCTTTGTTCAACTCTCGCATTTGTAGTTCATAACCACGTTCAACGATCGTTTGTAAGCGTTTGTATTTGGCCGCATTACTTGGATCAAGTTGAGACATAAGGTTGTATTGGTTTGATAGAATCAAACGTTGAGCGTTTGACATTTCCATGGTGACCTCACTAGATATCTAATACATTTTTAATGTGCTTAGGTTAACGCTTAAGACATGAGTGAAACATGATCTCAACACATATTTAATACTAAAAAATGGCAAGAACTGTCACTTTTGACCAGTTTGAAAACACTTATTTATGGTAATGATTGTATATGTAGTCTCGGTCTGAAAATACTCTCAGCCACTCTGGCTTGAATACGGTTAAAACCGCCAGTGCCATACCATTTAATAGACCTTCTGGAAAGGCGAGCAACGGCACAAAAACAAAGTAGTTATGTTGAATGGTTTCCCAATCGTAGTGACCAACTGATAGGTGATAAAAAGAGTTAATGATGAGGTGCAGACTTCCTGTTATCGCGCCATTGAAAAATCCAGCAACGAAGATGAAAACAAAAATGTTTCGTGGCAAGTAGTGGTAACTCAGAAGAAACACTAAGTAACTAATGAAAATCGGAATTAGGGCAGATAGAACTAACGACGTGGGTAAGAGTAGCAAGGACACATCATGTAGTAGGTGGTTGACCAACATAGCGGGAATGCTGAGTATAAATGCCATGCGCCAACCATACATCATCGTCAGCGTTGTTAGTGCAAGAAAATGAATCTGTAATCCTTCTTTTACACCTGCTTGAGCTGTCCATAAAATACTGAAAAAGAAGAGCGTTGCAAAAACGAGGTGCTGAAATCCTTTTTCTTTTTCCAGTTTGGGCCAAACGACTTTTTTCCAATCTGGTAGGCAGTAGACTACTACTATCCAAATTGAGACAACAAGAGAGCCTAAGTTAAACAAATCCATGTTACTTCCTTCCTATGCGAACATGACGCAATCATTTCTATCGTTCTTTTTATACCTAAATGACCGCAGAGAAACTCACTGATAAGGCTTAGATATAATCAAAAAAATACCAGCAATAAGCTGGTATTTTAAAGAGGTTAGTCTTGCGGTTCACTTAGTATTTTACGTTATCGTTGTATTGAGCAAGAATGGATTGAATTTCATCCATGGTTTCTTTCGGTGGCGGGTTTACTCCTTCGAGTGGGTATTCTAAGCCTAACGCTTCCCACTTATGAGCCCCTAATTTGTGGTAAGGAAGTAACTCGACCTTTTCGATGTTATCCATGTCTTTAATAAATTCACCAAGCATGTGTGCTGCTTCTGGAGCATCTGTGTAACCAGGCACGACGACATAGCGAATCCATGTTTTCTTTCCGATTTTTTGCAAGTAACGAGCAAAGTCCAATGTGCGTCGGTTGGATACACCAATGAGATCTTGGTGCACTTCGTCTTTCATGTGTTTGATGTCAAGCATGACTAAGTCTGTTGCATCCAGTACTTCATCGATAACATCAGTGTGCTTACGAACATAACCGTTAGTATCTAGACATGTATGAATGCCTTCGGCTTTAGCAGCGCGGAAAAAATCACGTACGAATTCCGGTTGAAGCATCGCTTCGCCGCCAGAACAAGTAACGCCACCGCCTGATGCATTCATGAAGTGGCGGTAACTTTTCGCTTCGGAAATGATTTCTTCAACCGTGACTTCTTTGCCATCATGCGTGTCCCAAGTATCGCGGTTATGGCAATACTTACAGCGCATTAAACAACCTTGCAAGAAGACGATAAATCGAATACCAGGTCCGTCTACGGTACCACATGACTCAAATGAGTGAATACGACCAGCTGTTGACATCTTTTGCTCTCATTACTAGTAAATTCTAGCTGTTATTTTATTACAAAAAGCAGGGTTAAAACAGCTTTGTCGGTACTAAAGGCAAGGTTATTTGAAGAAAGAAAATAGATGGAGCCAATCTACATAAACGCTTGAACACGAGGTGGTTAATACCTACCCCGAGAACTTGCCGTGTATCTAGATTGACTTCGATGCTGGGATAATCCAGTTTTTAGAAAAAGGCGAACACGGAGAACGAGCCTGTCCCATAAACATCGGTTTGGGCTTCTTCATAATCCGGTGTTTTAATTGTAAAGGTGATGCTTGCACCGTAATTTTGGTTGTACCAAGATACCCCCGCGACGGCACTTGCTTGCCAATTTTGCAGAGTGACGTCGTATGGCGCTGATGGTTCAGGAATGCCAGGACGATCTCCTTCGATAGTCATGTCATTAAAGCGGTAACGACCTTCAAACCCGGTGAACAAGAACCAACTCGACGTGTTCTGAGCGATCATACTTGCTGAAAAAGGGCTTTCGACACTGATATTGGCGGCTCCGATGCTATTCGCTAGGTTTGTACCCCAACGAAACATGACGCCTTGAGAGACATCACTACGGAAGTTACCCGCATTGATGTCGTTAATGTTGGTGATCTCCCATTGTGTTTTTTGTTCTTCGCTGCGCATCAATTTGTTAAATACGCGGTAACCAAGGCTGAACGCAACTTTATCTTCAATCTGGTAATCCCAACCTTGAGGGTCCGTCGATCCTGTTATGCCGTGAACGATTTCTTGCGCCTTTTCTGATAGCGAACTTTCACCCGTAGCTCCTATGGTGAAATTGTACCGTACAGCTTTGTCACTCGTTAGGGAAAGGTAGTTGATTTCGGTGTGTAGGTAACCGGCATATGGGCGATCATTGATTAGTGGATAATCGGCTTCAATGTCGCTTGGAGTCCACATTTTGTGGCCAAGAACCAACTCTATTTTATCGATATTGGCGTGCTCTGAGTTAGCTAGACTCAGCCATTTCCATTGGCTTTCTTGTATCAGTTGGTCTGTCGCGTACGAAAGGAAAACACCATTCGTATAGTCTTGATCGACGCCAAAAATACCATCGTTGTCGATGGTAAAAGAAACCGTAGACTTAGTGGATGCTATTGCAACTGGAGAAAGAAGGGTAAGAATAATTAATTTACTAAATCTCATAGACTTTATTTGCTAACTTTTTTCGCATCATACGTAAGAATGCGGGCAAAAGTCTTTCGCGATATCACAACTTTCATTCAAGAAATAAAAAAAGGCTGATGCTACTTAGCATCAGCCTTTGTTGTATTACTAGAACGTTATTTCGCTATAGTCTTATAGAGACTCAGTGAATGTACGTGCGATTACGTCAGCTTGTTGCTCTGCAGTTAGAGAGTTGAAGCGAACAGCGTAACCAGATACACGGATTGTTAGCTGAGGGTATTTCTCTGGGTGCTTAACTGCGTCTTCTAGAGTTTCACGGTTAAGAACGTTCACGTTTAGGTGTTGGCCACCTTCGATACCCGCTTCGTGGTGGAAGTAACCATCCATCAGACCAGCAAGGTTAGCGCGTTGTGAACCCTCATCTTTACCTAGTGCGTTAGGTACGATAGAGAATGTGTAAGAGATACCATCTTGTGCGTCAGCAAACGGCAGTTTAGCAACTGAAGTTAGTGATGCTACAGCACCTTTCTCGTCACGACCGTGCATTGGGTTTGCACCTGGAGCAAATGGAGCACCAGCACGACGACCATCAGGCGTGTTACCAGTTTTCTTACCGTAAACCACGTTTGAAGTGATAGTAAGAATTGACTGAGTAGGGATTGCATCACGGTAAGTCTTAAGCTTACGGATTTTGCCCATAAATACAGAAACAAGTTCACATGCAATGTCATCAACGCGTGGGTCGTTGTTACCGAATTTAGGGTAATCGCCTTCGATTTCGAAGTCGATTGCTAGACCGTCTTCGTCACGAATTGGCTTAACTTTTGCGTATTTAATTGCAGATAGTGAGTCAGCCGCAACAGATAGACCAGCAATACCACAAGCCATAGTACGTTTAACGTCACGGTCGTGTAGAGCCATTAGTGCCGCTTCGTAGCTGTACTTATCGTGCATGAAGTGGATAGCGTTTAGTGCAGTCACATATTGTTTCGCTAGCCAATCCATGAAGTGGTCCATTTTCTCCCACAGTTCATCGTAGTTAAGAACATCGCCTTCGATCTTAGGCATTTGCGGGCCAACTTGGATTTTTAGCTTCTCATCCACACCACCGTTGATGGTGTAAAGCATTGTTTTCGCAAGGTTCGCACGAGCACCGAAGAACTGCATTTGCTTACCAACAACCATTGGGGATACACAACATGCGATCGCGTAGTCGTCAGAGTTCATGTCTGGACGCATTAGGTCGTCATTTTCGTACTGAATAGAAGAAGTATCGATAGATACTTTCGCACAGAACTTCTTGAAGCCTTCAGGTAGTTGCTCAGACCAAAGAACAGTGATGTTTGGCTCTGGAGAAGGACCCATAGTGTATAGTGAGTTTAGGAAACGGAAGTTTGTACGAGTAACTAGCGTACGACCGTCAAGACCCATACCACCCATAGACTCAGTTGCCCAGATAGGGTCGCCAGAGAATAGATCATCGTACTCAGGAGTACGTAGGAAACGAACCATACGTAGTTTCATTACGAAGTGGTCGATCATTTCCTGAGCTTGTTCTTCAGTTAGCTTACCAGCCGCGATATCACGTTCGATGAAGATGTCTAGGAACGTAGAAGTACGACCTAGAGACATAGCCGCACCGTTTTGAGACTTAACAGCAGCTAGGTAACCGAAGTAAGTCCACTGAATAGCTTCTTGCGCAGTTTCAGCAGGACGAGAAATATCACAACCGTATTTTGCAGCCATTTCTTTGATTTGACCTAGAGCACGGTGTTGCTCTGCGATCTCTTCACGAAGCTGCATTGTCATTTGTAGGTCTTCGCCGTTCTCAAAACGCTCTTGTAGAGAAGAGAACTGCGCGAATTTATCCTTCATTAGGAAGTCAATACCGTATAGAGCAACACGACGGTAGTCACCGATGATACGACCACGACCGTATGCATCTGGAAGACCAGTCAGTACGCCAGATTTACGACACGCCATGATTTGAGGAGTGTAGATATCGAAAACGCCTTGGTTGTGAGTTTTACGGTATTCTGTGTAGATTTTTTTAACTTGTGGGTCTAGCTCGCGGTCGTAGGCTTTGCATGAACCTTCAACCATGCGGATACCACCGTTAGGGATGATCGCACGTTTTAGAGGAGCGTCAGTTTGAAGACCTACGATAGTTTCTAGGTCTTTTTCGATGTAGCCTGCATCGTGAGCAGTGATGGTAGAGATAACTGAAGTATCAAAATCAACAGGAGCGTGAGTCGCGTTCTCTTGTTTGATGCCTTCCATTACCTTAGCCCAAAGCTTGTTAGTCGCTTCAGTACCTTCAGAAACTAGGAAAGATTCGTCGCCTTCGTACGGAGTGTAGTTCTTCTGAATGAAATCACGAACGTTTACTTCGTTTTGCCAGTCGCCTGCAGCAAAACCTTCCCAAGCTTTAGCAAATTGCTCTGCCATGACATACCTACCTTTTTAGTAGAAAAAAATACGTACTGCTTCGCCGTTGAGCCAGCTATCCCCAGATAAAAGAGGGGAACAGTACACTCTTATGAATAACAATATTTATAGTCTTAAATTTACGTATTCGATTTACAAAACTATAAATATTGTCACTAGTTTTAACGTTTCTCTTTTTAAGCAACAGTTAGAGGTTAAACTAAAATTTTTTTGCAAACCTTAAACTAAATCAATAAATCCTCAAAAATCTCGATAAAAATGGGGTAGCGACGAGCGCTACCCACAAATTTCTGGACTGCTAGCTTATAGCCAAGCTTGGATGCCATACTGGCCTTCAAGCATACCAACCGCAAGCATAGCAACTAAACAGATAACAAGTACGCTTACTGGGATCACAATCTTGTCTACAAATGATAGGCGAGACGCGCGCTCTTTATCTCCAATTAAACCGTTGTTATCTAAAAGCATAGTTAGTGCCCAAGCTAGAACTGGGTTAACAACGGCAGAACCAAAGATACAGATACCTGCTGCTTGTGAGTCTTTCGAGTCCTTCACCATCTGCATGCCAGCTTCAAGCAGTGGTAGAGATACACCAACGAGAAGAGCAACGCGCATAACTGGAGGCCATACTGCAACGTCCATAGGAAAACCAAGGATTGCAACAATAATACATAGAGAGCCTAGTAAGATGGCGCCAGCAGGAATAGGGCGTTTCGCGATTGCAGCAGGGATCATGTAAGTCCCCCAAGATGATGTGATGTTACCACCACCCACTGCAGTACCGACCATTTGGCGAACGGAACACATTGTCATTGTGTCATCAACGTCCATCAGCACTTTCTCACTCTTACGTGGATAGTTCATCTCTTGGAAGATACGGTGACCCAAGAAGTCAGGTGACCACATTGCTACCGCAAGAATGGCGAATGGTAGAGAAGCGATGAAGTGTTCCATATTAGGAAGACCAAGCATCCAACCTTCTTCTGTTGAACCCCACCAGTAGATTGGATTTAGGTTTGGAAGGCCTGTCTCGGTTACGAATTTAATATCGAAGCCTGCGCCAAGAGCAAGTGCGATTGCAAGCCCAGTGAAGGCACAAACAGGGATCGCTAGCCAGCGTTTGTTCACTTTAGCAAGGAACGCGTATAAGCCAATGGTAACCGCAAGAACAATTAGACCGATGTAACCCATGCTACCAGCGGCAACCGTATCGGATTGCAAACCAACAGCCCAAGCTTGAATAGAGTTAATTTGGCTCATGGTTCCGGTTAAACCTAGGAAAATAAGAAGGCCACCAGCCGTACCTTCAGAGGTGAGGTTAACCAGTTTTGACCCACCTTTTAAGAGGCTCAAAATCAAACCAAACACACCAATGAGAATTGCTAATGCAAGAGGGTGAGCACCAGCAAGAGCGATGGTACCAATAAGAGGGATCATTGGGCCGTGGTTGCCTGCTAGGTTGGCTTTAGGGTTAATAAAACCAGAGGCAAGTACACAGAAAAGAAGTGCAGGGATGAGCATTTCTACACGCGCAACTTCGATAGCAAAGTCCTTGCCTAAGTTTACGTGGTCCCATGCTGCAGTAAGACCTTCAGCCCAAGACATCATTACCGCAGAGTACATTGCGATAATACCGATAGTACCAGCAAGCGCTGGAACAAGGTCTTCAAGCTCAAAGCGGAAGTCACGACCTGGCAAGTTCAAGCCAAAACGACGTGGCTTCATAATTTGTAGTTCGTGGTCTAGGTAGTCTGAACGGCTTGCGAACTCAGATGCTGGACGATGAAGCTCACGGTAGCTCTTGGTCTCGATATCTGAATCAGAGTGCGTTTTGTTAACTGCGTCTGACATAGATTCCTCATATATTTAAAAGTTATGAATTCTTCATTCAATTGTGTTAGTCCGCATCCTGCGGCACGCTTATGCTAGCTATTATTAGATTTGTTACACGTCGACACTGTGCCTAAGCATAGCTAATAACTTATTGTGTTGAGGCACAAAAAAAGCCTCATCTTTTGGCAGGAGTCTAGCAAGATAGCCATTTAGGGTGATTGATTTAGATCACTTTAAGAATGGTTGTGAAATAAAACTACAGAAAGTTTCTGGCATGCGAATGAGATGCGGAGAACTTGTGTAATTTCATTACACAAGTTGCATAAAATTAGAACTTTTTGTCCTTTTGCACGAGATGCAGATTAAATGTCAATATTCACGATGATTATATAAAGCTGGCTTTATTCTTGCTTTGGACAGAGCAAAGACAATTTTTTGGCTAATCATTGCCGCTCAGTTTAGGAAAAAGACATGAAACAGCTTAAAGTACTGCCACTAGTGGCAATCATCTCAGGGTTAATGGTCGGTTGTGGCGGCGGTGGCGGCGGTGGCGGTGGTGCAGCGCCGAAAACTGCGTTTACTTTTGATTTTGCTATACCAGCAACAATGACTGAAAGTGAAGCAACTACGAAAGGTTGTACTGTATATGACCACAAAACTGAGCTGAACGGCGATAAAACGGTTTTAACCTATAGTGCAGCGTCAAAAGAGCAAGTGACCAACTATGTTATCGGTTACTACTCTGATGCCGATGGCAAAAGATCCGGAGACATTATCAAACCTACCACTGATAACTTTAAGTTTTATCTTGAAGATATCCCTGACGGCGGCTTTGTAACGTTTCAAGCAATAGAATTTAACGGCAAAGAAGCTCGCGTAAACACGTTTTCAAAAGAGTTCTTGCAAGATAAGAAACTACGTAATGCTACTTTTGCACTAAACCGAGACTCTTTGAACAAATGCTTTACTGGCGGTAACTTAGCAAGCAATAAGTTTACTAACTTAGATTACCGAAACGCTGAATCAGGTGGCGGAGATTACAACTTTGTCTCGCAAACCGATATTTTCACGTCTCCGAACCCTGATATGTTGCCTACTGATGAACTGATGGGGCTTAAAGGTGAACCAACGGCATTGTTTCAGTATGAATCAGGTTCAAGCGACAAAGCGCTTTACCAATATGGTATTGGTTCGTGGGGAACTGGTGAGATAGCCTTAGTTAGAGCGGATAATACGTCAAACATTTATTCGTCTTCTGACTATACTTACGACTCGCTCAACATTGGCTTTGTTACTAACGGCTTTGCATATGACGCGTTGAAGCTGGATAAAACGGCCGTTGAATATAATCGCCCTAGTGCAACGAATAAAGAAACTTGGGTATACATGGCGTTCTCAGAGAATCAAGTTAATGGTTGGGAGTCTCTACTTAACGAAACGATCTCTGACGGATGGGATATTGACGTTGATCCGAGTGCTTACTTAAATATTGATAACCTGCCGAACACAAAACCAAGTGTATCAGCGCAAGGAAGTGCAGATTCCGTGATTGATCTGGACATGGGCTTAACATCGTCTACTGAAGGCTTTACTCGTGTCGCTTACTTTGCAACTTCAGGCGACTACAGAGTCACACATCGCATTTTCACAACAAGTGATAGTGATTCTGTTGTTGTTCCAGAATTGCATTACTACAACTTCCCAACATCGGCCGTTAACGGTTTGAAAGTTTCAGCTTCGGACGATTTTAATCGCACTGCTTTAGTAGTGAATGAAGATAGTAATATTGATTCTAAAGTTTTCATGAGCTTCTTCTCCAATGGTGAAGCGTCAGAGCCTGAACTAGATGAAGACCTAGATGGCATCATTACTTCTGAAAAAGAAGGCTTAGAAAATGAAGTGACATTACGTACTTCAAACTCGTTGGTAGTCAGTCGTTTTAATTAATTCATTGCGACCTCGAATAGGTTTCAATTAACACTTTTGTAAATTTATTAAGCCCCTTTGAAAGGGGCTTTTTTATATTTAATATTCAACTTTTGAAGAATATGTTGCTATATATTGCATATTAATTTGTCTATCGTATCTTTCTATTCGAATTATTTAGGTTAATAATTTGTTGCAAGTTTCAAGGGGCGGTGCTAATTTGTTCCGAATTAGAGAGGGCGGAGTCCCTTAATTGCAGTGACAAAAACACAGGGAGTAGGGCGCATGAATGATGTACCAGCGCTAGATATAAAAGACCTGCACAAAACATTTGGACAAAATGAAGTTTTAAAAGGCATTTCACTTGCCGCGCACAAAGGAGATGTTATCTCCATCATTGGCTCTTCCGGCTCAGGTAAGAGTACCTTTCTCAGATGTATCAACTTGCTAGAAACGCCTACCGCGGGCGAAATTTGGGTAAATGGTGAATTAATCCAAATGAAGAACAACAGAGCAGGTGAATCTGTTCCTGCTAATGAAAAGCAAGTCCAACGTATTCGCTCACGCCTGGCAATGGTTTTCCAAGGTTTCAACCTCTGGTCTCACCTAACCGTACTAGAAAACGTGATTGAAGCGCCTGTTCATGTCTTAGGCGTGCCAAAAGCTCAAGCGATTGAAAATGCAGAAGTCTTGCTTAAGAAAGTAGGCTTGTATGAGCGTAAAGATTATTACCCTGGGCACTTATCTGGCGGCCAGCAGCAACGTGCAGCTATTGCCCGTGCGCTAGCAGTTGACCCAGAGGTGATGTTGTTTGACGAGCCAACTTCTGCGCTTGACCCAGAACTTGTAGGAGAAGTTCTGGGGGTAATGAGAGATTTGGCAGATGAAGGGCGAACTATGCTGGTGGTCACGCACGAAATGGCGTTTGCACGTGACGTATCAAACCATGTGATGTTTTTACATCAAGGCTTAGTGGAAGAACAGGGAAATCCAGCTAAGCTATTTACAAACCCGGATTCAGAACGATTACAGCAGTTTATCTCATCCATTTACTAATATTTGTTAGGCGGCAGACTATTGCCTCCTAAGCCAACACAACAAACAAAACGAAATAAAATAGCAATCACAGGAGTATGGAAATGAAAAAGTGGTTATTAGCAGCAACGATTGCTGCAACAGCAGTATCAGGTGTTGCCCAAGCGAAAGAATGGAAAACAGTTCGCTTTGGTATCGAAGGTGCTTACCCTCCGTTTAGCTGGACAGAAACTGATGGCTCAATAAAAGGCTTTGACGTAGACATGGCAAATGCACTCTGTGAAGAGATGCAAGTGAAGTGCAAAATCGTCGCTCAAGATTGGGATGGTATTATTCCTTCTCTGCTTGCACGTAAGTACGATGCCATCATCGCAGCAATGTCTATCACTGAAGAGCGCAAGAAAAAAGTCGATTTCACTGGCAAGTACGCACAAATTCCAAATAAATTTATCGCTAAGAAAGGTGCGGGTCTAGATTTTGATAATCTTAAAGATGTCAAAATTGGCGTGCAACGTGCGACGACACATGACAAGTACTTAACTGACAACTACGGCGATGATGTTGAAATTGTGCGTTATGGCTCTTTTGATGAAGCGTATCTTGATCTAGAAAATGGTCGAATTGCTGCTGTTTTAGGTGATGCTTCTGCTCTAGAAGAGGGTGTGATCAACAAAGCCGGTGGCGAAGCTTATGAGTTTGTTGGACCGTCGTTAACCGATCCAAAATGGTTTGGCGAAGGTATGGGTATCGCTGTTCGTAAACAAGACAAAGATCTGACGAAGAAACTCGACGCAGCAATTATTTCACTACGTGAGAAAGGTGTTTACCAAGAAATTGCTGGTAAATACTTTAACTACGATGTGTACGGTGAATAAACCGTAATTAAGCGACCGTTGGCTTGTTCCTAGAAGTAGTCAACGGTCGATTTTTTGAGTTTAGGGATTAGGAACTCACCTATGCTAGATTTACAAGGATACGAAGCTTCGATTTTGAAAGGAGCTTTAGTAACAATAGAAGTTGCAGTGCTTTCACTCATTCTCGCCATGGTCTTAGGCATGCTTGGCGCATTAGCTAAGTTAGCACCTTACAAATGGGCAAGGGCGATTGCCACTCTTTACACCACAGTCATTCGCGGCATTCCAGATTTGGTTCTGATGATGCTAATTTTCTTTGGTGGACAAATACTTTTAAATAACAGCCTTTACTCCATCAACGAAACGCTCAACGAGTGGTTTGCCTCGAGTGATCCAAACCATGAATGGACGTCTTACTTACCTGATTATATTGATGTCAGCCCATTTATAGCTGGTGTACTCACGATTGGTTTTATCTTTGGCGCCTACATGGCGGAGACTTTTCGTGGAGCGATCATGGCGGTGGACAAGGGTGAATTAGAAGCGGCGAAAGCTTATGGGATGAGTTCAGCTTTATCGTTTAGAAGAATCTTGCTTCCTCAGATGATTCGTCATGCATTACCTGGATTTGGTAATAACTGGTTAGTGTTACTTAAGACCACAGCGTTAGTTTCCATTATTGGTCTGGATGACATGGTGAGAATGAGCTCATTGGCAGCAGGTACGACCAAAATGCCGTTCACCTTTTACATGGCTGTCGCGCTCATCTTTCTATTTTTTACCAGCGTTTCGACCGGGCTACTCAAGCTTGTTGAGCGTAAGTTCAGTATTCATGCGAGGTAAGTTATGGACTTTTCTTTGATTATTGAAAGCTTTCCAACTTATCTTCAGGGACTTTGGACAACAGTTTGGTTAGTGGGATTAGCGTTGGTTATTGGCTTGTGTGTCTCTATCCCATTAGCCGTGGCACGCAATAGTACTAATTACGCTCTAAGCTTACCTTCTTGGGGATTCATTTACTTTTTCCGTGGAACGCCGCTATTGGTTCAGCTGTATTTGATTTACTACGGCATGGATCAGTTTTTCCCTGTGAAAGATACCTTATGGGAGAACGCTTGGTTCTGTGCTTTGGTCGCTTTTATTCTTAATACATCGGCTTACACCGCAGAAATTATTCGTGGTGCGATTAATGGTTTGCCGAAAGGTGAGGTGGAAGCTGCGAAAGCATATGGCATGAGTAAGTTTATGACATACAGACGTATTATCTTGCCGAGTGCATTGCGTCGAGCATTACCAGCTTATTCAAACGAGGTCATATTTATGCTGCACGGAAGTGCAGTCGCGGGCATCGTTACCATCATGGATTTAACTGGTGCTGCGCGTCTAGTTAACTCGCGCTACTATGCACCATTTGAGTCTTTCCTGACGGCGGGGCTGTTCTACATGGCACTGACGTTTATGATCTTGTGGTGTTTCAAAGTGGCAGAGAAGCGTTTCTTAGCTTATCTGCGTCCTTTAAGCTAATTATCAATAGAGGCAATAGCATCGGAGTGGGTGCTATTGCTTTTGATAATTTTGTTATCTTCATTCCTATTTTTCCAGTCGATGTAAAAGACTCTTTCTTATTATTCATCAACTTACATTAACATTCGGTAAACTCATTGTTTAGTAAGTAAAAATGAAAAAAACAATTCTATCGTTGGGCATTGCCGCCTTAGCCACAGGATGTGGTGGGGGAGAGGGAGAATCACAACCTAATGCTCAAGTAAAACCAACGCCAGCTCCAGTTCAACAAGCTCTTGAAACTGGTAATGCACTGCTCGTTTCTGACCCGAGCGAATTCATTCGTAAAAGTCGTCAGGTTGTAGAAGCTCACAAGATGCAGTCGAATACGATCAAATCTGCAATTGCGAAAAACCTTTCAGGTCTTTATTGGGATCCAACCCATGATGCCGCGATCTTGGCACCTCAGTATGGCTTCAACGACACCATCTTGATGACCAATAAGGCCATGGCAAGCGGTTACAAAGATCAAGCTCTGTCAATTGGCGTTGCCGGGGAAAAGTCTAATGGTCAACGTTACGCACTATTAGGTAGTAACCCATTTAGAACGGCACAACGTTTTCCCGACTCTTCCAACGCAGCGATGACGAAATGGTTAAGTAACCTGGTCACTTGGTTGTCGGGCGGAGTTACTTCAAACGTCGTCATCGCGCAAATGGATCAGTCTTATTACTTTCCGGATGAGCAAGCGACTCGGAATTGGCTGAAAGACAATGTTTCACAAGAGTTGGCGTTTAACGAGGCCAACCTATGCGATGGTTCGAAGCTACTTAGCTGCTTGCAAACCAATACTCCAAACTTATTGATCTTGTCACAGCATCTGCAATCTGGAGATACCAACAAACCAGTACTCGAAGCTTTGGAATACGCTGAGCAAGCCCAAATTCCTGTTCTATACCTGCATTGGGATGGAGGACTAACTGATCTTGGCCAAGACATTTTGGAAAAATTCCATGTTGATTATGTGGGAGATAACTATTGGCGTAAGTTAGGCTTGGTCGACTGGGAACCTTCATCGTTGATGAACGTTGTGCCGGACTCTGTCATCACACAACAAGCGCTGTTGTCTCGTTTTGAATCTCAAAATTTCAACGTTGACTTGTCAAAGTGTGATGACAAATCCTGCCCTGACACTGCGAATATGGACAGTCAATTTTATGCAGGGGCAAACAGCATTCGCCATTGGTTGCAAAAGCTTGATGAACAAAAAGTAGATTTGTTTAATCAAAACGGCTACCAATACGAAAAACTCATGGTATTGCTGGCTGATCATTATCGTCAAACGGTTGTCTTCCCGATGGACAAACAATCAACCCAAATGACCGAATTCCTAAAGTCGTACTTTGCCGATTACGTGCAATACAACAGCCGAAGCGTAAACCCAAAACAACCAAATATGGGGAACTTCAGCCGTAGTGAGTTTAGCCCTGACATAAAGAGAATCAGTGCAACGATTAATATGGAATCAAAGCGTAACTTCCGTTCGGCTGGTGTGTATGCGCTTCCTGGGGAAACCTTTACGGTTAAGCGTAATGACAGCAATGATGTGGCGACTAAGATTGTCATCAACACTTTAAGAAGTGGTGCAACTCATGAGTTCAGCAAAGATGGATACACGCGACCAAAACTGCTGACTTCATTCGGCTATGAAGTGAAGCCGGGTGAAACCATCACGCTGACTTCTCCTTATGGTGGTCCAGTACAGGTTCACTTTGACAAAAATGATGTTCCGGTTGAACTGAAATTTAATCATGTGGCACAGCATCCAGTTTGGAGAAGTGAGAAGGACAACGACGCTTTTATTCAACAGTTAGAAGCCAATTTATTCGATTGGGCTGAGCTGATCACTCCTGGGTTTGAAGTACACTCAAAGCGCGACAAAATGTTGGAGTCGGTCAACGATGAAATGTGGTCTACCCCTTCGGAAATGGCGCTTGCAACAGAAGAATATGTTCACAACTACCCGCATGTGCTGGCAGGTTTCCAAGGGCCGGGCATAGATGAAGTGCCTGAAATTATTCAATACGCCCAAAACCAAGGTTGGGAAATCGCCAATATTGATATAGTGAAGCACATGAACGCTGACCAAGCGACGTGTGGTTATGGTTGTTCGGGTAACCCTTACGATGCTTACTGGTCATTCAGCCCACTCGGTCACGGTGATTTACATGAGCTTGGTCATGGTTTAGAAAAAGGTCGATTCCGATTTTCAGGCTGGGAAGGGCATTCAACGACCAATTACTACTCGTATTACAGTAAGTCTCGTTTCTTCCAGAATACGGGAAAAGTTTCAACTTGCCAAAGCTTGGATTTCAAAGGCCAGTTTGAATTATTGCAAGCTAGCCGAACTCAAGCGGATCCAAACGCATACATGGCTGCGCAAAATCAAACCAGTTGGAGTTGGGGCGCTCGTGTTTACATTCAAATGATGATGGCGGCGCAGCATGAAGGTGTGCTTAAAAATGGTTGGCATTTATTGGCGCGCTTGCACCTGATTGAACGTGAGTTTAACCGCTTAAAATCGGACGACGCGCTTTGGGATGAGAGACGATTGAGCATTGGTTTTGCCAACTACTCTCGGGAAGAAGCAAATAGCATCTCGAACAACGACTGGTTGCTTATTGCTCTGAGCTACATCTCTCAGCGAGATATGACTAGCTATCTCGATATGTGGGGGCTCTCGTTCACAGAAAAAGCGAAACAGCAGGTTGTGGCGCTGAATCTACCGCCGATGCTGCTCACTTACTTTGCAAGTAGTAATACAGGCTACTGTCTGAACGAATTTGCACAAACACCGATAACTGTTGATGGTCAAACGGTTTGGCCGCTGAATCAGTGATTAAATGGTAATTTGTATGAAAAAGGGAGACTGAGTCTCCCTTTTTATTGGATTAAGCTTAGCGTTGAGTCTCGCTTATAGCTTTGCAATATATTACTTAAATGTTGACCAGATTGGTGCGTGATCTGAAGGCTTCTCGATACCACGAAGCTCATAGTCGATACCAGATTCAATACACTTTTCCGCTAGAGAAGGGGTTGCCAAAATGACATCAATTCGTAGGCCACGGTTATCATCAAAACCGCGAGAACGGTAGTCAAACCACGAAAATTGATCGTTCACCTCTGGGTATAGCTTACGGAAGGTGTCCACAAAGCCCCAGTCTAGTAAGGTTTTCAACCATTCGCGCTCTTCAGGTTGGAATGAACATTTACCTGTTTTTAGCCAACGTTTACGGTTTGGCTCGCCGATACCGATATCTGCATCAATAGGGCTGATGTTGATGTCACCCATAACAATCAATTGCTCGTCGTTATTGTGATGATCGTTTAGGTAGGTCATCAGATCTTTATAGAATTGGCGCTTGTATGGGAATTTGGTTTCGTGGCTGATGTTATCCCCTTGAGGGAAATAGCCGTTTAGCACAGTGACCTTTTCGCCGTTTTCATTTAAAAACGTTGCCATGATCATGCGCTTTTGATGTTCCTCGTTATCCGTCGGGAACCCTTTTTGTACGTGTAGAGGCTCTTGCTTACAAAGCATTGCTACGCCGTAATGTGCTTTTTGACCATGGAAATACACTTTGTAGCCCATGGCTTCGACAGCTTCAATCGGGAATGCTTCATCGTGAACTTTAATTTCCTGAAGACCAATCACATCAGGTTGGTGTTTGTCGATTAGCGCTTGGAGTTGGTGCAGTCGCGCACGTAGTCCATTGATGTTAAAGCTGATTACTTTCATTATTTATCCTTTTGGGGCGTACTTTTTATGAATAGTATCATTGTGTAAGAGCACTGAAAATGAGTCTCGGTGAGAGGAGTGAAACGCTCTGAGCTACTTTGCTTTTAATTTGTTTTCGAAGTCGTTTTGCACGATCTTTAAAGCGTTAAGCGCAACTTCTGGATCTATCTCATTGCTCTCAAGCAAATAGATTAAATCGACAGCCAGTTTGATCTCTTCAGGTGCGTCATCTAAAGGCGAGGTTGGTTGGTCAGCCATTATTGATGTTTTTCCCTATGTGTAATTTGGTTCTCTAGCTTAAGAAGTGCTGCTTCACAACGCTCTAAACGTTGCTCGGTTGCTAGTAATACTTTTTGAGCGTCGGCACGCATAAAACTAGGAGCACTTTCGACAGCACGTTCTTTTTCTAACACCATCTCGCGCAAGCGTCTTGCCCACTCTTGGTGTTGAGCGAGTTCCTGATAAAGCACGTTGATAGGCTTGCGGAAATAGCTGCTATGTTTGATTTCATTCTTACGAATTTTAGTGGTAGAAATCTCGCGTTGAATTGCACCGATTTGCGCCACTAACCGTTCAGTGAGGTACTCAGCACGCAAAGCGGTGAGCTTACCTTCATTTTGCTCACGCACAATCGCATCCAGCGTGGCTTTTGCTTCTTTTACGCAAGGAGTAAGTAAGCGAGAGCGGCAACCAAATAAACGCTCATCAAAAAGCGGAACATGATGTTCGCCTCTTTGACGGTCAAGAACAGCGGCTTGCTTCGCCATTTGTTCTAGATTTTCCTGGAGTTGAGAAATGTTCATGACAAACCTACAAACCATGCGTCATAAGCCAATTTAATGGCTAGTATGCTGACGACAGTAACAAATACAGGACGAATGAATTTAGAACCAAATCTAATAGCGGAGTGCGCGCCAACAAAAGCACCAGCCATTAAACATACTCCCATTGTTAAGCCTAGCACCCAGTTGATGTGTCCGAGGAATGCAAAAGTGATCAAAGAGGTAAAGTTACTGGTAAAGTTCATTGCTTTTGCTAAGCCAGAGGCGAGCAAGATATTCAGTCGGTACAGCGCCATTGAACTTACTGTCCAAAAAGCCCCAGTTCCAGGCCCTGCGAGTCCGTCGTAGAATCCTATGGATAAGCCTTGCATGTACTGTTTTTTATGAAGTTTTGGGCAAGGCTCGGGTATTGGACTTTGATGAGCAGAGTGGGGCGTTTTATGAAAAACGGTATACAACGCTGCCGCCAAAATAACAAGCGGCAATCCTTTTTCCAGCCAATCCGTACTAATCGCATCTACAAATAGCGTACCTAATGTCGCTCCGAAGAGTGTCGCCACGAATGCACGCCGCCAGCATTGAGGCTTGAATAGACGTTTTTTGTAGTACGTAAATGCCGCAGTAGAAGAAGCAAAGGTAGCGGCAAGTTTATTGGTGCCTAGTGCAATATGAGGCGGCAAGCCCAGCGACAGTAGAGCAGGTACGGTAAGCATGCCACCACCACCGGCAACTGCATCAATAAATCCAGCGACAAAAGCGACAAGCGCCAACACCAACAGCATGGTTGGCTCAATCATTTCCATAAATGGTGATTCTTCTAATATTCTATTTTACGTTTAAATGGAGGTAGTGAGTCGATTAAGGCTTGTCCGTATCGCTTAGTGACTAGGCGTCGATCAAGAATCGTTACTCTACCAGAGTCTCTCTCTTTACGCAGTAAGCGACCTACGCTCTGGATCAGCTTTTTGCTTGCGTCTGGTACAGTTATTTGCATAAACGGGTTTCCTCCTTTTTTCTCAATGTATTCGGAATGAGCCTGCTCAACAGGGGAGGTTGGAACGCCAAATGGAATTTTTGTAATCACCAAGTTTTCAAGTAATTCGCCAGGTAAGTCTAGCCCCTCAGAGAAACTGCCAGTACCAAATAAGACGCTGGTTTTATTTGATGCTATTAACTTTTTATGTTTTTTTAGAATTTCTTGACGTGAGCTTTCACCTTGAACTTGCAACGCCCAGCCTTTTTTTATGAACTCCGAAGAGAGTGCCTTCGCGACTTGGTTCATCTGCCAATAGGATGAGAATAATACTAAGTTGGCTTTCTTGTCTTCCAAGTACTTAGGCAATATCTCGATAAGATATTCAGTAAATTGAGGCGCTGGTGGTTCATATTTCATCGCAGGGATGAGCAATTCTGCCTGGTTTTGGTAATCGAATGGTGACGCAAGCGCTAAAAACTGAGTGCCTGATTCTGGTTTTCCATCAATACCAACCTGATGGCAAAAGTAATGGAAAGAGTTTAATGCACGCATCGTTGCGGAAACCAAAATGGCGCCAATACATCTGCTCCAAATCTGTTGGTCGAGTTGCCATCCAATTTCAAGTGGCGAAACACTCACAATGAAATCACCCTCGCGATCGGGGTGGGTTTCTAACCAGCGAGCTAAAGGCGCACCTTTTTCACGAGTTGGTTCAGCCATTAAATGCCATACTTGCGCTAGGTTTTCTAACCTTTGAATGTAGAAACCGAGCTCTGCAAGCGCTGGTTCAGCCAACCTTGTCGCAAGCTCCCCGTCTTTTACTCTTTCCGCAATAAGGTCGGCAATTTTTGCCACGCTCTGATTTGCTTTTTTACTGAACTGTTTTAGTTCTTTGGATTGGTTCTCTAGCCACTCAGGTAGTTCACCGTGTTCGAAGCGGTAGATACCCTCTTCAAATTGAGCTGGGTCGAACTGTTTGGGCAATTGAGTCAGTGCCGGTATCAAGTTCTGAACCGCGTCTTGAAGGTCGTTGCGAAATCGAGCTACGCGTTTCTCGTCTGCGAGTGATGAAAACTTACTAATCGACTGATTTAACTTCTCAAGCCATGCTGCCGCACCTTTTAAACTCGCAGATGCTGAAGCATGGTCACGAGCGACGTGAGGTAAGTGATGTGCCTCGTCGAAGACGTATATCGTATTTTCTGGCTCAGGTAAAATCACGCCGCCACCTAAATCTGCGTCTGCCATGACGAGAGAGTGGTTAGCAATGATGACATCGTTTTTATCCAACTCTGAGCGCGCTTTTTGGAATGGGCAGCCGCGGTGGCCTGGTAAACTGTTATTGCAACTGTGTTTATCACTGACAATCAGTTGCCAAAGCTTATCGTCGATGGGTTTAGGCCAAGAATCACGGTCACCGTCCCATTTACCTTGCGCAAGAGAGCGATGCATTGTTTCTAACAGCTCTATATCTTTTTGCTTAGGTTTGGTTTCAAACATGGCTAACTGGCCACCATCAGCACCGCTAGCAGTAGCGAGCTTTTCTGCACAACAATAGCGTTGACGGCCTTTTGCCAAAATAAAAGAAAACTCTCGGTCGGTAATCCGACGAAAAAGAGGGAGGTCTTTATTTATGAGCTGCTCTTGCAGAGCGACGGTCGCCGTTGAGATAACCACTTTTCTATTGTTATGTACAGCCACGGGAATGGTCGCCATTAGATAGGAGAGCGATTTACCAATTCCAGTCCCTGCTTCTGCAACGAGTATTCGGTTAGATTTGTGATACTGACCGCACAGCGTTTTTGCAATCTCTGCAACAAGGTAGTTTTGTGCTCTTCTAGGCACAAAGTTATCAAGTTGATCTTGAAGGTTTTGATAGCTATTACGAATCGATTTTTGAATGTTACTGGTCAGCATACGGGCCTCAAATGCGTTGGAGGCGAATAGTAGCACACATCACTAGTTGTACAGTAGTTCACAAAACGGAATGCTTTTATAAGGAATGTAGATCTCCTTCACAAAAAAATATTGAACCTTATCTTAATGAAATTAATTTCATTATATGAAAAATATAAAACTCCAACTTGGTCTGATTTGTGGGTTTTTATTCTTTTTTTTGTTTTTTTAAATTTACTTATTGGATTAAAAAACCATTTGTTAATAATTTTGTAAATTACAAATAATAATGGAGATTGGTTAGATGTTCGTCGAATAAATAAAGGTAAACTTATCAAGTTGTTGTTTTATAATGGTATTTTGTTTTTTTTACATTGGTATTTAGAAAATTTGACAGCCAGAATAATCTTTTGCACTCTTAGCTCCAGATTTTGAGGAGGTGCTGTATAACGTTTTGTTAACGCTCTACCTCAAACATATAAAAAAAGGGAACCGGACAAGGATATCCCGAACTAAGAAAAGGCAGTGGATTAATTATGAAAAAAACTCTATTAGCACTAGCTGTAGTTGCGTCTGCAACTTCAGTGAACGCAGCTGAAGTATTCAAATCTGAAGAAGGTTCTGTAGATTTCTACGGTCAGCTACGTCCAACTCTTCTATTCACAGAAAAAACTGATCACACAGCAGAGCTAAACACTAGCTCTTCTCGTACTGGTGTGAACGCGGTTTACGTTGTTGACGAAAGCCTAAAAGTTCTGGGTGAAGTTGAAATCGGTGTTGCTCTAGGTGACAACTACGACGCAGGTGCTGATTCAAGCGAGCGTACAGATGACTCTGTATACGTACGTCGCCACATCATCGGTTTTGATATGGGTGATATGGGTACTCTTCGCTTCGGTAAAGAAGGTACTTGGGCTGATGACGTATACTTCGCAGATTACTCTTACTTCTTCGGTGGTAACGCAGCGGAAACTGCATACGGTCACGCTTGGAACAACGATTCTCAAATCAAATACGCTTACGAAAATGACGCGTTCTGGCTAAAAGCTGGTTACGCGCTAGGCGAAAAAGATTCTAACGAAGAAGTACTAGAAGTATTCGTTGGTAAATCTTTCAACGACCTATCTCTACACGCTGGTGTACTTACTGCGAACAACGACATCAACGTAACTAAAGAGAAAAAACTAGTTCTTAATGGTGTAGAGCAAACAGTTTCTCACACAGAGCGTACTGATAACGAAAACCTATCTTTTGAAGTAACTGCTGAGTACGCACTAAACGAGCACACTCTAGGTGCTACGTACTACTACAACGAAAACGAAGATAAGCTAGGTAAATCAACAGTTGATTCACACTACATCGTTGTAGCTGGTATGTTCGCTGTTGCTCCTAAAACAACTCTATACTCTGGTTACGAGTACCTAGCTCAGTCTACTGACGAAGCAGGTAAAGTAGACGCAGACTCTTCTTGGTTCTACGCTGGTGTTGAATACAAGTTCTCTAAATGGGCACGTGTATTCGCAGAAGCGGGTTACACTTTCGAAGGTACTGACTTCGACAACAAAGACACAGACGACGCAACTAACTTCGGTGTTGGTGCTCGTTTCTACTGGTAATCAATACCCAGTTTGATATTGTAAGACCCAGCTATATGCTGGGTCTTTTACTATGAAGATAAGGATGAAAAATTCTATGCAGTTATCATTAAAAGTGGCAATGGCACTGTCTATTTTTGCCAGTACAAACCTCTACGCTGCAACGACTTTAGTGGTTCCAGAAGACGTGAAGTTATTGGCCGTCAACATGGAGAAGCCAGATCTAGAAGGTGGTCTTTTTTCTAGTGAGAAGACAATCGAACTACCTGACGGAACGAATCAAATTGTCTTCAAATATCAACCTACATTCGAAATTAACGAAAACCTTAAGACGGTTTACAGTGATGTAATCGTTGCTAAATTTGATGCTGAAAACGAAAAGCTAACGTTTGAACTGCCAGAGTTTAAAACTCTTCGCCAAGCGCAAAACAACATCTCGCCTCTAAATTGGCAATTACTGGATACCAAAGGCCAACCTATTGCTTTGGTCGAAGATGTATTAGAGTCAGATGGTGTTCAAATTGGTCGTAATTACCCTCAAGAATCTCGCAACTACAATATTGCTGGCGGTATCGCGAGTGTTGCCGTTAGTTATGTAACTGTGAATCAGCATCAACAATCAGTAAGTGATATCGAGCCTCTAGTTGAGACTAGTGATACCCGTTCAACAGCCGCATCAAACGACAGCCCAATGGTTGATGTATTAAAGACGATGTACCAGAAAGCGTCTCCGGCGGAAAAAGAGGCCTTTAAAAACTGGCTTGCTGAGCAGTAATCCCTTAGTTCATTAGATAGGGCTTAACTGAAAAAGTATGAATCTAAAAAGCAGGCTTTAAGCCTGCTTTTATCTTTTCTGCTTGTTAGAGAGAGATTTCTCTCCATTCACCAGGCATTAGGTCGTTAAGGACGATATCACCCATCGAATGACGAATGAGGCGCAAAGTAGGGAAGCCAATGTGCGCAGTCATGCGACGCACCTGACGATTTCTTCCTTCAATAATGGTAATGGCTAACCAAGTGGTAGGGATATTTGCGCGAAAACGGACCGGAGGCGTTCTGTCCCAGACTTGTGGTTCTGGAATAACTTCAACTTCGGCTGGTAGAGTCATACCATCTTTTAGCTCTACTCCCTTTCTCAATTTTTCAAGATCTTGCTCCTGAGGAGCGCCATCAACTTGAACCCAATAAGTCTTCGGCGATTTTGACTTTGGCTGCGTTAGCTTCGCCTGCAAGATGCCATCGTTAGTGAGTACCATCAAACCTTCGCTGTCTCGGTCCAATCGGCCAGCCGCATAGACATTTTTGATTGGGATATAGTCCGCTAACGTTTTGCGACCATCGCCATCGGTAAATTGACTGAGCGTATCGTAAGGCTTATTGAAAATAATGACTTTACGATCTTTAGGGGCCACTTTTGGCTTTTGGCTTTTTGTTGGGCGATTAGGGCGGCGGTCTTGCTGAGTACGAGTCTTCGAGCCATTGCGAGCTCCTGAGTGTTTAAAATGGCCCGTTTTAGACTGGTTACGACTGCGACCTTTTTCCTGACCTGTACGAGATGACATGTTAACTACCCTGCAAAAATGTAAATGAACTGTGTTTGAAAGTTTTAAGTTTTCTCATGATCGGATATGATTTGCGCGCCTAAAACTAACAAACGCGCACAGAATGATAGACTAATTCGTGTTATTTGTTTAATTATATCAGTGCACTCATGGATTCAGAGCTTAGAGCTTCAAACTACAACAAAGAGTGCGAACCGCATGTGGCGTTAGTGAGGAGACATGTACTGCTAACGTGCAGCAATGCGTCAATTAAACCAACTCAGACGCTGAGTTGATCAGCCAACAAGTTGATTAAAAAATAGGGAAATTTCATGCCTACAGAAAAACCTACAATTATCTACACCATCACTGATGAAGCGCCGGCGCTAGCAACTTATTCATTACTACCAATCATTCAATCATTCACAGCATCGTCTGGCATCAATGTAGATACTCGTGATATTTCACTAGCAGGTCGAATTATCGCTAACTTCCCAGAGCATCTAAAAGAAGAACAGCGCATTGGCGATGCGTTGACTGAGCTTGGTGAACTAGCTCAAACTCCAGAAGCAAATATCATCAAGCTACCTAACATTTCAGCTTCAGTTCCTCAGCTTAAAGCGGCGATTAAAGAGCTTCAGGCGAAAGGTTACGATTTACCAAACTACCCAGAAGAGCCGAGCACGTACGAAGAGAAAGCGATTAAAGCGGCTTACGACAAAATCAAAGGTAGTGCGGTTAACCCAGTACTTCGTGAAGGTAACTCAGACCGTCGTGCTCCGACTTCGGTTAAGAACTACGCGAAGAAAAACCCACACTCAATGGGTGCATGGTCAGCAGAATCTAAGTCTCATGTTGCGAGCATGTCAGACAATGACTTCTTTGGTAGCGAAAAGTCTACAACTATCTCTGGTGCAACAGAGGTCAAAATCGAGTTTGTCGGTAATGATGGTACAGTTAAAGAGCTTAAGTCTGCGTTCCCATTACTAGATAAAGAAGTCATTGATACTTCAGTAATGAAGAAGAAGGCGTTGGTTGAATTTTTCGAGAAAGAGATTGCTGAAGCGAAAGCACAAGACGTGCTGCTGTCTCTTCATATGAAAGCGACGATGATGAAAGTTTCTGACCCTGTCATCTTCGGCCATGCAGTAAAAGTTTACTACAAAGACGTTTTCGATAAGTACGGTAAGCTGTTTGAAGAGCTAGGCGTTGATGTAAACAATGGCATCGGTGATGTTTACTCAAAAATTGAGTCTCTACCTGAAGCGCAAAAAGCAGAAATTGAAGCGGCCATTCAAGCGGTTTACCAAACTCAACCAGAACTTGCGATGGTTGACTCTGATCGTGGTATCACAAACTTACATGTACCAAGTGACATTATTGTAGATGCTTCTATGCCAGCAATGCTTCGCTCTTCGGGTCAAATGTGGGGACCAGATGGTAAACAAAAAGACACCAAAGCGATGATTCCAGATCGTAGCTACGCAGGTATTTACCAAGCGGTTATTGATTTCTGTAAAGAGCACGGCGCATTTGATCCAACCACTATGGGTAGCGTACCTAACGTTGGTCTAATGGCTCAGAAAGCTGAAGAGTATGGTTCTCACGACAAGACATTCATTCTAGACGCTGCGGGTACTGTTCGCGTTGTTGATGCTTCAGGTAACGTACTGTTAGAGCAAGCGGTTGAAGAAGGTGATATCTTCCGTATGTGTCAGGTTAAAGACGCACCAATCCAAGATTGGGTTAAACTAGCAGTGACTCGCGCACGTGCAACAGGTGTTCCAGCTGTATTCTGGCTAGATGAAAACCGCGCGCACGATGCTGAGCTCATCAAGAAAGTAAACGCCTACCTACCAGATCACGATACTGACGGTCTAGAGATTAAGATCCTATCTCCTGTTGAAGCTTGTAAGTACTCACTAGAGCGTATGAAAGCGGGCCTAGATACTATCTCTGTTACAGGTAATGTTCTTCGTGACTACCTAACAGACTTGTTCCCAATTCTAGAGTTAGGTACGTCTGCTAAGATGCTATCTATTGTTCCATTGATGAATGGTGGTGGTCTATTTGAAACAGGCGCTGGTGGTTCTGCTCCTAAGCACGTTCAACAAGTAGAAAAAGAGAATCACCTTCGTTGGGATTCTTTGGGCGAGTTCCTAGCGCTTGCAGCTTCGTTAGAGCATTTAAGTGTAGCGACAAACAATCCTAAGGCTCAGGTTCTAGCAGATACACTAGATAAAGCGACCGGTGAGTTTTTAGACACCAACAAATCTCCGTCACGCAAAGTGGGTGAGCTAGATAACCGTGGAAGCCACTTCTATCTTGCACTTTACTGGGCGAAAGCGCTTTCAGAGCAAACGGATGATGCGGATCTTGCTGCTGAATTTGCACCAATTGCAAAAGCGCTGTCAGAGCAGGAAGAAACGATCGTTGCTGAGCTAAATAATGCGCAAGGCGTGAAAGGTGAGCTAGGAGGTTACTACTTACTAGACGATGCATTGGTTTCTAAATTGATGCGTCCAAGCGAAACCTTTAACGCAATCATTAACAAGTAAGTTAGTGTAAAAACACGTCGTTTTCGGCGTGTTTCCTATCCTGTAAGTGCGCTGTAAGTGTTCCTTTTGTAACACGTGCTCTAAATAGTAAGAAACCCGCTATCTTGGCGGGTTTATTTTTCTCTTCAAAACATCAACGTGGCGTTTCGAGAGCAATATTTTTATATTTCGACAGCGCTCTAATTATTTGGCTTGGCCTTCAAGAGGCACGACGCTACTCGCGTGACAGCCTTTGGGACCTTTTTCAATCTCGTAAGAGACTTGTTGGCCTGCTTTCAGTGTACGATAACCGTCCATCTGGATAGTTGAGTAGTGGGCAAAGATATCTCCCTCTTCTTCATCTGAACAAATAAACCCAAATCCTTTGGCATTGTTAAACCACTTTACTGTACCTGTAGCCATGCTTTACATCCCTCATGCATTTTTTACTGATGTTGTTACTGCAACCAAGTTATACCTTTAACTTGGTACTACCATTGTCAGCGAATGCCAACAAACGTCAAATCAATGATAAGTCACATTCATCAAACCACTTAAAGAAGAGAGGTTTCAAAATGATGATTTATGCATCGACACTTTCCACTGTAGTCAATGAATTTCGACAGTCAATAGCAGTGAGCAACAAACAGAAACATAATTGAAAACAAATCACTTTTGAGATTAACAAATTTGCAAACAGTTTTTCGTATATACGCAGAAGTTTAGTCAATTTGCCTATGAAGTGGCTCATACTGAAAAAGCCATACTGTCCGTGTTGCTTATGGGAGAAGAATCCTCTGACTGAATAAAAAATGAAGTTTTCGTGATAATTACCGTATTCTCAATGAGGAAGTGTGATCCAGATAGAAGATGATGGGGTGGTTTGCAATAGTCCGAGAGCAATAAATAGAAAGTTCTTTTATAAGAAAAAATGTGTAACTTATCGACAAGCATCTTTTATTTGCGCCGTATCAAGACGTGCATTAGTCTCTATATTAGGTAGCAACTTTTATCGATCAAAGATCGAATTCGGTGCCATAACTCACTACACCGCGCTGCATGCTTGTGGTAGATTGTTTTTATAGGTCGAAAACATCAACCCTTTGATACGATATCTTTAGATTGCCATGAGTAAAAATTTTGAATGGGTCACTCCGGACTCTGATCTTCTGGAGCGAGAAAGTACGAAAGTCCAGCCACCTAAGCTGTACAATGTCGTACTCAATAATGATGACTATACACCTATGGATTTCGTCATAGAGGTGCTTGAGCGATTTTTCTCACATGATATTGATAAAGCAACTCAAATCATGCTTCAGGTCCACTATGAAGGAAAGGCAATCTGCGGCACATACAGCGCAGAAATTGCCGAAACAAAAGTAGCGCAAGTTACGATGTACGCAAGGGAAAATGAACATCCGCTACTTTGCACTATGGAGCAAGCGTAAACAAAGAAGACTTGCTCGAACAACCCCAGTTGTTTTTTCGGGAGGTACTTATGCTAAATAAAGAACTAGAGTCAAGCCTTAACGGTGCATTTGCTCGGGCGCGCGACAAACGCCACGAGTTTATGACTGTCGAACACCTCCTACTTGCATTGTTGGAAAATGATGCAGCTAAGGAAGCCCTTCTAGCTTGTAAGGCGGATCTTGACGCTTTACGCAACGAACTCGATATTTTCATCGATCAAACTACGCCTCTTATCCCAGATAGTGATGAGACGCGTGAAACGCAGCCGACTTTGAGTTTTCAACGTGTACTACAACGCGCCGTCTTTCATGTACAGTCGTCTGGTCGTAATGAAGTAACAGGCGCCAACGTGCTTGTTGCTATCTTCAGTGAACAAGAGTCGCATGCCGCTTACTTACTGAAGAAAAATGACATCTCCCGATTAGATATTGTTAACTTCATCTCCCACGGTATTACTAAAGCATCAGGTGCAGGTGAGGATTCATCATCAGACTCGTTTAGCTCAGAAAGTGTTGAAGAGCCTAATTCTGAAGAACGCCTAGAAAGCTTTGCGACGAATCTTAATCAAGTCGCTAAAGATGGAAACATCGACCCACTCATTGGACGTGATAAAGAGTTAGAGCGCACTATTCAGGTACTTTGTCGACGCCGCAAGAATAATCCACTACTAGTGGGTGAGGCAGGGGTTGGTAAAACAGCCATTGCGGAAGGTCTTGCATGGCGAATTGTCGAAGGGCAGGTCCCTGAGGTTATTCAAAACAGCGTGATTTATTCACTAGATATTGGTTCTTTGCTCGCTGGTACCAAATATCGCGGTGATTTTGAAAAGCGCTTCAAGGCGATTTTGAAACAACTTGAAAAAGAAGAAGATGCCATTTTGTTCATCGATGAAATACATACCATCATCGGTGCAGGCGCGGCATCTGGTGGTCAAGTCGATGCAGCAAATCTTATTAAGCCTCTTTTAAGTAGCGGTAAGTTGCGTTGTATTGGTTCGACGACATACCAAGAATACAGCAACATTTTCGAGAAAGAGCGTGCGTTGTCTCGCCGCTTCCAAAAGATAGACGTTGTAGAGCCCTCATTGGATGATACAACTAAAATCTTGATGGGCTTGAAGCCGAAGTACGAAGCTCACCATGAAGTACGTTATACCAATAAAGCACTGCGTGCCGCGGTAGAACTGTCGGCTAAATACATTAATGAACGCCATCTACCAGATAAGGCCATTGATGTCATTGATGAAGCTGGTGCTCGTAGTCGTCTTGCTCCTGCAAGCCGTCGTAAAAAAACGGTCGGAGTGGCTGATATCGAATCAATGGTTGCCAAAATGGCGCGAATTCCAGAGAAGTCGGTTTCTTCTTCAGATAAAGACATTTTGAAAAACTTAGATAGCAAAATGAAGATGTTGGTATTCGGTCAAGATAATGCGATTGATGCATTATCCGAGGCGATCAAGCTGACACGTGCAGGTTTAGGTGTAGACAACAAACCTGTTGGTTCATTCTTGTTTGCAGGCCCAACAGGGGTTGGTAAAACAGAGGTGACGGTGCAGTTATCTAAGCTTCTAGGTATCGAGCTACTTCGTTTTGATATGTCTGAGTATGGTGAGCGTCACTCCGTAAGTCGCTTAATTGGTGCGCCTCCTGGTTATGTCGGTTATGACCAAGGTGGTTTGCTAACCGATGCTGTTATTAAGCACCCACACTCAGTCGTATTACTTGATGAGATTGAAAAAGCGCACCCTGATATCTTTAACCTGTTGTTGCAAGTCATGGATAACGGTACGCTAACGGACAACAATGGTCGCAAAGCAGACTTCCGTAATGTCATTCTTGTTATGACAACTAACGCAGGTGTGGCGGAAACCGAGAAGAAATCAATTGGTTTGATTCAACAAGACAACAGTCACGATGCAATGGCGGAAATTAAGAAGGTGTTTACTCCTGAGTTCCGTAACCGTCTTGATAACATCATCTGGTTTAACAGCCTTGATGAAAGCGTTATCCATCAAGTGGTTGATAAGTTCATTGTTGAACTGCAAGTGCAACTTGATGCGAGAGGAGTTTCAATGGAAGTATCGCAAGACGCTCGCCATTGGTTAGCACATAAAGGTTATGACAAAGCTATGGGGGCTCGCCCAATGGGGCGTGTTATCCAAGAACAGCTTAAGAAGCCTTTGGCTAACGAACTGTTGTTTGGATCTTTAGTTGACGGCGGTACAGTGAAAGTAACGCTGGTCAACGATACGCTTGAGTTTGAATACTTAAGTGAGAAAGAGACAGCGATGCATTAATCGTTAGTCGGTAACAAACGCAAAAGCGCACGAGAAGATCGTGCGCTTTTTTATCTGAACTAAATCGGAAAAAATTGTGCAATAAAAAACGGAGCAGCTTGCTCCGTTTTTTATTGCATCCGAAAATCAGAGATTAACGAGCGCGGAAGACGATGCGGCCTTTTGACAGGTCGTATGGAGTCATCTCTACAGTTACTTTGTCACCCGTTAGGATACGGATGTAGTTCTTACGCATCTTGCCAGAGATGTGAGCAGTCACAACGTGACCGTTTTCAAGTTCAACACGGAACATAGTGTTTGGTAGAGTGTCAAGGACTGTGCCTTGCATCTCGATTACGTCTTCTTTAGCCATTTAATCCTCTTTAGAAATTAGGCAATATTAGCGGGCTATATTCTGCCGCTAAATAGTAATTATGTAAAGTTGAGGCGTATTCTACCCTCGCCAACGCTGATTTACTAGCCTTTGGTGGCGTTGAAAGCGTGTTTTGTAGCTCATTGCTGGGCACTCATCAATCTGATATCCCAAATATAGCCACTGTTGTTTGTTTTCTTGGCAGTATTTAATTTGATAAAGCACCGCTAATGTCCCAAGAGATAACTCGTAGTCAGGGTCAAAGAAAGTATAAAAAGCACTCGAGCATTGTGGCATCAAATCTGTCACTGCAATGGCGAGCAATTGATCTGATTCATCGTAAATGTGTAAAAACGACGTTGTCAGCCAGCTGGTTTGAGCAAATCGAGCAAACTCATCACGCTTTGGTGGGTACATAGTGCCGTTTTTATGCCGTTTGCAGATGTACCGACTGTAAAGCTCAAACCATTCCTCATCCATTTCAGGTTTCATTTCCCAGCGTAAAGACTGTGCTTTATTAAGCAGCCTCTTCTGACTTTTTGATAGTCTAACGTCTGGAATCGAGACTCGAATTGGCTGGCAAGCGGTGCAATGCTCGCAATGCGGTTTATATATGGTATCTCCGCTACGACGAAAACCGTTAGCCATGAGCAACTGGTAATTTTCTTCAGTATGCAGCCTTTCATCAAGCGCCACCGCAACCCGCTCTTGCCGTTCAGGCAAATAACTACAAGGGTGATTATTCGTCAACCCTATTCGAATATGTTGTATATCCGTACTCATACTGAATCCTGCAAAACTTGGGGCTGATAGGCATCAAATAGTGTTTGCTTTTCTCTTAAAGATAGTAGTTTTTGCATAAATTCGTCACGCTCAAGTTCAAATGCGCCAAGTGATGCCAAGTGAGAATTCATAACTTGGCAATCGATTAATTGACCTTGCTTTGACGCCAAATGGTTGCATAAGTACCACAATGCAATTTTGGATGCGTTATCTTTTAGACTAAACATCGACTCTCCGCAAAAAAGTTGGCCCACGCAAATGCCATATAGTCCGCCAATCAGGTTGTTGTCATGCCATACTTCTACAGAGTGACAGTGACCAAGTTTGGCTAACTCAATGTAGGAAGCTTGCATTTCCTCGTTGAGCCATGTTTCCTCTGCAGGGCGTGTTGAAGAACATAGTCTAATCACTTCTTCTGTCGCGAAATTGAGTGTTACTTTATAGTTATGTTTACGCTGAAATTTTTTGAGACTTTTAGATGGCTTAAACTGTAATGGGTCAAACACGGCGCGCGGAGAAGGGCTCCACCATAAAATAGGTTCACCAGGACCATACCAAGGGAAAATGCCTTGATAGTAACCATTGAGGATTCTCATGGGGTTTAAGTCACCACCAAAAGCCAGCAAACCATTGGGGTCGCTGAGTGCTTTATAGGGTGAGGGAAAGTTGAACGTTTCATCGAGTTCAGTTAAATAAATAGCCATAAGAAGTCGTTACCAACATTGGAGTCAGAGGAGTTTATGATGACCTGGTTAAGAAATATCGTAAAAGTATGGCTTGGGATCATACTGTTTTTACCACTTGTCGCCAACGCAGCCTATGAAAGAAATGTTGCCAAGCCAGTTAATGAAGTAGTTTACGGGAAGATTGACTCTGTCCGTTATATTACTCAACAAGAGGTTGTTCAATCGAAAAGTAACGGTTGGAAGACACTACTTGGTGCCACTATCGGTGGTTTAGTCGGTAATCAATTTGGTGGCGGTACGGGAAGAGAAGTCGCGACGGCAGTGGGTGCGCTTGCTGGTGCCGCAGTTGCTCAAAACCAAAGTAATTACCAATACACGGTTGAATATAAGTTAGTTGAGCTACTCATCAAAGTGAAGGGTGATAAGCTAATTAATGTCATCCAAGATGTTGATAAAAATATGTTATTTAGTCGAGGGGATGAAGTTCGTATTTTATATTTTGATGATGGAGTCAGGGTTGATATCACTTATTAACCCTAGGTTGTTTTAGTCTAACGAAGCCTAATCAGGCATGTACAGTCGGGCTGGCTTATAGTCAAATAAAGTCGAAATAGTTTGCTGTTTCGCCGTGCTTCTTTCGCTCTGATTTACATCGCTGGCAATGCCTTTAATTCTGTATCTTTAGGCTACTTGAGGATATTCATAAATTAGCGCCGATTTACTCTGGTTTTGTCGTGTTTTTTTGGGTAGTCTGAATTCACGAAGAATTGTTTAGCCCTCATAAAAATCGTATGTTGAGGGCACAAAGGATTATCAACTTTTAATGGAAAGCCTAACGTTACAACCTATCAATAAAATTCAAGGGGAAGTGAACCTTCCTGGCTCTAAAAGCGTTTCTAATCGAGCTCTTTTACTTGCTGCTCTTGCTAAAGGCAGAACTCGCCTTACTAATCTCCTCGACAGTGATGATATTCGTCATATGCTGAATGCGCTGACTAAACTAGGCGTTCAATACCAACTTTCCGAAGATAAAACAGAATGTCTCGTTGAAGGCCTTGGGCGTCCGTTTTCTGTCTCAGAGCCGGTAGAGTTATTTCTCGGCAATGCTGGCACTGCGATGCGACCATTAGCTGCGGCTCTTTGTCTTGGAGAAGGGGAGTATGTACTGACGGGCGAACCTCGTATGAAAGAGCGTCCAATTGGTCACCTTGTCACGGCACTGAAAGATGCTGGTGCGAACGTTGAGTACATGGAAAACGAGAACTTTCCACCTCTCAAAATAATTGGTACTGGCCTAAAAGCAGGTACAGTTTCTATCGATGGGTCCATTTCAAGTCAGTTCTTGACCGCTTTCTTAATGTCTGCGCCATTGGCTGAAGGTGAAATTCGCATCAACATCGAAGGCGATTTGGTTTCTAAGCCTTATATCGATATCACCCTGCATATTATGAAGCAGTTTGGGGTCGATGTGATCAACAACGACTATCAAGAGTTTGTGATTCCAGCCGGTCAGCAATACATCGCTCCAGGTGATTTCTTGGTTGAAGGTGACGCGTCTTCTGCTTCTTACTTCTTGGCGGCGGCAGCCATCAAAGGAGGAGAAGTTAAAGTAACGGGTATCGGTAAAAACAGCATTCAAGGTGATATTCAATTTGCTGATGCGCTTGAAAAAATGGGTGCAGAAATTGAATGGGGTGATGACTACGTAATTTCACGTGTTGGTCAATTAAAAGGCATTGATATGGATTACAACCATATCCCTGATGCTGCAATGACCATCGCGACAACAGCGTTATTTGCCGAAGGCACTACCGCTATTCGTAACGTTTATAACTGGCGTGTAAAAGAAACAGACCGTTTGTCAGCTATGGCGACTGAGTTACGTAAAGTTGGTGCGGAAGTGGAAGAAGGGGAAGACTACATCATCGTCAAACCTGTTTCTCAGTTAAAGCATGCAGCGATTGATACTTACGATGATCATCGTATGGCGATGTGTTTTTCGCTGGTGGCACTTAGTGATACGCCTGTGACGATTAACGATCCAAAGTGTACGTCGAAAACGTTCCCTGACTACTTCGACAAACTTAAGGCTTTAAGTTGCTAAATATTCTGACCTAAAACAGGAAAGCCAGAGTGAATAACACTCTGGCTTTTTTGTTTCCCAATACTATTTAACCAGCGTAAATTCCTTAGAAAGGTGATGCGCTAAGTATTTGAACATATTGAATACTGCAGTCGTATTTGAAGTTGGTAAACCTTTGTCATCAAGGAAGTATTCACCTTTAAAAACTAAAACACCTTCTTTTTCTTCTACGCTTGTTGCTCGCATCCCCTCGATGTAATCATCGTGCTCTTGGATGATTTGGTTAGCGATCAAAAGAAGGTCGAACTCTTCGATAAACGTTCTATCAGACATATTCTTTCTACCATCCTATTCAGTTAAGAACGCTGAGTATACCTACAACTAAAATGGGTTTGCATGATTAATTCAGTCAATCGTTCAGTAAGACTAAACAGATCAATATTTAGAGTATAAGCATGATGCGGAGGAAGATGGCAGAGCATTGAACCAAACTATTTTGTGATGGGTAACAAAATTTATTGCATTGGATTAGCGGATGCTAAGTTTGCCTGTTTAGATATGCCGCTCAATACCTTTCAGAACCCTGTCTCTTTGAAGTATAAAGACGATGAATTGTCAACCAATCGGATCTGAATTTCAAAAAAGCAGTTGATCTTCTTTTCATCTCGCACAATAGTAAAAAAGAAGCAATGAAATAGAACATTATGCGGGTGGCCTTTAAACAAGGTTTCTACCCGCATTATTATGAAGGACGTTAGAGTCAGTTATGGGTAAATCACTCGTTATAGTGGAGTCACCAGCCAAGGCAAAGACGATAAATAAGTACCTTGGTAAAGACTTTATTGTTAAGTCTAGTGTTGGTCATGTGCGTGATCTGCCTACGGCCGGTCAAAGCACTGGTGAGAAAAAAGCCGCAGCCATCTCAACTAAAGGGATGAGTCCGGAAGAGAAAGCGCGCGTTAAAAAAGAGAAAGACCGCAAAGCGTTGATCAAAAAGATGGGGATTAACCCATATCATGACTGGGAAGCGAATTACCAAATCCTTCCAGGCAAAGAAAAAGTTGTCAACGAACTACAAAAACTCGCCAAAGACGCAGATTGCGTTTATCTCGCAACCGATTTGGACCGCGAAGGAGAAGCAATCGCATGGCACCTTCGTGAGATCATCGGTGGCGATGAAGAGCGATACAAACGTGTAGTTTTTAACGAAATTACGAAAAACGCGATCCAACAAGCTTTCCAGACACCTGGCGAGCTGAACATGGATGGTGTAAATGCCCAACAAGCACGTCGCTTCATGGACCGTGTCGTTGGTTTTATGGTTTCACCTTTACTTTGGAAAAAAGTGGCTCGTGGTTTATCTGCTGGTCGCGTGCAGTCTGTTGCGGTGAAACTGTTAGTTGAGCGCGAGCGTGAGATTAACGCGTTTGTACCAGAAGAATTCTGGGACATTCATGCGAATACGAAAACGAAAGACAAAGCGGACTTTAAACTGCTTGTTGCTCAGAAAGACGGTTCTGCGTTTAAGCCAGTTAATGAGGCAGAAACCAAAGCAGCGATGTCTGTACTTGAGAATGCAAGTTACGAAGTATGTAAGCGTGAAGACCGCCCTACAAAGAGCAAGCCCTCAGCACCTTACATCACCTCTACGCTTCAACAGGCAGCAAGTACACGTCTGGGCTACGGCGTGAAAAAGACCATGATGCTAGCTCAGCGCCTCTATGAGGCCGGTTACATCACTTATATGCGTACTGACTCGACTAACCTAAGTGCCGAGGCTGTGGACGCTGTACGTGACTTTATTGGTTCTGAGTTTGGTGATAAGTACCTACCAGCGAAACCATTGACGTACGGTAGCAAAGAAGGAGCACAGGAAGCGCACGAAGCGATCCGTCCTTCAAATGTGGGTGTTAAGGCGGAAGACCTGCAAGGTGTCGATGCTGATGCGCACAAACTTTACGCTTTGATTTGGAATCAGTTTGTAGCGTGTCAAATGACGCCAGCAGAATACGATTCAACAACCATTAGCGTAAAAGCGGCAGAATACACGCTTAAAGCGAAAGGCCGTATCCTTAAATTTGACGGCTGGACTCGTGTACAGCGTCCAATGGGCAAAAACGAGGATACAATCCTTCCAGCGGTACAACTTGGCGATAAGCTAAGCTTAGAGTCACTTGACCCTAAACAGCACTTTACAAAGCCACCTGCGCGCTACACTGAAGCAGCACTGGTTAAAGAGCTGGAGAAACGAGGCATTGGTCGTCCGTCGACTTACGCATCGATCATTTCTACGATTCAAGATCGTGGCTACGTGAAAGTTGATCAGCGCCGTTTCTACGCTGAAAAAATGGGTGAAATTGTTACTGACCGCCTTGATGACAGCTTTAACGATTTGATGAACTACGACTTTACTGCGCGTATGGAACAGAAATTGGACCAAATCGCTGAAGGTGAAGTGAACTGGAAAGCTGTGTTAGACAACTTCTTTGCTGATTTTACTGGCGATCTTGAAAAAGCGGAGCTAGATGAGTCAGAAGGCGGTATGAAGTTAAATCACATCGTCATGACGGATATCGAGTGTCCGACGTGTAGCCGTCCAATGGGCATCCGTACTGCTTCGACAGGTGTGTTCTTAGGCTGTTCAGGTTACGCGTTACCACCAAAAGAGCGTTGTAAGACAACCATCAACTTGGGTGACGAAGAAGGTATTATTAACGTTCTAGAAGAAGACGTTGAAACCGCAGCTCTGCGCGCTAAAAAGCGTTGTCCGATCTGTGAAACAGCGATGGACGCATACCTGATTGATGACAAGCGTAAGATGCATGTTTGTGGTAATAACCCGAATTGTGAAGGCTACCTTGTTGAATACGGCGAGTTCAAAGTAAAAGGCTACGATGGTCCAGTTGTTGAATGTGACAAATGTGGCTCTGATATGGTGCTTAAGAACGGTCGCTTTGGTAAATACATGGATTGTACGAGCGAAACGTGTAAGAACACTCGTAAGATCTTGAAGAATGGCGAAGTCGCGCCCCCGAAAGAAGATCCTGTTCATTTCCCCGAGTTGCCATGTGAAAACTCAGATGCGTATTTCGTACTTCGTGATGGTGCTTCAGGTCTATTTATGGCGGCAAGCAACTTCCCGAAATCGCGCGAGACACGTGCTCCTTTGGTTGCTGAACTGGCACGTTTTGAAGAGCGTTTACCTGAGAAGTTCAAATACCTAGCGACCGCACCGCAAGAAGATCCTGATGGTCGTCCTGCAGTCGTACGCTTTAGTCGCAAAACAAAAGAGAACTACGTTCGTTCGGAAGAGAATGGCAAACCATCTGGTTGGACAGCGCTCTTTGTTGACGGTAAGTGGGAAGTCACTGATAAGCGTAAAAAAGCGAAAGCATAAAAACGTACGATCTAAGTAATGTAAAAAGGCAGCGATATCGCTGCCTTTTTTGCGTTTTGTTTTTGCGTAAAGGCCACTGTGTTGTTCGTATAGATCTTTGCTGCTTTGACTGAGTTTTGCTGACGCAAGAAGATCCCTGCATCAATATTTCGTAGTCGCTGATGTATTTTTTATGTAAAAAATATTCGTTGTAACTTTCATTTTGCATTCACATATTTGTTATACATTGGGCTAAAAAATCGGCGGTGTAGTGAATCCGTTCGTAAATTGTTTTCACAATGTAATCGTTTGCTTTTCCATGTGTGATCTAGATATCGTCTTGAGTACGCAAGAGCTGTATGGTACACAGAATGGCGTATTAAAAATTGTAATTTAGAACCCGCTTAGATAATTTATTACAAAAATTAGTGCAACTGTGTGCATTGTTTGCGTCAAAAAATAAGGAAAGAGTGGACGTTGCATACTGGAAGTGCCGTAGCTTTTTTATCCGTGTTGTAAGAGTTCACAGAAACTCAGAGACGGTTGCTAAATGTATTCGCTTGACTCCCCGAGTGTGACTCATTCAAGCGAGTACCAAATCCAAGCTATAACGATATGGAGAACAACAAATGGCTGGTGTTTTGGGAATGATTCTTGCTGGCGGTGAAGGCTCTCGTTTGAGACCTTTAACGGAATCTCGCAGTAAACCTTCGGTACCGTTTGGTGGTAGTTATCGATTGATCGATTTTGCTCTAAACAATTTTGTTAATGCGGATCTGATGCGCATTTACGTCCTAACCCAATTTAAATCTCAATCTTTATTCCATCACTTAAAAAAGGGGTGGAACATCAACGGCATTACAGACCGCTTTATCGATCCTATTCCCGCTCAAATGCGTACTGGTAAACGTTGGTACGAAGGGACGGCGGACGCGATCTATCAAAACCTGCGTTTTATGGAATTAGAGGAACCAGAGCAAGTTTGTATTTTTGGCTCTGACCATATCTATAAGATGGATATCAAACAAATGCTGAACTTCCACTCAGAAAAGAAGGCTTCTCTGACGGTATCTGCATTGCGCATGCCACTAAAAGAGGCGTCGCAATTTGGGGTTATCGAAGTGGATAGTGAAGGTCGTATGATTGGCTTTGAAGAAAAACCAGCAAATCCGAAGTCGATTCCTGGGGACCCTGATTACGCTTTAGTTTCAATGGGTAACTATGTTTTTGAAGCTCAGGTATTGTTCTCAGAGTTGGTCGAAGATGCGGATAATGAAGCTTCATCACATGATTTTGGAAAGGACATCATTCCAAAGATGTTCCCTAGAGGTGATGTGTTCGTGTATGACTTCAGTACCAACAAAATCAGTGGCGAAAAAGAAGAGGTGTACTGGCGTGATGTCGGAACTATTGATGCGTACTGGCAAGCGCATATGGATCTGCTAGAAAAAGATGCTCCATTTTCGCTGTACAACCGTAAATGGCCATTGCACACCTACTACCCACCATTGCCACCTGCGACATTTACCGACTCTGATAATGGTCGTGTGCAGATAATCGATAGTTTAGTGTGTAATGGCAGCTATGTTAGAGGCTCAAGAATCGAAAAGTCGGTGCTTGGTTTTCGCAGTAATATTGCTTCTGCTTGCGATATCAGCGAATGTATACTTCTTGGTGACGTAAAAATTGGCGAAGGCTGTGTTTTACGTCGTGTGATTGTCGACAAGGATGCCGATATTGCTCCTGGTGCTCAGATTGGTGTGAATCTTCAAGAAGATAAAAAACACTTCCACGTGTCTGAGGAGGGCATTGTTGTTATTCCGAAAGGAGCTCGAGTTGGCTACTAACAACTTATCTATTCTGTTTGTAGCTTCTGAGGTTGAAGGCCTCATTAAAAGTGGTGGCTTGGCAGATGTTGCCAAGGCACTACCGGAAGCCCTTCAAAACCTACAGCAAGACGTAAGAATTACCATCCCTGCGTACAGTAGTATTGATAAACTCGCAGACGCAGAAGTTGTATTAGAAACAGAATTAACATCATGGCCGCATACGGAGTATCGAGTTTTGCGGCTCATGTTAGGTCAAAATCCTGTTTACCTGATTGATTGTCCGCCGTATTTCAATCGACCATCAATGTATGCGGAGAACAACCAAGCGTATACTGATAACGGCGAGCGCTTTGCGTTTTTTAGTGCAGCATGTCTCGATATGTTACCCAAGCTCGCCTTTCAACCTAATATCATACACGCGAACGATTGGCACACAGGTCTTGTTCCATTTTTGCTCAAGCACAGGTATGGCAATGATCCGTTTTTTGCTCATACTAAAAGCGTCATTTCAATTCACAATGCGGTCTTTAAAGGCGTATTTAGTTATGAAGACGTGCAGTGTTTGCCAGAGTTTCATTGTAGAAACGTTCCCGATGCTGCGGTGAGTGCAACGCATATTACGATGCTTAAAGCTGGTGTAATGAATGCAGATAAGATAAACGCGGTTAGCCCTACGTACGCAGAGGAACTAAAAACAGAGCTTGGCAGTCACGGCATGGCTTGGGAGTTTCAGCAACGCGCGCAGGACTTAGTCGGCATCTTGAATGGTTGTGATTACAGTGCTTGGAATCCGGAAACTGATACCTACTTGCCGGTTAATTACTGCGCCGACCAGCAAAGTATGTCGCAAGGGAAGAAAGCTTGTAAAAAAGCATTACAACAACGACTAAATTTGCCCGAAAAAAATGTAGCTATGTTCGGTATGGTTTGTCGGTTGACCCAGCAGAAAGGCGTTCATTACTTGTTGCCTGCTTTGGCCGATTTTTTAAAGCACGATGTTCAGCTAGTTGTCGTTGGGACCGGAGACCCTGTTCTTGCCGCTCAGTTACGAGAGGTTGCCGCGCAGTTTTCTAGCAAATTTGCCTTTGTAGAAGCGTATGACAATGAACTTGCGCATATCGTTGAAGCTGGTTCTGATTTCTTCTTGATGCCTTCTGAGTTTGAACCATGTGGCTTAAACCAAATCTATAGTATGGCTTATGGGACATTACCGATAGTACGCGGTGTTGGTGGCTTAAAGGACAGCGTTAGCGATTATGATGTAAACCCATCTGAAGCAACGGGGTTTGTTTTTTTCGAACCGACACCGCAGGCATTGTTGTTAACGATGCTAAGGGCACTGTTGCTCTACGCTCAAAACGAGCCTGAAGTGAATAAAGTACAGTTGCACGCGATGCAACAAGACTTTTGTTGGCAAAAGGCCGCAGAATCTTATTTGCAGCTTTACCACTCAGCGTTAGTTTGACTTAAAATTGTAACGAAAGGCACCGAATGAGGTGCCTTTATTATCTTGAGTAAGGGGAGTGTGGTAGGATGGCTTTTTACTCAATAGCACGATCTTTTTGATACTCAATATGACCCAGCCGCTACTTTTTCATAAAACCTATTTGCACCCTACTAGTAATGAGTGGGTTGTATTTGTGCACGGTGCTGGTGGTAGCTCTTCTATCTGGTTCAAGCAAATTAAAGCTTACAAGCAACACTTTAACTTATTGCTGATCGATTTAAGAGGTCATGGAAAGTCAAATCAGTTACTTAAAGAGCTCATTGCTAGCCGTTATACCTTTACGGAAGTTACCCAAGATATTTTGAAAGTATTGGACCATTTAAAGATCCAATCCGCTCATTTTGTCGGTATGTCGCTTGGTACTATTATTGTTCGAAACCTTGCTGAATTGTCATCAGAGCGCGTACGTTCGATGGTGCTCGGCGGTGCTGTCACAAGGCTTAACACTCGTTCTCAGATATTGGTGAAATTAGGTAATTTTTGTAAGCATATCCTACCGTACATGTGGCTCTACAAACTGTTCGCTTATATTGTTATGCCTCAAAGAAGCCAACGAGAATCTCGCCACCTTTTTATTCGCGAAGCCAAGAAGCTTTGCCAAAAAGAATTTAAACGTTGGTTTATTCTTGCCGCTGATGTAAATCCGTTAATGAAATATTTTAAAGATCGAGAGTTACCCATTCCGACTCTTTACTTAATGGGCGACAGGGATTACATGTTTATTAAACCTGTCAAAGAAATGGTTGCAGCACATAAGCTCAGCATTCTACGAGAAATCCCGAATTGTGGTCATGTATGCAATGTAGAGCGTCCAGAAGACTTCAATCAACACTCCATCGAGTTTATTAAACAGCAAGCTGTATGTGCTTAAAACTGAGTGCATCCACTGAATAGGAGAGCCGCTATAGCTCTCCTAGTTGATATCCACATTGCCAACATGCACCAAATTGCCCTTCGTTTATTTCATGACATTTTGGGCATTGCCAATCTTGATACTCATGCCTATCGGGTTGTTTTCGATATGCTTTTACTATTTCTTCAGCTTTCATCTTTTGTGCAGTGTCAAAAAGCCACACATAAGGATCGGTATCATCACCAAACGGCAGTTCTCCTTTTAAGCCGAAAATACCTTCTCCACGAACTTCACAGTAAATTTGTTCCACTTTAAGCAGCTCACATACAATGTGTGCTTCTGCTGGGTTTTTAGCGATAAATATTTTCATCAAAATACCCACTTCACCAATTACGAGTTTTGCTGACTTGGTGTCGGCCTTACTTTATTCATAACCCATTTAGTGATGATTGGAAATAGTCCCAATAGCGCAAAAGACGCTAATACTGCGGGTGAAACAATGCCCGATAGGCTTTCAATTGTTGCTAATTGAGTACCTGCATTCAGATATACGGCTGTGCCTGGCAGCATACCTATTTGGCTAGTGAGATAAAATCTACCTACAGACATCGGCGTTAAGCCCATCAGTAAGTTGATTAGAAAGAAAGGGAATACAGGGATTAGACGCAAGGAAAATAGATAAAAAGCTCCGTCTTTTTCGACACCTTGATTAATTGCGTTGAGTTTATTTCCGAATTTGTTTTGTACCCAGTCACGCAATAAGTATCGGCTGCTCAAGAAGGCCAGTGTTGCCCCCATAGTGCTAGCGAAAGAAACCAGTAGCAAGCTTGTCCAAAAACCAAATAAGGCTGCACCAAGTAAGGTGACTACTGCCGCTCCTGGGATAGAAAAAGCGGTAATTGCAATGTAGGTAAAAAAGTAAATCGCAGCCGAGAATACAAAATTCTGATCGATGTATGTAGTTAGTGCTTCTTGTTGGGCTTTTGCATTCTCTAAGGTTAAATACTGGCCAAAGTTAATACCTAAAAAGACGATAGCCGCTAGTAGGATGAGACCTAAAATCAGTTTCTTATTCATAATTTTGATTCCAATTTGGGATATATGTAATAAGACAGTAGGAAAACCGAAAAAATTTCACAAAAAAACCGCAGATTAGACTGCGGTTTTACAAGATAGCTTTTAGGCCGACTTTTATTGGAGGCCGTTCATCAACTCATCTCGGCGAGCTTGAGGTACCACACTCCAATGAGTGCCGTTGATAGCACCTTCTAGTGCCCATAGCAACTCAATGTTGACGGTTGCAGAGTGCGTATCTCTTATCGCTTTATAGGCGTTAAGCGCACCTTCCTCTTCAAGCTTCTCTACGGATTCGATGCCGGCTTTTTTTAGCATGCGCTCGGTAGCCAGTCGTAAGTTAGGCAAATCTTTCAAACGGTTAGGCTTTGTACTTGCTTGCTGTTCTTTCTCAAGCTTTGCCTTTTTCAATGATTGATTCGCTACTTCGATTAAGCGTTCGCTTGATTCCCATAAATCGCTGGAAATAGCGTAGTACTTTGTAACGACTGGAAAGCCACGTTTTTTATAAACGTAAGGCTTTAGCCCTTGTTTCTCGAAGTCAGATGAAGTTTTTTGGTCTGCTCTGATATGAAGCTGATTATTTACCACTAGTGCAAACATTGTTTCATCAGCGAATAGTCCGAAGCCACCAAACATTGAGCGCGACTTGATATTACCAAGTGCCTCAAATAGCTTCATAGAGTCTTTGAGTATCGGTTTATCCATGTTTTGTTATCTCGGTGTAATTAATATTACGCCACCAAAAGTCAGGTCCGAGAGAGTAGCAAACATGCGTAAAAACAATGTCATTACAGAGTAAAGTCATTGCTTACACACTTGCCATCGGTAACCCCGCTACCTTCCATATCGCAATATGGTTCAGGCCGGAGGCTTTGCGTCCCACTCTTTCGAATGGTTTGCCCTGTGCGTGACACAATGAGCATACTTCTTATATTGAATTAACATCACGGTTTAGCGTTAAAAGTGTGATTTTGGTTCAATAAAAATGATAGATTGAATGCTCTATTTTGCATATGGAAAGGTGCAAATTGGCCTTTGAAAAGGAGTTCTTAATATATATTACATTTATATAAAACAGGGAGTTAACGTTAGTCAATTGTTATTAGAGCGGTGTGAAGTATTAGAGAATGCTTAATTTTCCCCAAAAAATAAGCGCCCCTGTAGAGCGCTTATTTAACACGGTTAAATACAGTGAAATTTAGTTCATTTTTTTCACAGTATTTCGAATTACAAGCTCAGGTTGCATTTCGAAAATTCGTTTTTCGTGTTCTTTATCTTTGATACGCTCAAGTAGAATTTCGAATGCATTTTTACCAACACGACGTTTAGGTTGGTGGATAGTCGTTAGCGGTGGAGAGAAGTATTCCGCAAGCTCGATGTTGTCGTAGCCGATCACTGAAATATCTTCAGGAATTTTGATCCCGTTTTGTTGCAAGCGGCTCATTAGGCCTAGAGCCATTGTGTCGTTAAAACAGAATACCGCCGTCGGGCGCTTGTCCATTGCGGTAATTTTATCTGCAACTAATACGGCCGTATCACATTCAAAGTTACCTTCAAGGATCCAGTCTTCATTTACAGCTAGGTTCGCTTCGCTCATTGCGCGACGGAAACCTGCAATGCGCTCTTGGCAAGCAAGCTTTTCAAAATGACCGCTTAGACAAGCGATATCCGTATGACCATTGTCAATCAGATGTTTGGTTGCAATGTAGCCACCTTCTTCTGAGTTATCCATGATCTTGTCTGCTTGTGAGCTCTCTGGGCCCCAATCCATGACCACTTTAGGAATGTCCGCATGACGGTCAAGCATCTCTTTTAGTTCTTCGGTTAAGTCAGAACACATCACAAGGATGCCATCAACGCGCTTTTCAGCCAGCATACGAATGTAATCGCGTTGTTTTTCGTAAATCCCGCCTGTGTTACATAAAATCAGAGTATAGCCTTGGCGGTAACAGTAGCTCTCAACGCCATCAATCACTTCTGAGAAAAATAGGTTAGTTGATTGAGTTACTAACATGCCAATCGTACGAGTTGAGTTGCATTTTAGGCTGCGTGCAACGGCACTTGGCGCGTAATTCAGCTCGTCAACGGCTTTCATTACTTTTTCTTGCGTTGCTTCTGCAACGAAACGCGTTTTATTGATAACGTGCGAAACTGTCGTAGTGGAAACGCCGGCTAAGCGAGCAACGTCTTTTATCGTGGCCATAAATGGTGTCCTGTATCGAGCTACTGAAATATGTCGTATTGGATGTACCTGATGCTCTAGTGGTTTCACACCTAGCAATCTAAAATTGGCGCTAAGTGTCTCGGCAGCGGTTGATCCAAGTGCGACAAAAGGGTGCGTAGCAGCATCGGTCGATGAATTTTATCTTTTTTCTATCTGATGAGAAATTGCCATCAACCTGTTAAGAAAACACAAAAACCGCTATATTTCAGCGGTTTACATATAAATCATATTTAATCGTTTGCGCTCACATTTTAGCCCTATGTGGACTGACTAGCAATGTTTTCAGCAAGAGATTTGTGTATTTGAAGTCACATTTTGACTGCTAAATAACCAAGCGTCTTTGCGCTAAGTTAAGGCAAACGAATATTATACCCAAGTTACTTACAATTGGTCACTTTCAGGCATACAGGAAGCCCGATAGGCAGGCTCCCTAAAAATAGGCGGCAATTATTCACCAAGAAGGTAGGCGCTGTCTAGTTTACAAAATGCAACTAATAGTTTCGCGACACTCGAGTAAAATCCAAATTCGTCGAATTTTTTACATTTGTCTGAAAACTGAGGTAACCAAGACATCAATTGTTGCTGGATAAAGTCGTTTTGTTTAACGAAGGCTTCTTCCATGTGTTTTTCTTGTTCAAGCTCGTTTGAGCGGATAATCATGTTCCCGAGAAAGTCGAGCTCAACGGCTAAGTGATCCGCAGGTTCCTTTAGGTTTTCGTCTACTTGAACGCCAAATTCAGCCATCAACTTTTCCATTTCCTCAGCTGGCTTGTCATTCAGTAAACCTGATTCACCAATGTACATGGATGCGTAAGGAAGAGCGCCGTATTTTTCTGTCTTCAAAAACAGTTCACAAAAGTCAGCTGCAAGCTCTAGTTGTGCATCTTCACGATCTTGTAACCGATTCAATGCATCAACTAGGCTATCAACAGCTGGTTTCAGCGACTCATTTTCACCTAAACCTGCGAGAAAACTGCGAATTTCAACACTGTGATAGGCTTCCAATTCTTTCTCTGTTAGTTCTTTTGCGAACAAGCTCGAAAACCACCAGTAAATTTCAGCGCGTTTTTCATTAAAAGCTTTCACTTCTTGCATTTTGGGCTCCTGAATGATGCTTCAAGTCATGCATCACAAAGTCAATTAGGGATATCCCCTAAGTGTAATCAATTAAAATGAATAGCAGTAACTATAATTGTTATGTTTTATGGTCAAAAATGACCGTTTATTAATAGCAATGGGCAAGCTTGTTTTGAATCAATAAAAACGCTAAATCTTGCGTTTTAATGTATCTATGACTAGAAATGTTACTAGTTATGAATAGAATACGTCTTGGATAATAAGAAGACAGAAAAGTGGTGTAAATGAGCTATCACGTATTAGTCGTAGAAGATGATGTTGTAACTCGTAGTAAGCTTGCGGGGTATTTCCAAAATGAGGGCTACCAAGTCAGCGAAGCAGAGAGTGGCGCAGAAATGCGTGAAGTTTTGCAAGCGGGCGATGTAGACCTGATCATGCTGGATATTAACCTGCCTGGTGAAGACGGCCTGATGCTTACTCGTGAGTTACGTAGCCAATCGGATATTGGTATCATATTAGTAACAGGACGCACGGATAGCATTGATAAAATCGTAGGCCTAGAAATGGGTGCTGACGATTATGTGACAAAACCTTTTGAACTGAGAGAGCTGTTAGTTCGCGTTAAAAACTTGCTGTGGCGTATTTCAGCAGCGCGCAGTGGCAGCTCGAAAGCGAATGAAACCAGTGAAGAGCACATTGTGCGCTTTGGGGAGTGGACATTCGACATTCAACGTCGCGCACTTAGCCGCAACGGTGAGCCAGTAAAACTAACTAAAGCAGAGTATGAACTTTTGGTGGCATTATCGTCTTACCCTAACCAGGTGTTAAGTCGTGAGCGTATTTTGAACATGATCAGCCATCGAGTGGATGCGCCGAATGACCGCACCATTGATGTTCTTATTCGACGTATGCGCGCAAAAATGGAGTTCGATCCTAAGAACCCACAGATTTTTGTAACGGTACACGGCGAGGGCTATATGTTTGCTGGTGACTAGTTTGAACATAACTCAATCGTAAAAAGAAAAAGGAGAGCTTCGGCTCTCCTTTTTTGTGGCTTCAAGATAATACTAGTTTGCTTCAACCATTGGTGTTTGGCCGACAGTATCACGCAACCTTTGCCAAATACTGCCCAAGTACTCATGCCAATAAAGCTCTGTTTGTTCTAAGTAACGCGCTTTAGGTGAGTATTTATCCCAAGGTTGACTTATCTCGCTAATAGCTAAGAAGTTGGTCGGGGCTGGGATTGGTTTAATGCCTGCTGCGTTGAACTCATACAATGCACGGCTCATGTGACTCGCAGAAGTGACTAACACAATTTCCTTTTGTTGAACGAATGCAGCCGCTTGACGCGCCTCTTCCCACGTATCTTTCGCATCTTCTAATAAAATGATATCGGATTTCGCGACTCCCAACGCAAGGGCAACGTTCGCCATCATTCGCGCGTGGCTAATTTCAGATCCGCCAGCATAGCCGGATAAGATTAATTTCGCGCCTGGATACATTCTTAAAATACGAATGCCCTCAGTTAAGCGCATTAATGCTGCACGGCTTAACTGCGAGGTGGGTGGAATTTCGTCATCGATAACATGACCATTCCCTAAAACCATCACGTAGTCGATGGTGCCAGAAACTGGCAAAAAGGCTTTATGCTCTCGCTCTAACGGCATAAGAAGCTTGGTTGAAACAGGTTGGAAGGCAACAAGAAAAATGCCAACAAAAGAGAATAGAACAACGAAGCAGCCAGTTTTACGTTTTGTAGTAAAACTAATGAGAGCAAGACCCAACAAGCCTATCAGCAGCAATGCCGGAAGGGGCATAAGCATGGCTGACACTACTTTTTTCAGCTCAAACATACATAAATAGTCCGAAAAAACATCAATTGATAATAAAAATGAGGGTATCCCTCTTTATTCCTGCTTTCCTTGTGCCAGAATAGCGGCACAATCCGTTATGATAACTCAGCAGAAGTGACAGAAGACCGCAATTTCGACGATATCGCCCACAAATTTGCAAAAAATATTTACGGCTCCGATAAAGGGGAGATCCGCCAAATCATTGTGTGGGAAGATTTTCTACAGATTCTAAGTGAATTAGATGCTGACCAGCAACCCCTAGAAGTGTTAGACGCTGGTGGTGGTTTGGCACAAATGTCGCAAAAGCTTGCTAAGCTCGGACATCGAATCGCTTTATGTGATCTATCTTCGGAAATGCTGCAGTTGGCTAAGCAGGATATTGAAAAAAACGGTTTGCTTGAGCAGTATCGCCTGATTCATTCGCCTGTCCAATCCATCGGTGAACATATGGATGGACAGGTCGATCTGGTTATGTTCCACGCTGTGATGGAGTGGCTGGTTGATCCTAAGGCCGCACTTGAAACAGTTCTTGAACAAGTAAAACCGGGAGGTATCGCATCAGTCATGTTCTACAACCACCACGGTTTAGTCTATAAAAACGTGGTTTGTGGCAACATTCCTCATATATTAGACGGCATGCCTCACCGAAAAAGATTTAAACTACAGCCGCAAAAAGGCTTAAAACCTGAAGAAGTCTACCAGTGGATAGAAAATTCAGGTTTTAATATTTGTGGCAAATCTGGTATTCGCTCATTTAGTGATTACATAGGCAATATGGAATACATGGGTGATTACGAGTTTGAAGATGTGTTGGCGCTAGAAAAACAACTTTGTCGACAAGAGCCATACCTCTCATTAGGCCGCTACATTCATGTGTGGGCTAAAAAGAACGATAAACAGGAATAACAATGAGTGAGATGACTCTCAATGCTGCAGAGCAACCAATCGATGAGCTGGTTGGCTGGGTTAAGCAGCACGATTTCTCGTTGAACCTGACCACAGAGCGATTGGCATTTTTGATAGCCATTGCCGTACTGAGTAATGAAAGGTTCGATGAAGAACTGGGTGAAGGTGAACTGCATGATGCATTTGCCATCGTCACTCGACTATTTGATGAGACCGGCGAAGCCTCCGCTTTTCGTGCGAACAATGCGATCAACGAGATGGTTAAGCAGCGTCTTATGAGCCGTTTTGTCAGTGAGATTACTGACGGAGCGAGCATTTACCGCTTGTCGCCATTAGCGATAGGAATAACCGACTACTACGTGCGTCATCGTGAGTTCTCAAAACTGCGTCTATCTATCCAGCTATCCATGGTAGCGGATGAAATGGCGAAAGCGATTGAGGCAGCACAAAAAGGTGGCACACCGGGTCACTGGAAGAAAAACGTATACGGTGTTTTAAAATATTCTGTAGGCGAAATTTTCGATCAAATTGACCTCAACCAACGTGTTATGGATGAGCAGCAACAGTCAGTGAAACAACAGATTGCTGACCTGCTTAACAAAGACTGGCGTGAAGCGATCAACAACTGTGAAGCACTTCTGTCAGAAACATCAAGCACGTTGCGTGAACTTCAAGATACGCTGCAAGCCGCCAGTGATGAACTGCAAACTCAGATCCTCGATATTCAAGAAATTGTTTACGGTGACCCTGAGCTGGAGTTTATCGAAGAAGCCTTGTTTGGTCTGCAAATGAAGCTGGACCGAATCACAAGCTGGGGCCAGCAAGCTATCGACCTTTGGATTGGTTACGACCGACACGTGCACAAGTTTATCCGTACTGCAATCGATATGGATAAGAATCGTGCGTTTAGCTCGCGTCTGCGTCAATCTGTCAAAGATTACTTCGATGCGCCTTGGTATCTGACTTATGCAGATGCGGAGAGGCTTTCCGACCTTCGTGATGAGGCCCTAGTACTGCGTGATGACGAGGTCACGGGGCAAGTTCCGATGGAAGTAGAATACGAAGAGTTTCAACAAGTCAATGATGAGTTGTCTGAACGAATTGGTGACATGCTAAAAGCGCATAAAGATCAAGGCACACCAATCGATTTGAGTGTGGTACTGCGAGATTACCTTGCACAGCACCCTTATACTCATCATTTTGATTTAGCTCGCATTATCGTCGATCAAGCTGTACGTCTAGGGTATTCAGAATCGGATTACCAAGCGATTCAACCAGACTGGAAAGCAATCAACGAATTTGGGGCAAAGGTACAAGCGAATGTCATCGACCGATACTAATGAATACATGTCAGAGAATCTGGCAAAAGCAATTTCTAACCCTCTGTTCCCAGCGCTAGACAGCATGCTTCGAGCAGGGCGTCATATCTCAAGTGAAGATCTAGACAACCACGCGTTGCTGTCGGATTTCGAACTTGAGCTTTCTTCTTTCTACCAACGCTACAACACCGAATTGGTGAAAGCGCCAGAAGGTTTCTTCTATCTTCGTCCTCGTTCAACGTCTCTGATTGGCCGTAGTGTTCTTTCTGAACTGGATATGCTGGTGGGTAAGGTACTGTGTTTCCTTTATCTAAGCCCAGAGCGTCTTGCGCACGAAGGCATCTTCACTAACCAAGAGCTGTACGACGAACTGCTTGCTCTAGCAGATGAAAACAAGCTGATGAAGCTAGTGACGAACCGTGCGACTGGTTCCGACCTTGATAAAGAAAAGCTGTTTGAAAAAGTACGTACGTCACTTCGTCGTCTACGCCGTCTAGGCATGATCATCAACATCGGTGAAACCGGTAAATTCAGCATCAGTGAAGCGGTATTCCGCTTTGGTGCCGATGTACGTATTGGCGATGACATGCGTGAAGCGCAGCTGCGTCTGATCCGTGATGGTGAAGCAGTAGTGCACACCAAAGAGCCAAGCCAAGGCAGCTTATTGTCTGAAGAAGATCAAGACGACCAAGCCCAAGAAGAAACAACAGAAGAGGGTGAAGCATGAGCATGATTGAACGCGGTAAATACCAATCGCTGACCATGGTCAACTGGAACGGCTTCTTTGCCCGTACGTTTGACATCGATGGTCTGGTCACCACGCTATCAGGTGGTAACGGTGCAGGTAAATCAACCACAATGGCGGCGTTCATCACCGCATTGATTCCTGACCAAACGCTGCTGCACTTCCGTAACACGACAGAAGCAGGCAGCAGCCAATCGTCTCGCGACAAAGGTCTGTACGGTAAGCTACAGCCGGGCGCGTGTTATGCGGCGCTTGACGTGGTTAACTCACGTAACCAACGCCTATTGTTCGCAGTAAAACTGCAGCAAGTTGCAGGTCGTGATAAGAAAGTAGATATCAAACCGTTTGTTATCCAAGGTCTTCCAAGCCATGTGAAACCAACAGATATCTTGGTTGAAAGCGTATCTGCGACTCAAGCTCGTGTACGTCAAATCAATGAAGTAAAAGAATCAATCGCAGAATTTGAAGGCGTTCAATTTAAAGCCTTCTCTTCTATCGTGGATTACCACGCACAAATGTTTGAATTCGGTGTGATTCCGAAGAAACTGCGTAACTCTGGTGACCGTTCTAAATTCTACCGCCTGATCGAAGCATCGCTTTACGGTGGTATCTCAAGTGCGATTACCCGTTCGCTACGTGACTACCTTCTGCCACAAAACGGCGGCGTGAAGAAAGCGTTCCAAGATATGGAATCGGCGCTGCGTGAAAACCGCATGACGCTAGAAGCGATCAAAACTACGCAAGCAGACCGTGACTTGTTCAAACACTTGATCACAGAGTCGACTAACTACGTGGCAGCGGACTATATGCGCCATGCTAACGAGCGTCGTAAAAAACTAGAACAGACATTGTCTTTGCGTTCAGAGTTATTTGGTTCTCGCGAGACCTTGATTGAGCAAAACAATCTGCTTAATCGCGTTCAAGAAGAGCTGGAACTGCTGATCGAATCAGAATCTTCTTTAGAGCAAGACTACCAAGCGGCTTCTGATCACTTGCAACTGGTGCAAAACGCGCTGCGTCAGCAAGAGAAGATCGAACGCTACCAAGAAGATCTTGAAGAGCTGAGCGAGCGTCTTGAAGAACAAATGATGGTAGTGGAAGAAGCGCAAGAACGCGTGATGATGGCTGAAGAGCAAGCTACCGTTGCAGAAGAAGAGGTGGATAGCCTTAAGACGCAACTTGCTGATTACCAGCAAGCTCTTGACGTTCAGCAAACTCGCGCCCTTCAATATCAACAAGCAGTTCAAGCGCTGGAGAAAGCGAAGCAGCTACTTGGCGATGACAGCCTAACGGCGGAATCGGCTCAAGCGCTTGTCTCTGAGCTTAAGAGCAAAGAATCAGAACACACCAATGCGTTGCTATCGGTTAAGCACAAACTGGACATGTCTTCTGCAGCGGCAGAGCAGTTTGAAACCGCGCTTAAACTGGTACAAAGCATCGTTGGTCAAGTTGAGCGCAAAGACGCGTCTGAACATGCGAAAACTGCAATCGCGAAAGCGCGTGAGTCACAACAAATCGCACAAAACGAACAGCAATGGCGAGCACAACACCGTGATCTCGAACGCAGCCTTAACCAGCAGCGTCAAGCACGTGAACTGGTTGCTGAATACAAAAAGCAATATCACGTTGAACTAACCGATGAGGTTACGTTTGAACAAGAACGTGAACGTCATGCGACGCAAATCGAATCACTAGAGATAGCTCAAGAAGAAGTTCGTGATCAGCGTGGTGAACAGCGCCGTCTAGAGCAAAACGCGGTGGCAGAAATCAGTAAGCTTGAAGCAATAGCACCAGCTTGGATCGCGGCGAACGATGCGCTAGAGAAACTGAGAGAGCAGAGCGGTGAAGAGCTTGAGGATCGCCATGCGGTAATGAACCACATGCAAGTTGTCCTTGAACAAGAAAGGGAGCTGTCTTTAGCTAAAGATAAGCTTGCTGAGCGCCGTAGCCAGCTAGACTCTGAGATTGAGCGTCTTGCTTCTCCTGGTGGTTCAAATGACCCTCGCCTGAAAGGTTTGGCAGATACGCTGGGCGGTGTATTGCTGTCTGAGATCTACGATGACATCACGATTGATGACGCGCCTTACTTCAGTGCGATGTACGGTCCGGCTCGTCACGCTATCGTTGTTTCTGACTTGTCAGGCATCGAAGAGAAACTGGTAGAGCTAGACGACTGTCCAGAAGACTTGTACATCATTGAAGGTGACATCGATGCCTTTGATGACAGCTCGTTCGATGCAGAAGAGTTAGAGGGCGCGGTTTGCGTTCGTATGAACGATCGCCAAATGCGTTACTCTCGCTTGCCTGAGATCCCATTGTTTGGCCGTGCGGCACGTGAGCAGCGTCTAGAGTTGCTGCGTAACGAACGAGAAGAAGTGGTAGAGAAACACGCAAAAGCGGCGTTTGATTCTCAGAAAATGCAGCGCTTGTACCAAGCGTTTAACCTATTTGTGTCTAACCACATTCAGGTTGCTTTTGACGCCGATCCAGAACAAGCACTGGCAACTATTCGTGATAAGCGTAACCAAATTGCTCGCGTGTTGGCGGATCTGGATGCGAAAGAGCAACAACAACGTTCTCAGCTTCAAACCAGCAAGCAAGCGTTGTCTTCTCTGGACAAGCTAGCGTCACACATGGTGCTTGTTGAAGATGAGTCATTGCAAGCGCGTTTTGATGAGCTAGAAGAGAAAATCGCTCAGCTTGCAGAGGCGAAGAACTTCTTAAGCAACCATGCAAAAGCCGTCGCGCAATTAGAGAATATTGCGTCTGCGCTTGATGCTGACCCAGAGCAATTCGACGCGCTAGAAGCAGAATACAAAGCGGCAGACGAACAGCTACAAGATCTTAAGAAGCAAATCTTTGCACTCTCAGATCTCGTTGAGCGTCGCCACTACTTCGCTTACTCAGATTCAGTAGACCTACTGAACAAGAGTAGCGAACTGAGCGAGCAGCTAAAAGCAAAACTGGTTCAAGCTGAACAAATGCGTACACGCTCTCGTGAAGAGTTGAAACAGTCGCAAGGCCAAATGAACCAATACAACCAAGTATTGGCGTCATTGAAGAGTTCACACCAAGCGAAACTGGAAACGGTTCAAGAGTTCAAACAAGAACTTCAAGAGTTTGGCGTGAACGCGGACGAAGGTGCTGAAGAACGTGCAATGCGTCGTCGTGATGAATTGCATGAGCGTCTACATACGTCTCGCAGCCGTAAGAGCGAATACGAGCGTACGATCACCTCTACTGAACTAGAGATGAAAGGCTTGGCAAAACGTCTGAAGAAAGTTCAGAAAGAATACGTTGAGCTGCGTACGTTCGTGGTTGCAGCGAAAGCTGGCTGGTGCTCTGTACTTCGTCTGGCGCGCGAGAACGATGTTGAACGTCGTCTACACAAGCGTGAACTGGCTTACATGTCAGCGGATGAACTGCGTTCGATGTCGGATAAATCACTGGGTGCGCTGCGTCTAGCGGTTGCGAACAATGACGACCTGCGTGATGCGCTGCGTCTATCAGAAGACAACGCTCGCCCAGAGCGTAAAGTTCTGTTCTATATTGCTGTATACCAACACCTTCGTGAGCGTATTCGTCAGGATATCATCCGTACTGATGACCCAGTTGAAGCAATCGAAGAGATGGAAGTCGAGCTGGCGCGTCTAACGGAAGAGCTAACGCAACGTGAAAACCGTCTAGCGATCAGCTCTGAGTCGGTAGCGAGCATTATCAAGAAGACGATTCAGCGTGAGCAAAACCGTATTCGTATGCTGAATCAAGGCTTGTCGAACATTTCGTTTGGTCAGGTGAAGGGCGTACGTCTAAACGTGAAGATCCGCGAAAGTCACGAAGTGCTACTGAACGGTCTAGCGACACAACAAGAGCAGCACAAAGACCTGTTTGAATCGACTCGCTTTACTTTCTCCGAAGCAATGGCGAAGCTGTTCCAACGTGTGAACCCACATATCGATATGGGTCAACGTTCTCCTCAGGTTTTGGGTGAAGAGCTACTGGATTACCGTAACTACCTAGAGCTAAGTGTAGAAGTGAACCGTGGTACAGATGGTTGGCTACAGGCTGAGTCTGGCGCGCTATCAACAGGTGAGGCGATCGGTACTGGTCAGTCAATCCTACTGATGGTTGTTCAAAGCTGGGAAGAAGAATCACGCCGCCTGCGCAGTAAAGACATTGTGCCTTGTCGTCTGCTGTTCTTAGATGAAGCAGCGCGTCTGGATGCGAAATCGATCGCGACATTGTTCGAATTGTGTGACCGTCTGGATATGCAGCTTCTTATCGCGGCACCAGAAAACATCAGCCCAGAGAAAGGTACGACCTACAAACTGGTGCGTAAGGTGTTTAAAGACCACGAACACGTACACGTAGTGGGTCTGCGCGGTTTTGGTCAAACGGATAAGCCTAAGACCGAAGCACAAGAGATGATTGAAGAGTTTGAATCGTAAACTTCGAATCTAACAAAACGCCCGCAATGAACGCGGGCGTTTTTGTATCTGTTTACGAGGCAGGCTTCGAAATACATAAGATAAGCCGAGACTGTAGGACGGCAGTCTCGGCTTATTAACGGAACTTAATGAGGAAGCGACGTTTATTCCTCTGGAATATCGTCCCTGACTTCGATCATTTCAGCAAGCTCTTCAAGTGCTTGGACAGAAAGCTCAGACAAGCGTTGTAGGTGTTGGTCTAAGCTCTCTTGTTCTTCAAGCTCTGGTTCATCATTATTTGTTTCTTTTATTAGCATTTCCCAACCTCTCAAGTTGAGTAAGGGGAGCTCTCATCATACTCAAAAGGCAAAGTAGAAAAGAAACGATCTATGTTGATTTTGTTAGCTCGATCATTGATTCAACTTATATGAGAAGGATGTGTTTAATAAGGAGAGCAAGTGCAAGGTTTTTGGATGCGGGAACAAAAACGCCAGTAATCATGACAATTACTGGCGAGTAATAACGAACATTAGGTCGGAGGGTTAGAACAACGGCTTCACACCGAACTGCTCTGCTGCGTAAGCGACGCGTTCAATCGGTTTTGGATACTCAGCAGGTGTGCCAAGGCTCTCTATGTGTTTCAAACGAGGAAGCAAGCCTGCACCATTAGCGATTTGGATTGCCAGACCAGGGCGAGCGTTAAGCTCTAAAACCATAGGTCCTTCATCTTTATCCAGCACCATATCCGTACCCATGTATCCCAAACCTGTCATTTCCCAGGCACTTGACGCAAGCTCCAGCAAGCGCTCCCAATGCGGTACTTGAAGGGTCGAAAGGTCTTTACCTGTATCAGGGTGATGAGTCACTGGATGATCGAACTGCACCGCTCTGACGGCTTTACCTGTCGCGATGTCAATGCCTACTCCTACGGCACCTTGGTGAAGGTTTGCTTTGCCGTCGGAAGCCGCTGTAGAACAGCGCATCATCGCCATAACTGGATAACCTTTAAATACGATGATCCGAACATCTGGTACGCCTTCATAACTGAAGCCATCAAAACAGTCATCAAACTTGATTAAGTTTTCAACCACAGCAACGTCATTTTTACCACCAAGAGAGAAAAGGCCAGCAAGCGCATTACTAATGTGACGCTCGACCTCATCCCTACCAATTGTAGAGCCGGAGGGTTTGGTATATACCCCGTTTTTGTGAGACGTAACAACCAGAATGCCTTTACCGCCACTACCTTGTGCAGGTTTGATTACAAAACCAGGCCAGTTCTCAACCATTTTGTGGATAGTCTTAACTTCAGCTTGGTTATGAATGACACCGATCAGGGCAGGAACTGTTGCTCCTGCTGCCTGTGCAATAATTTTGGTCTTTAGCTTGTCATCGACAAGTGGGTATTTAGAACGATCATTGTAACGGCCAATATAGCTGTGGTTACGCTTGTTCATCCCCATAATGCCTTTATGGCGAAGCTTAGACGGCGAAGTAAAACTTTCGAACATCGTTTAGTCCTCCGCTAGTGGTTTGAAGCGTCGTAGCTCAGTGAGGCGGTAACCTGTGTAAGTACCTAGTAATAGAATACCGGCCAGAACAATCAACTGTAGACCAATGAAGTTAAAGGTTAAGTGTTGAATGTATGAGTTCGTCATTGCAAGGTAAACTAATACCGCTGTCAGCAATGAACCACCACCTTGCAGAGCAACTTCCTTCGCACCTTCTTCTTCCCATAGGATTGACATACGTTCAATCGTCCAAGACAAGATTATCATAGGGAAGAAGGTAATTGTTAGGCCTTCCGTTAAGCCCATCTTAAACGCAACAACGGTGAACACCGAGATGATCATGATAACGGTAATAATGACCGCAGATATCCTTGCTACCAGCAATAAGTTCAACCTAGACAAATAGCTTCGAATAATCAGGCCTGTACCTACAATTAGCAAGAAACCGACAATACCCGTTAATAGTTGAGTTTGAACAAAAGCAACGGCAATCAACACAGGCATGAAGGTACCGGATGTTTTCAGGCCGATAATCACACGCAAGAACACAACGATCAGAGCACCAATAGGGATGAGCATGATGGTTTTGAACATCGCTTGCTCTTCCAAAGGTAAGCTATGAATTGAAATATTCAGTAATCCATCTGCTTCTATTTTGTTGTTTGTAGCTTGTTGTGGTGTCATTTCTTGCTTAATCATCGAGAAATGCACTTGGCTATTTTTACCACCAACAAGGTCAAGTAAGGATACGTTTGATTCATCCCACACTAACAAGTTGGGTTTCACTGCTTTTTGTTCGGATTTTGGCGAAAACAGTACCCAATCTTTACCTGACCAAACCTGAACCATTGGTTGAATTGTTTGGCGTCGACGACCATCTTCTAGTTCGATAACACCGACGGTTTTGCTTTGTATACCTGCGGTAAGCAAAATATTATGCAGTGCATCAGTACGGCTGAAATCGTTCAGTAGTAGCGACGAGTTTTGGCTATCTGGGTCATTAAGCGCTTTGATAAGCTCACGAGTAAACGTCACATTATCGGCTGAGCGACTCATCGCACGTTCGATAAGGGCATTTGCCGCTGCTGCTTGTGGTGCTGATAGCGTTGGTGGCGTAATGTCTTCCGTTGGCGGTAAAGGAGTGACTTTAGCCTGAGGGTCTACTAAGAACTGGGCTTTGTAGTATATGGTTTGTGGCCCTTGAGCTTGGCGAATTGACCATTCTGCACGACGGCCTGAATCGTCATTGATGTAGGAAACGCCATAACCTGATGAGGAAGCAGATTCACCGATAAGTGTGTAACCACTTTGTGTATGAGGTGCTGCAAGTGACGCTTTTACTTCGTTGCCGTTAGCATTGAACTCAATACGAGCTTCTACATCCCATACCTGGCGAGTTTCGCCTGGCGTCCAAGGCACGCCGTAGTTTTCATGTCTGAAAACACTCAGAGCAATGCCCGCAATCACCAATAAGATGATAGAAAGGTAAAACGGTATTTTTGACGTCATAATCTACCTTATTATTTTTTATCTTCGTCCGTTTGGATATAGGTACGACTTACATCGACAAGTGCTATGTCGCGCATAAATTCTCTACCCAGTAAAATAGGATGGTTCATATGTGAGCGATCTGCCAACGTAAATTGCGCTTTTTCATGAATTTTTCCAACGCGCACCCAAAGTTCTACCACAGCGCGGCGTTCTAACTCTTCACTGGTAACCTGGCGGATTTTGACGTAGCGAATGACAGGAGCTTCGATCCAAGTACTTTTCTCTTCTTCGGATTTACTGGTGTCTGCTAAGTGGAATCGGACCCATTTTTTACCATTTCTTTCGAACTCTTCAATATCAACGGCATTTAAAGACGACGTCGCGGCACCAGTGTCGATACGTGCATCAAAAGTTTGCTTAATCGACTCTACCGTGACCTTTTCGATAGAGCCAAGGACAATATCGTGAGTTGGGGTTGGTTCCACAGGAGCGGGAGATTGGACAATAATCGGCTCTTTCGGTTTTTTTACTTCTGCCATTGCTTCATCGCGAAATGTAAGAAGTTCAACCTGTAGTTTATCGACTTGTTCTTCAAGGCTGTCGATATAGTCCGATTGGTTGCTGAGCTGTAGCTCTAGGTTGGTAATGCGATTATTGACATTCGCTTCTGAATTTTGAATCGCCGCTAACGTTTCTTGGTGGTACTGTTCGCCTTTGGTTAGTGAGCATCCAGATAGTAAGGCGATGGCAACAATCGGGGTCAATCGTAATAACATTGAAAACCTTGGGATTGGATTAAGTTGTTTATTTTTTAGGAGTTTAGCTTATATCGATAAAGCCTCACAAGTAAGAATGTTTCTCTATTACTTATTGTTTGAGGAATAGTGATGAAAAGCCAAAAATCAAGGACATAAAAGCGCATCCTTATTTAGAGCGTGCTTATATTTTGACGTGAAAAATGGATTCAAAAAACAAACTCGCTCATTACGAGGAAAGAGGGTAATGTCTTAACTCGTAAAATGAGTTAAGACAATGTCAGGAATCTCAGCGAATTATGATTTGCGAGCGACAAGAACCGCGCGGCGAGGGGCAGGATAGCCTTCTACAGTTTTGCTTGGGTCGTTCGGATCTAAGTAGTCAGGTAGAGAGTTATGCGTCATCCAATCTGTGGTACGTTGTTCGTCTACGGACGTGATGTTTTCATCAACGATACGAACATCTTCAAAACCGACCAATTCTAGCCACACTTTTAGGGCTTTTGCTGAAGGGAAGAAATAGACATTACGCATTTGCGCGTAACGAGAAGTCGGGACCAGTACTGCATTCTCATCACCTTCAATCACGAGTGTTTCCAATACGAGTTCACCACCAGATACCAATTGATCTTTTAGTTGCACTAAATGATCGAGAGGCGAGCGGCGATGGTAAAGCACGCCCATGCTGAATACCGTATCGAACGCTTCTAACTTAGGTAGTTGTTCAATGCCCAATGGCAGTAGGTGTGCACGTTGGTCATCGCCCATTAGTTTACGAATTGCTTCGAACTGAATCAGGAACAGGTGAGATGGATCGATACCGACAGTTAAGCGTGCACCTTCGCCTAGCATGCGCCACATGTGGTAGCCGTTACCACAACCTACATCGAGTACGCTGCGATTCTTTAATGGTGAAATATGCGGAAGCACGCGGTCCCATTTCCAATCACTGCGCCACTCAGTATCAATATGGATGCCGTGTACGTGGTATGGGCCTTTGCGCCAAGGATGGAATGTACGAAGTAAGCTTTCTAGCTTTTTAAGTTCCCCTTGAGGCATCGGCTCATTGTTTGAAATCGTGACAGAATCAACAATGTCGATGTTGTCCGGTCTACCCGCTGGGATTTTGTTCAGGGCTTTCAACCAGCGACCAAAGTCACCGTGCTCTGCATTTTGCCAATCCGTTAGCTGTTGCGGAAGCACATTAAGCCAAGGTTGAAGACGAGTGTCTTGGGCAATCAATTGGTAGAAATTTGCAAAGTTAAACATAGTTAGTTAATCGCTGAGTTGATGGGTATAAATTATTAACAAAAGCCGAAATCGGTATAGTTCAGGCTTTGTATGCATGGTCTATTTAATCGCGAACATGGAGCCGAAGTTAAAGCATTGGAACCAAACATCGTAGCTAGAAAAGCCAATTTTAGCGAAACGCTCTTTATGTTCTTTCTTTGAATCTGGGCGCATTACGTTTTCTATCGCGCTGCGCTTTTGGCTGATTTCTAGTTCGCTATAACCATTCGCACGTTTAAAGTCGTGGTGAAGGTCAATTAACAGTTCGTTCGACACTTCATCTTCGAAGACGAATTTCTCAGATAGAATCAAAATGCCGCCCGGACGAAGGCCTGCGTAAATTTTTTCGAGCAAGGAGTAACGATCTTCTGGAGAGAGGAATTGCAAAGTGAAGTTCAACACCACCACTGACGCGTTTTCAATTTCGATATTGCGAATGTCTGCTTCTACTACATCCACAGGAGTGTCACTGCGGTAAGCGTTGACGTGAAGTTTACAACGCTCAACCATCGCAGGAGAGTTGTCCACTGCGATGATTTGGCAGCCTTCTTGTTTGATATGGCGACGCATAGACAATGTTGCAGCACCCAAAGAACAGCCAAGGTCATAGATGTTTGAGTGAGGTTTTACAAAACGCTCTGCCAGCATACCGATTGCAGAAATGATATTGCTGTAACCCGGTACCGATCGTTGAATCATGTCAGGAAATACTTCCGCTACGCGTTCATCGAACGTGAAATCCCCAATTTTATCGATTGGAGCCGAAAAAATAGTATCTGGAATGCTCTTAGGGTTCATAACTAAGTCTCTGCATACAAGCTGCCTGAAAATGTCAGGCACCAAAAAAGGCGCGTATTTTATGGGAATTTCGCGCCTCTGTCATGTGTTGCGTTAGAACATCTGTAACTGCGAGTTGCCATCGTCAGCAGGGAAAGGTGCTAACTCAGGGAGCATGATACGCTTTTGTATGTCTTTATATAGGTTTGCGGCCAACTCTGGCGCAATTATATTGTCTGCGGTATGGATCATGATATATGGCTGTTTACCTTCGGCAATCCATTGTGGCAACTTGTTGAGCCATGGTTTAAAAAACTCGTAATTTTGCTGTTCTTCTGGATGACCAATAAAGCGAATCAAAGGGTGTGAAGCGGTAGCAATGGCGTGAACAGGTACTCGTGGTTTTTTCATTTGCGCATCAATAATCGCCTCATTGTCGGGCTTAGCGGCAAAGACTGGGCGGCTATCCATAATAATGCGGTCAATATTATTCTCTACTAACCATTGGTTAAGTGCTCGCTCTTCTTCGCCTTTGGAGAAAAATGCCATATGGCGAACCTCAACACCGAGAGGGAAGTTAGGTGGAAAGCTCGCACAGAACTTTTTCAGTCGATAAAGGTGCTCAGGACCAAATGCGGCTGGTAATTGAATTGTCCATTGGCCCACACGGTCATGCAAAGGCTCCATGACTTTCATGAAGTCTCTCAGTTGTTCGCTGCAACCTCTTAGCATTTGCTCATGAGTGATGGCTTTAGGAAGTTTGAAAGTAAAGCGAAAATCATCGTGGGTTGCGGCTCTCCAGTTTTGCACTGTATTGAGCGTCGGTGTGGCATAAAATGTTGTGTTGCCTTCCACGGTATGAAACACTTGCGCATACCTTTCTAAACGTTCAGCGGGCTTTGTCCCGCTGCCGTAAAAACTTTGTTGCCATTGATTGTGCGACCACATCGTCAATCCAAGTCGAAGAGGTAAGTTATCCATTATTCTTTACTGCTTGCTACTCGTGTGAATACTTTACGAGAGTTTTGCTGAAATAGGTAATTTCACGCTATAATCCTCCCCAATTTTTTCGCTTTGGTGCGCTTTTGAACATTTGTTGTACTAAAAAGCACCAGTGAATGATAAAACACACGTAATTGTATGTTGAGTAGTCGATTTTCGTGGACATTCAGCGTATAACTGAATCTTTACTCTGCTTAGCAATGAGGCTGACAGAGCGTAGTTAACAACATTTGAGAGATTGGGAATTTCATTATGCGTACCCATTACTGTGGTCACCTGAACAAGTCCCTTGCAGGACAAACTGTAGAACTTTGCGGCTGGGTTAACCGTCGTCGTGATTTAGGCGGTCTTATTTTTATTGATATGCGAGATCGCGAAGGTATCGTTCAGGTAGTTGTTGATCCAGATATGGCGGATGCGTATGAAGTGGCGAACACACTTCGTAATGAATTCTGTATCAAACTAACGGGTGAAGTGCGCGTTCGCCCAGAGAGCCAAGCAAACAAAGACATGGCAACAGGTGAAGTTGAGATCCTTGCGAAAGGTCTTGAAATCATCAACCGTTCTGATGTTCTGCCTCTAGACTTCAACCAAAAGAACTCTGAAGAGCAGCGCCTGAAGTACCGTTACCTAGATCTACGTCGTCCTGAAATGAGCGACCGCATCAAGCTACGTGCTAAAGCGTCTAGCTTTGTTCGTCGTTTCCTAGATGACAACGGCTTCCTAGACATCGAAACACCAGTCCTAACAAAAGCGACTCCAGAAGGCGCTCGTGACTACCTAGTACCTAGCCGTGTTCACAAAGGCAGCTTCTACGCGCTTCCTCAGTCTCCACAGCTATTCAAACAACTTCTAATGATGTCTGGTTTTGACCGTTACTACCAAATCGTTAAGTGTTTCCGTGATGAAGACTTGCGTGCTGACCGTCAACCAGAATTCACTCAGATCGATATCGAAACGTCATTCATGACGGCTGACCAAGTTCGTGCAACGACTGAGAAAATGGTTCGTGAAATGTGGCAAGAGCTACTAAATGTTGACCTAGGTGAATTCCCAGTAATGCCGTTCAGCGAAGCGATTCGTCGTTTCGGTTCGGACAAGCCAGACCTACGTAACCCACTGGAACTAGTAGACGTTGCTGACCTAGTGAAAGATGTTGAGTTCAAAGTATTCTCAGGTCCAGCAAACGACGAAAAAGGCCGCGTTGCCGTTATTCGCGTTCCAGGTGGTGCATCTTTGACTCGTAAGCAAATTGATGGCTACGGTGAATTCGTTGGCATCTACGGTGCGAAAGGTCTAGCTTGGATGAAGGTTAACGACCGTGCAGCGGGCATGGAAGGTATCCAATCTCCAGTCGCTAAGTTCCTAAATGAAGACGTGATCAACGGTATTCTAGATCGTACTCAAGCGGAATCTGGTGACATTATCCTATTTGGCGCTGATAAAGCGGGCATCGTTGCAGAAGCAATGGGTGCGCTACGTTTGAAACTAGGTAAAGACCTAGAGCTAACGGATGAGTCTGCATGGGCTCCACTATGGGTTGTTGACTTCCCAATGTTCGAAGAAGATGACGAAGGCAACCTACACGCGATGCACCACCCATTCACATCGCCTCTAGGTGTGACTGCAGAAGAGCTAAAAGCAAACCCTGCTGCGGCAAATTCTAACGCTTACGATATGGTTCTAAATGGCTACGAAGTGGGCGGCGGCTCTGTTCGTATCCACAACGCAGATATGCAAGAAGCCGTATTTGATATTCTAGGTATCACACCTGAAGAGCAACAGCTTAAGTTCGGCTTCCTGCTTGATGCGCTGAAATTCGGTACGCCTCCACATGCTGGTCTTGCATTTGGTCTAGACCGTCTAGTAATGCTGCTATGTGGTACAGAGAACATCCGTGATGTTATCGCGTTCCCTAAAACAACAGCAGCTGCGTGTCTACTAACAGACGCACCAAGTATTGCGAACCCAGCAGCGCTAGAAGAGCTAGCCATCGCAGTAACTGCAGCGAAAGAAAAAGACGCAGAATAAGCGCACAACATTTGAAGAAAACTCCCGCAACTGCGGGAGTTTTTGTTTAAATAAACCCAAGAAACTTCCAAAGCAATTTCCCAAGCAACGCTTTTAGAACATGTTTTGTTATTAAGCGTCAAAATACATTAAAAGGTGAATTATGGCTGGTCATAGTAAATGGGCGAATATTCGTCACCGTAAAGCAGCGCAAGATGCGAAGCGCGGCAAAATCTTTACTAAATTAATCCGTGAAATCGTTGTTGCGGCAAAAGAGGGGGGCGGTGAGCCAGAAAATAACCCACGTTTGCGAGCCGCAATTGATAAAGCACTGTCTAACAACATGACACGTGACACTGTCAATCGCGCTGTCAGCCGAGGTGCTGGTGGTGAAGGCGACGACAACATGGAAACCGTGATCTATGAAGGTTATGGTCCAGGTGGTACGGCGGTCATGGTCGAATGTATGACGGATAACCGAAATCGTACGGTATCTGGCGTACGCCATGCATTCTCAAAGTCAGGCGGTAATCTGGGGACGGATGGTAGCGTCAACTATCTTTTCGACAAGAAAGGCGTGATTTCATATGGCCCAGGTTTAGATGAGGATGCGGTAATGGAAGTAGCATTAGAAAGTGGTGCTGATGACATTGAAACGGCAGAAGATGGCTCGATTGATGTCTACACGGCCCCAGGCGATTTTGGACTCGTAAAAGATGCTCTTGATGCCGCAGGGTTTGAGGCAGAGAACGCTGAGGTGTCTCTGATCCCATCTACGAAAGCAGATTTGGACGCGGACACTGCGCCAAAACTACTTCGTTTGATTGACGCTTTGGAAGATCTGGACGACGTTCAAGAGGTTTATCACAATGGTGATATCTCTGACGACGTTGCTGCTACGCTAGATTAAACTCAAGGTGTCGGGAGCGGTATTTGCTCCGAAGTTAGCAAGTAATAATAAAAAGACTGAGGCCGAATTAGGCCTCATTTTTAGGAACATTCATGTCAATTATTTTGGGCATTGACCCAGGTTCGCGCATTACCGGCTATGGGGTCATTCGTCAAAATGGACGCCACTTGCAATACCTTGGTAGTGGCTGCATTCGTACTTCAGAAAAAGAACTTCCGGGTCGGCTTAAACAGATTTATGCAGGCGTCACGGAAATCATTACCCAGTTTCAACCGGACGTTTTCGCGATCGAGCAAGTGTTTATGGCCAAAAACGCGGATTCAGCGCTAAAACTTGGCCAAGCTCGTGGCAGTGCAATTGTTGCTGCGGTGAATGCGGAGTTGCCGGTATTTGAATACGCGGCTCGTCTTATTAAGCAAGCTGTCGTCGGCACTGGTGGCGCGGACAAAGCGCAAGTTCAGCATATGGTTCAGCAGATGCTTAAATTGCCCGCCAAGCCTCAAGCGGATGCAGCCGATGCTTTAGGTGTGGCGATTTGTCATGCCAATACTAACAAGACTCTCGTTGCGTTAGCGGGCAAAGCAACCAGTGCCAGAAAAGGGCGCTACCGTTAAAATTAACTGGATGTCTATCCAGTTCTTTATTATCCTGTCGCAAATTCATTTCCAAAGAGTATTTATAGTGATTGGACGTCTTCGTGGCATACTGATTGAAAAGCAACCACCTGAAGTATTAATTGAAGTTAATGGCATTGGCTATGAAGTCCAGATGCCAATGAGCTGTTTTTACGAACTGCCAAATGTTGGCGAAGAAGCCATTATTTATACTCACTTTGTTGTCCGTGAAGATGCGCAATTGCTATACGGTTTCAACACGGTAAAAGAACGAGCACTTTTCCGTGAAGTGATCAAAGCCAATGGCGTTGGTCCTAAACTCGGTCTTGGTATTCTCTCTGGTATGACAGCAACGCAATTTGTTACTTGTGTGGAACATGAAGACGTTTCTACGCTGGTTAAGCTTCCAGGCGTTGGCAAGAAAACCGCAGAGAGATTGGTTGTTGAAATGAAAGACCGCTTGAAAGGGTGGGGCGCTGGCGATCTATTTACACCATTTACGGATGCTGCTCCTGCGGATTCTAGTGCGACATCCAACAACGCGGAAGAAGAAGCAATCAGTGCGCTTCTAGCTCTAGGTTACAAGCCGACTCAAGCGTCGAAAGTGGTATCTCAGATCGCTAAACCGGACATGAGCAGTGAGCAAATGATCCGTGAAGCTCTAAAATCAATGGTGTAACGCTGGTTGCACAGTGAACATTTGTTCAAGATAACTCATTCTCTAAGGTTAATGCCAATCGCTTAACGATGTTTTTTGTGTCATTCCAGCGAGCCTGGCGAGACTGGGAATCTAATAGCAGCACGCTGAGCGGTTAATGAAACAATTTGACCATAAATCGCTCGGATAGAAGATCCTGTATCACGCTCCTTCGTCGCTGTACAGGATGACGAGATATAGAAATATGCCACTTGCTGTTAAACGAGCGGCATTATTCTCTCAGGTAACCATTTTTCAAGGTAAAAAGATGATTGAAGCCGATCGTTTAATCGCGCCAGAAAACCCTGCCTTTCGTGATGAAGATGTCATTGATCGTGCTATTCGGCCAAAAAAATTAGCGGATTACCAAGGTCAGGACCATGTCCGTGACCAAATGGAGATCTTCATTAAAGCTGCTCAGTTACGTAGCGAAGCACTTGATCACCTTTTGATTTTTGGTCCCCCAGGTTTGGGTAAAACCACACTTGCGAACATCGTTGCCAATGAAATGGAAGTGAACATTCGCACTACTTCAGGCCCTGTACTTGAGAAAGCAGGCGATTTGGCCGCGCTGTTAACCAACCTCGAAGAAAACGATGTGTTGTTCATCGATGAGATTCACCGCTTGAGCCCGATGGTTGAAGAGGTGCTGTATCCGGCGATGGAAGATTATCAACTGGATATTATGATCGGTGAAGGTCCGGCCGCTCGTTCTATTAAGATCGATTTACCACCATTTACGTTAATTGGTGCGACGACCCGAGCGGGCTCTTTAACGTCACCATTGCGCGACCGCTTTGGTATTACTCAGCGCCTTGAGTTTTATAAGATAAAAGACCTCCAAGATATCGTGCAGCGAAGCGCGGATTGTTTAGGTTTATCAATGGAACCTGAAGGTGCATTGGAAGTGGCAAGACGTGCGCGTGGCACACCACGTATTGCTAACCGTTTGCTACGTCGTGTTCGTGATTATGCGGAAGTAAAAGGCAATGGTCACATTTGTGCCGATGTTGCCGATAAGGCGTTGAATATGCTTGATGTGGACGCCGAAGGCTTCGATTACATGGACCGTAAGCTACTACTCGCGATTATGGAAAAATTTGGTGGTGGTCCGGTCGGGCTCGACAACATGGCAGCGGCGATAGGTGAAGAAAAGGACACTATTGAAGACGTTCTTGAACCTTATCTTATTCAGCAAGGTTATTTACAACGCACTCCGCGTGGAAGAATCGCGACAGATCGTGCGTATTTGCATTTCGGAATTGAAAAATAAGATTCCCTCGCTGGGCCGTTGTTGCCCAGCGCTTCATTAAAGTTGACCAAACTCACATTTTTTGAATTTTTTCTCATACTGGTTTAGTAAGTAAAAAGCATTGATTGTTAACTCGATGTTTGCTTGCAACTGGTTAATTTCTCTCCTGATTACTCTCTCTTAACATCCGTATCCAATACTGGTTGATCTAGATCAATGTGATGGATTTTTGTGCAAATTCCGCGCATAAACATTGATGTATATCAAAGCGCGTTACGGCTATAAACCTTTTGAAACAATCTGTTTTTACAAGTAATATTAGCCCCAGCTATATTAGCTGATGCTTAACAATTAACTAACCAATGAAGCACATTTTTGCAACAATGAGTTGTGATAATTCAACATTTTTCAAGTGTAAATAACACCTGAATATGGATTGCAATATGTAGAGAGTGTCATTCAGCCGACACATAGGAGTTACCATGATTGACGTAGTTGATCTATCGCGGTTGCAGTTTGCACTGACAGCGATGTATCACTTCCTATTCGTACCATTGACCCTTGGTATGGCCTTCCTTCTGGCCATTATGGAATCGATGTACGTAATGACGAACAAGCAAATCTATAAGGACATGACCAAGTTCTGGGGTAAGCTATTCGGTATTAACTTTGCACTTGGTGTGGCGACAGGCCTTACCATGGAGTTCCAGTTTGGTACGAACTGGTCTTACTACTCCCACTATGTAGGTGATATCTTCGGTGCACCGCTAGCGATCGAAGCACTTGTCGCATTCTTCCTGGAGTCAACTTTTGTTGGTCTATTCTTCTTCGGGTGGGATCGTCTATCTAAACGCCAACACTTAGCGGTTACCTGGCTTGTGGCACTAGGCTCTAACTTCTCTGCTCTTTGGATTCTTATCGCAAACGGCTGGATGCAAAACCCAGTAGGCGCAGATTTCAACTTCGAAACCATGCGAATGGAAATGGTGAGCTTCTCTGAGGTTGTACTAAACCCAGTTGCTCAGGTTAAGTTCGTGCATACGGTTGCTTCTGGTTACACTTGTGGCGCAATGTTTATTCTAGGCATCAGTTCATACTACCTATTAAAAGGTCGTGACATTGCGTTTGCTCGTCGTTCGTTTGCTATTGCTGCTTCTTTCGGTATTGCAGCTATCTTATCTACCATCGTTCTTGGTGACGAATCTGGCTACGAGCTTGGTGAAGTTCAAAAAGTGAAACTCGCTGCAATTGAAGCAGAGTGGCACACTGAACCTGCACCTGCCGCATTTACGTTATTTGGTGTTCCTAACCAGGAAACGATGCATACCGATTACGCAATTAAGATCCCTTACGTAATGGGTATTATCGCGACACGCTCTTTTGATGAGCAAGTAACAGGTCTTCGTGATTTACGTGATGAACACGTCGATCGTATTCGTGACGGCATGTACGCTTATGAACTTCTAGAGAAGCTTCGTGCGGGCGACAAGTCAGAAGAAAACATGACTGCGTTTGATGAAGTGAAAGGTGACCTAGGTTACGGTCTACTTCTAAAGCGCTACACAGACAATGTTGTTGATGCAACAGAAGAGCAAATCCAAGCTGCTGCGGACGACTCAATCCCAACAGTATGGCCGCTATTCTGGTCATTCCGTATCATGGTTGCTTGTGGCTTCATCATGTTGTTTGTCTTTGGTGCGGCGTTTATCCAAACGTGTCGTCAGAAGATTGAACAGAAACAATGGATTCTAAAAGCTGCACTATTTAGCATTCCACTACCTTGGATTGCAATTGAAGCGGGTTGGTTCGTCGCTGAGTACGGCCGTCAGCCTTGGGCTGTAGGTGAAATTCTACCAGTGCATGTTGCAGCTTCTGCGCTAACTGCAGGTGAAATCTGGACTTCACTCTTCGCAATTCTGGCGCTATACACGGTATTCCTGATTGCAGAAGTTTACCTAATGTTGAAATTCGCTCGTAAAGGCCCAAGTAGCCTGAAAACGGGTCGCTACCACTTCGAGCAAAATGCTGACTCTGTTGAAGACAAAGTTAGTCGCCAAGTAGAAGCGTAAGGTAAGGAGATAACAAGATGTTTGATTACGAAATCTTGCGACTCATCTGGTGGGTACTAATCGGTGTTCTACTAGTTGGTTTTGCAGTAACAGACGGCTTCGATATGGGTGTAGGCGCGCTTGTACCTATTATCGGTAAAAACGACACGCAACGCCGTGTCATGATTAACTCAATTGCTCCTCACTGGGATGGTAACCAAGTTTGGCTTATCACTGCTGGTGGTGCACTGTTCGCAGCTTGGCCTTTGGTTTACGCAACGTCATTTTCAGGCTTTTACTTAGCGATGATTTTGACACTAGCAGCGCTATGGCTTCGTCCTCTGGGCCTAGACTACCGCTCTAAAATCGAAGATCCAAAATGGCGCAATACCTGGGATATCTGTATCTCAATCAGTGGTTTTGTTCCGCCAATCATCTTTGGTGTGGCGTTTGGTAACCTTCTACAAGGTGTACCGTTCCAATTGAGTGAGTTCTTGATGCCAACATACCATGGCTCATTCTTTGGTCTACTAAACCCATTTGCACTGTTGTGTGGTCTAGTAAGCTTGTTCATGATTTTGATGCAAGGTTCTACTTGGCTACAAATGAAAACAACAGGCGAAGTGCATGTGCGTGCGCGCAACGTTGCTCAGTTGGCTGGTTTACTGACGGTTGCTGCGTTTGTAGCGGCTGGTTTCTGGATCCAAAATATCGATGGCTACGTCATTGTTGGCGGTATCGACACTAACGCTGCTTCTAACCCTCTAAACAAAGAGGTTATCCGTGAAGCTGGTGCGTGGATGAAGAACTTTGAAAACTACCCACTACTATGGGCTGCTCCTGTATTAGGTGTTGCAATGCCGCTTCTCGCTGTATTGGCATCTCGTCTTGAAAAATGTGCGATTTCGTTCATTACTTCAAGCTTGGGTGTTGCTGGTGTTATCTTTACTGCAGGTTTTGCGATGTTCCCATTCATCATGCCTTCAGACTTAATGCCAAGCCACAGCTTAACAATGTGGGATGCAACGTCATCTGAGCTGACTCTGAACCTAATGACAGGCGTTGCGTTTGTTATGGTGCCAATCATCCTTGGTTACACATCTTGGACTTACTACAAGATGTTTGGTCGCCTTGATGACCAGTACATTGAAGACAACAAAAACTCACTTTACTAAGGAGCATTTACTATGTGGTATTTCGCATGGATTCTAGGTGTACTACTTGCTTGTGCATTCGGTATCATCAACGCTCTTTGGCTAGAGCACTCAGAAATGATGGATAAAGACAGTGAGTAACCTCGCTGATAAGGTAGCGAAACTTCACGCACCAATGGATAAGACTCTGCTACGAGTCTTATCTCTCATCCTTGGCTTTATGCACATAGGATTGGTGATGTGGGACCCTGAAGCTTACCATCAAGCAATTGGTGGTTTTAACTCAATCATCGCACCAGCACTGATTTGGTCTGTATGTTCAAGCATGGTGTATGGGGTGGGCTTCAAGCCAAGAAACTGGTACTGGCAAGTTTTGTTTAGTCCTTATTTCTCGTTAGCTATCTTAATTTATCTAACGGCACTTTATTTCATTTAGGCTGAAATATGCTGTAATAAAGTCGGTTACTAAATCATCGAATAAAAGCTAGGTATCTCGCCTAGCTTTTATTTTTTCTACAAATTTCAAAAATATTTCCTTAGCTCGGTACCAATTGCTGTCGCTTCAGTTATAGTAATTACTTTAAAGAATTGAATATATTGGTACTCCCTTGCAAGGCACATCAAATCTCTTTCACTGGCCGATCACCGTGTACTATGAAGACACTGATGCGGGCGGTGTTGTATATCATTCTAATTATCTAAAATTCTTTGAGCGCGCACGGACAGAGATGTTACGTGCTAAAGGCATTTCTCAACATGTGTTACTGGAACAAAATATCGGCTTTGTTGTCCGACACATGGATATCGATTTCAACCAAGGGGCTAGGCTGGACGAGCATCTGACAGTCGTAACCCGAGTGTCAGAAATAAAACGTGCTTCTCTGCAATTCTGTCAAGAGTTGGTCAATGATCAAGGCAAGATATTGTGCAAGGCCTCGGTTAAGGTAGCATGTATCGATAATAAGAAAATGAAACCAATAGCTATTCCAACCTTTATAAATTCGGAGCTAACAAATAGTGACTGCTGATATTTCCATTTTAGATCTCTTTCTTCAGGCCAGTCTGTTGGTAAAGCTTGTGATGCTGACGTTGCTTGGCATGTCAATTGTGTCATGGGCAATGATCATCAAGCGCAGCAAAGTGCTTTCTCAAGCATCAAAAAATGCAGAGCAGTTTGAAGACAAATTTTGGTCGGGTACTGATCTTTCTCAGCTTTACCAAAAAGTAAAAGCGCGTAAAGACGAAATTGAAGGCACAGAAGAAATCTTCTACGCAGGTTTTACAGAGTTTGCTCGCCTACGTAAGAGCAACGCAAATTCACCAGCTTACATCATGGAAGGCACTGGCCGCGCAATGCGCGTTGCTGTTTCTCGTGAAGTAGATGAGCTAGAAACAAGCTTACCGTTTTTGGCAACAGTCGGTTCTATAAGCCCTTATATCGGCCTATTTGGTACCGTTTGGGGCATCATGCACGCCTTTATTGCGCTGGGTGAAGTAAAGCAAGCTACGTTGTCTATGGTTGCACCGGGTATCGCCGAGGCACTTATCGCGACAGCGATGGGGCTATTTGCGGCTATTCCGGCAGTAATGGCGTACAACCGTCTAAGCAATAAAGTGAGTAAACTAGAGCACACTTACGCAACATTTTCTGAAGAATTCCACAGCATCCTTCATCGTCAAGCGATGGCTGGCCGAGACAGCGCGGATAAGGAATAAAGCATGGCGGGTTATCAACCTAAAAAGCGAAAAATGACAGCGGAGATCAACGTTGTTCCGTATATCGACGTAATGCTCGTACTGTTGATCATTTTTATGGCGACCGCTCCATTTGTGACTCAAGGCGTCGACGTTGATCTTCCGAAAACATCGACCGCAGAATCTATGCAAGACCTTGCTGGCGAGACTGACAGTAGCTTTATTATCATCGAAATTGATAGCGAGGGTAATTTAGGCCTAAGCGTAAATGATGAAGAAGTTCAGCGAGGTTTGTCGTTGCAAGATGTTATTGTGCGAGTGAAAGCGGAGCGAGAGGTTAAGCCGGATTCACCAGTTGCGGTAGGTGGCGACGCGGCAACACCATATGCCGATGTTGTTCTATTGCTAGATGAACTAAGTCGAGCTGGTATCCCTAAGGTAGGTCTAATGACCGATATCAGGGAATAGACATCAATTATCTATGAAAGATCACAAGAAGAAACCCAACCAATACGCCAAACCGATAGCAATATCGGTTGGTTTGCATGCAATTCTAGTTGCAGCCCTGCTTTGGGGGACGGACTTCAACATGTCTAAACCAGAGCCTACAGGGCAAATGGTTCAAGCTGTTGTCATCGATCCAAAACTTGTGCAGCAACAAGCGGAAGAAATTCGCCAGCAACGCGAAAAGGCAGCGAAAAAAGAACAAGAGCGTCTTGATAAACTGAGACGCGAAGCAGAGCAGCTAGAAAAAAACCGCAAAGCTGAAGAAGAGCAAATTCGCAAGTTGAAAGAGCAGCAAGCGAAAGATGCTCAAGCGGCGCGAGAAGCAGAAGCTGCACGTAAGAAAAAAGAGCAAGAGCGCAAGCAGGAAGAAGAACGTGTTCGCAAAGAAAAAGAGCGAGCTGCTAAGCTAGAAAAAGAGCGCAAGGAAAAAGAAGAAGCCGTGCGTAAAGCTGAGCAGGAGCGTTTAGCAAAAGAAGCGGCTATAGCAAAAGCTGAGCAAGAACGTTTGGCTCGTGAAAAAGCAGCAAAAGAAGCGGAAGAAAAAGCACGTCGTGAGCGTGAAGCTGCTGAAAAAGCTGAACAAGAGCGCATTGCAAAAGAGAAAGCGGCAAAAGAGGCAGCGGAGCGAGAGCGTAAAGCGAGAGAAGCAGCTGAGCGTGCCGAGCGTGAGCGTAAAGCTCAAGAAGCCGCGTTAGATGATATTTTTGCGGGTCTCGAGAGTGAGTCAGAACAGAATCAGCAAGCGAAAAATCAACATGTGCAATCTGAAGTTGACCGCTATGGTGCAATTTACAAACAATTGATAGAGAGTCGTATCATTAAGGACGATTATCTTGTGGGAAAGTCGTGTAGGCTTAATGTGAAGCTAGTTCCAACTGGGACTGATGGTATTGTGAGTAATGTTACTGTGTTAAACGGTGACTCTCGTCTTTGTAGTGCAGCCAAAAGTGCAGTAGCCCAAGTTGGCAACTTTCCGATGCCTAAAGATAGAGATGTTATTGATAAAGTTAGAGATATCAACTTAACCGTTGAATACTAGAATAAGGAATAAGACGTGATTAGACGCCTTTTACTAGGAATGTTTGTACTGTTTAGCAGTATGACAAATGTGGCGAATGCCGCATTAGAGTTGGTCATTACCGATGGTATTGATTCAGCACGACCAATTGCTGTTGTTCCGTTTAAGTGGGAGGGCACACAAGCGCTTCCAACGGATGTTTCTGCTGTTATCGCCTCGGATTTACAACGTAGTGGTAAATTCAGCCCAGTTCCAACGAGCAAAATGCCACAAACACCGTTCAGTGAATCAGAAGTTAATTTTGATGCTTGGACCAATTTAGGTGTGGATGCGCTATTGACTGGTTCAATCAAGCAAAACGACCAAGGTGACTACGTTATCAACTATCAACTTGTTGATATTGTGCGTGGTCAGTTAACAGGTGGGAAGAGTAAGGCGCTTGGTAGTGACGGTGAATTAGTCCTGTCAAAAGATCATGTGCTGTTCAATAAAGTAGCCACTGTTCAAGGGCCTCGTATGCGTGAGTACGCTCACCGTATCTCTGATTTGGTGTATGAGCAGTTAACTGGCGACCGTGGCGCTTTCATGACTCGTATCGCATATGTGGTAGTGAACGATAAAGACCGTTTCCCTTACCAACTTCGAGTCGCTGATTACGATGGCTACAATGAGCGTCTGGTTTTACGCTCTAAACAACCATTAATGTCACCAGCGTGGTCCCCCGATGGTAAAAAGCTTGCATATGTTAGCTTCCAAAATGGCCAAGCAGAAATCTTCATCATGAACATCTACACCGGTGAACGTGAGAAAATTACTTCATACCCACGTCACAATGGTGCGCCAAGATTTTCGCCAGATGGCAATAAGTTAGCGATTGTTCTTTCTAAAACAGGCTCGCTTCATGTTTATACGTTTGACCTTAACACTCGTAAGCTGACGCAAATTACGCGTGGCAGATCAAATAATACGGAACCGTTCTGGCATCCGGATGGAAAATCGTTGATTTTCACATCGGATAGGGGTGGTAAACCACAGATTTATCAAGTAAATTTGGGCAGCGGTTCTATTGACCGTTTGACTTGGCAAGGCAGCCAAAATTTGGGTGGTCAGATTACTCCTGATGGGCGATTCCTAGTTATGGTGAACCGCAGCAACGCAGGATTTAATTTGGCGAAACAAGATTTGGAAACTGGTGCTCTTCAAGTCTTAACTAAGACCTTGCTTGATGAGTCTCCTAGTATTGCCCCAAACGGTGGCATGGTTGTGTATAGCTCGATTTACAACAAGAAAAACGTACTATCGATGGTGTCAATTGATGGTCGATTCAAAGCTAGATTACCGGCAACAAATGGGCGTGTTCGAGCGCCTGCATGGTCACCGTTTTTGTAGTAATAAGTTTGATTAATAAAGGAAAATAAGATGCAACTGAACAAGGTTCTAAAAGGGCTACTAATCGCGCTTCCTGTAATGGCTGTTACAGCGTGTAGTTCAAGCGACGACGCTGCTTCTAACACTGGTGCAGCAACAAACAACAATGGCGCAGTGGAAACAACAGTAGCTACGCCAATTGATCAAAGCGGTCAGTTGACAGAGCAAGAGCTAAAAGAGCAAGCGCTACGTGAAACTCAAACAATCTACTTTGCTTTTGACAACTCAACAATTGCAGCAGATTACGAAGAGATGCTAGCGGCTCACGCTTCTTACCTAAGCAAGAACCCAGCACTTAACGTAACTATCGAAGGTCACGCTGATGAGCGTGGTACTCCTGAGTACAACATCGCTCTAGGTGAGCGTCGTGCACAAGCAGTAGCGAACTACCTACAAGCACTAGGTGTTCAAGCTGACCAAATCTCAATCGTTAGCTACGGTGAAGAGAAGCCACTTCTTCTAGGTCAATCAGATGAAGTTTACGCTAAAAACCGTCGCGCGGTTCTAGTATACTAATTCGAGGTAATCCTCATGTTCAGTAACACTAAGCGCGCTGTTGCGCTTACGTTACTGGCAAGTGCAGCGAACTTTGCGTTCGCTGCACCAGCTCCAGTATCCGATCTCAACAGCACATCATCCGTCTCTAAGAGCCGTTCATCTGAAACGGAAGTAGAGCGTCTAGAGCGCTTGCTACAAAACCGCAATCGCGTTCAGCTCCAAATGCAACAGCAAATTGACCAAATGTCACAAGAGATCAGTGAATTACGTGGTCAATTAGAGCGAAATAGCTACGAAATGAAGCAAATGTTGCAACGTCAACGAGAGTTGTTTGTCGAGCTGGATCGTGTTCGTGGAGAGATAAAATCCGCGCCTGCGCAAGAAGCGAAACCGGCTAAAACAGGTGGTCAGTACACACCAAATGTTGATGAGCAAACGGCATACCAAAATGCAGTCGACCTCATCCTCAAGAAACGTGACTACACTGGCGCAATTGCAGCGTTCCAGCAGTTCCAGAAAGATTATCCTGATTCTACATATTCAGCGAATTCTCACTACTGGCTAGGTCAGTTGTACTTCGCTAAAAAGCAGGATGAGGATGCAGTGAAAAGTTTTGCCGCTGTTGTGTCTTATAAAGACTCCAATAAGCGAGCCGATGCGTTGCTTAAGTTAGGCGAAATCGCTGAGCGTAATAACAATGCAGCTCAAGCGAAAAAGTACTACCAACAAGTGGTTGATGAATACCCAGGTAGTGCATCTGCAAAACTTGCCAGCTCTAAGCTGTAAGACGTTATGTTTTGAAAAGGAAGCTTCGGCTTCCTTTTTCTTTTCCATTTTCTGTTGGTGCAGAACGGCTAAGTCGATAGCAATGATGCAGAGCCTCTGACCTTATGTTGCACCGAATTTCGCTACTCGGAAATGCTACCTGTAACAAAGATATACGGCTAGACCGCTAGAAATCCCCGCGACAAGTTGGTTTTTGAAAATTAACGAGGTTACAATACTCGGATTAAAGGAAGTTGCGTAGAGCAAGAGCAATGAGCCATATATTAGATAAAATCGACACTGTTTACCCATTCCCACCGAAACCAGTTCCATTAAGCGAAGAAGAAAAAGCATCTTACATTGAGCGTATTAAAAAGTTACTCAAAGAAAAAGATGCGGTACTTATCGCGCACTACTATACCGACCCTGAGATTCAAGCCCTAGCTGAAGACACTGGCGGGTTTGTTGGTGACTCGTTGGAAATGGCGAAGTTTGGTAATCGTCACCCTGCAAGTACATTGATTATTGGTGGTGTTCGCTTTATGGGCGAGTCGGCCAAAATTCTGACACCAGAAAAGCGCATTCTAATGCCAACGTTGGAAGCGGAATGTTCGCTTGACCTTGGCTGTCCTGCGGATAAGTTCAGCGAGTTTTGTGATGCTCACCCTGATCATACGGTTGTAGTTTACGCAAATACTTCAGCAGCGGTTAAAGCCCGTGCCGACTGGGTCGTTACATCGAGCATTGCGCTTGAAATCGTGGAACACTTAGACGCTGAAGATAAGCCAATTATTTGGGGACCAGACCGTCACCTAGGATCGTACATCGCTAACAAAACTGGCGCAGATATGCTGCTTTGGCAGGGTGAGTGTGTGGTTCATGATGAGTTCTCTGCTGATGCGCTACGAAAAATGAAGAGCGTGTATCCAGATGCGGCTATTTTGGTTCACCCTGAGTCACCAGCAAGCGTCGTAGAACTTGCCGATGCCGTTGGATCAACGAGTCAGCTGATCAAAGCAGCGAAAGAGCTTCCTCACAAACAAATGATCGTTGCGACAGACAAAGGCATTTTCTTTAAAATGCAGCAACTTGTGCCAGAGAAAGAACTTATCGAAGCGCCAACCGCAGGTGCAGGCGCAACATGTCGCAGCTGTGCACACTGTCCTTGGATGGCAATGAACGGTTTGAAAGCAATTGAGAAAGCGCTTAGTGAAGGTGGTGAAGAGCACGAGATTTTTGTTAACGAAGAACTGCGTGTTAAATCCCTTATCCCGCTTAACCGCATGCTAGATTTTGCTGAGCAGCTAAATATGCAAGTGAAAGGTAATGCTTAAAAAGTAGGCGTAACTGAAAATAAATCTCAAAAACCAGCCGAATATGGCTGGTTTTTTTGTGTCTTACTATCAATGAGTTACTATTGATGCAATCAATGAATATCGAGGTCATAAATTTATGGCGGTGTGGTTAGTAGTTAAAAAGTGGCTTAGTTCCCACCTTTTTAAATTGAGCAACCGAAGCCTTCTCATCTTTAGTGGCTTATATGTGAGCCTTTCATGGTGGCTGCTGGTTCTCGCTGGTGAAACAGCATTAACAGACAGTTTCGCTAACTTTATCTATTACCTCATGGTTACGGCGAGTACGGTGGGTTATGGCGACCATTCTCCAGTAACAGATTTGGGTAAATGGGTTGTCGTACTATTTGTAATCCCCGGCGGTTTGAGCTTATTCGCCGCATTATTGGGGCGTGTCGCTGGAGCAGCGATGGACTATTGGCGAGCGGGTATTTTAGGAAAACGGAGAGTAAGAGTGGAAAACCATATTGTATTGTTGGGCTGGAATGGATCGAGAACGATGCACCTTATTCGCATGTTACAACATGAAGAAGAGGGAAAGCGTCCGATTGTTTTATGCAGCCGTTCAGAAATAGAGAACCCGTTACCTGGCGAAATCAGTTTTATCAAAGTGACCAGTTATACCGATTCGCAAGAAATGAAAAACGCCAATATTGCCGAAGCCGCTTGCATTATTGTGGATAATCTCTCGGACGACATTACCTTGTCAGCCGCTCTATACTGCGCATCTGTAAACCCTTCCGCTCATTTGGTCGCTTACTTTAAAGATGAAGCGCTAGGCCGACTTCTAAGTCAGCATTGCCCGAAAGCGGAATGCATACCTGCTGTTGGCGCAGAAATGTTGGCAAAAGCGGCGGTTGACCCGGGCTCAAGTGCGCTTCATCAGGAGCTTTTGGCTTCAACACGAGGTATGACGCAATACTCAGTTATTTATCCTGAGGGGCAGTCTGCCACCACTATTGAGAATCTCTTCGTTTTTCTCAAAAGACGCCATCATGCCACGCTGATTGCTTTTGATATTGGCGATGGTATTCAACTCAACCCAGATTTAGATGCTGAAGTACCCGCGAGTACCAAGCTGTTTTACATTGCAGATGAACGTATTGAAGATTTTGCCTGGAAAGAAATGAACAAGGAACAATAATGCACATGATTGCTGGCCTGTTAGCAGGCTTCCCAAACTTTTTACTCTATTTCTCTGTTTCTATTATTTTTGTATTGGCGTTTAAGTTCATCTACGTCAAGTTGACGCCATACGATGAGTGGCATCTGATCAAAGAAAAACAAAATACAGCAGCAGCGATTGCGCTAAGTGGGGCCTTCCTTGGTTACTGTCTCGCGATTTCGGGGGCGGCAAAAAACTCAGTCAATATCGTCGATTTTATGGTATGGGGCGTTGTTGCAATGCTTGCTCAAATTATTGCATTTGCAATTGTACGCTTTATTTTACTTCCGAAAGTGGCAGAGCGTATCGAAAAAGATGAACTGCCAGCCGGTATTGTATTAGCAGCAGTTTCTGTTTCGGTTGGCGTATTGAATGCCGCGTGCATGACCTACTAGGAGGAACGATGAAGCGGAGTTCTAACGTTAAACGTTCTTCCATGGACAAAAGCTTAAAGCTTGGGAAAATTCTTCCCTTTGCTGCCTTTGGTGGTATTTTCTTCTTTGCTGCGTACGAGTCAAAAACAGAAGGGTACATTTTTTCTGATGCTGATGAGTGTAAATCTAACTCGCCTGAGTTTAGTGAACAGTGTGACATTGCATACCAAGAAGCTTTAGCTCGTGCCGAACAAAATGCCCCTCGCTACCGCAGCGAGTTCGAATGCGAGAATGATTTCTACGAGGATGATTGTTACTACAGTTCCAGTTCCCGAGCTTATGTACCTAACTTTGGCGGTTTTTTTTACAGTCGCTCATTAAGCGGGTTGAAAGGTTATAACAAGAGCTATTACTCAGAGCCGATGTACCGTTATAAATCCAAATTCTATAATGGAGCAGGACAATTCTTTGGCTCCTACCGAAATCAGCCGACCAAAGTTGCGACGAATAGCCTTAATAAACGTGGCGGCGGCACCATTGGCAGGGCGATGTCTCGAGGCGGGTTTGGTAAAGCGGTGTCGGTCAGTCGAGGCGGTTAAAAAGCACTATGTTTCGACGAGAAATACAAGAGCGCGAAAACTGGCGTGAATTAGCACGCCAGTTTGGTTTTGGTTTCCATACCATGTATGACCAACCGTATTGGGATGAGAGTGCTTACTATCAATTCACGCTGGAGCAAATTGAGCGCGATATAGAAGCGCCCACTGAAGAGCTGCATCAGATGTGCCTGGCTATTGTGGATGAAGTCGTTCGGAGTGAGCGGTTGCTGACGCAATGTGCGATCCCTGAATCTATGTGGGAGCAGGTCGCTTCTTCATGGAGACGAAGCGAACCTTCGCTTTATTCGCGGCTGGATTTCGCGTACAACGGGACCTCGCCAGCAAAATTACTGGAAAACAATGCGGATACGCCAACCAGCTTGTTTGAAACTGGCTTTTGGCAGTGGGTGTGGCTAGAAGATGTTGTAAATAAAGGTCGAGTTCACCAGAGCGCGGATCAATTCAATATTCTTCAAGACTTTTTGATCGAGCGCTTTGCTGAAATAGCAAAATACCAGCCAGGACAAACACTTCACTTTAGCTGCTGCAAGTACACTGAAGAAGATAAAGGGACTGTCCAGTATTTAGAGGATTGCGCGCGAGAGGCAGGGTTAGCAACGGCATTCGTGCATGTCGAAGATATTGGAGTGACGGAAGATGGTCTGTTTGTGGATGCTGACGACAGAGCGATTCGTTGGATGTTTAAGCTTTACCCTTGGGAGTTTATGTTTGAAGAGGAATATGCGAAGTACTTAGCGACTGCGAACGTAAACTGGTTAGAACCGATGTGGAAGTCGATTCTATCCAATAAAGCACTTTTACCGTTATTGTGGGAGCGCTTTCCTAACCACCCGAACCTTTTGCCCGCTTATTTTGCTAACAATTCAAAAGCGAACACTATGAGAGATTATGTCATCAAGCCACTATTTTCTCGAGAGGGCGCGAACATCGAGATCGTCATCGATGGAAAACGTTTTGTTAAAACGTCAGGGCCTTATGAATCTAAATTTAATATCGTCCAGCAATACCATCCACTACCTAAGTTTGGGCAAAACCATACGTTAATTGGCAGTTGGTTGGTCAATGATAGAGCTGCCGGTATTTCGATTAGGGAAGACAGTAGCTTAGTGACTCAAGATATGGCGCGGTATATTCCACATGTAATTTTAACATGATCAAAAAAGCTCTCCATTTGGAGAGCTTTTTGTCTATTCAGCCGTTCAATCTTGATGGTCGACAGCGTTGCGTCTATTGTTCTTCAGCTAATGCAACACCGCGCTGGGTAAGACCACATAACATCACTGGCATTGCATTGAAGATTTCCTCAAACTGCTCTAAGCCTTCCATACCTTGTTCGGCCAATGTTTCAATGGTCGTTTCTGGGTCGTAAAGCATAGTAAGAGAAAGTAAAACACCACCGAGTAGGGCATTATCTTCGCTATCCTCAGGCATCAACGTTTCCCAGTCATCACGCGCAAGTTGCCAGCCTTGTAATACACCTTCACAGAAATCGCGAGCCTGACTTGTTACGATGTCTTGCTCATCTAGCGCGCACCCTGCAGGCCACTGCCAAGTGCCTTCTAGGAGAGCGGGACGAGTTTGGTTCCACATTTGTACAATCTCGTCAATGTACTGCTCTAGTTGTTCACCGTCAGTAAATGGCGCTGTTTCTTCTCCACCCCATAAGAATGGCAACCACTCTTGAGGCATTAATACGTTTGGCGCTGCAGCCATCGCTGTTACAAAGCCTTGAGTTTTTGCCAGGTTTAGTAGTTTACCGTCAAGTTCTGGGAGAGAAAGGATGTCTTGTAGTTTCAAAATAGAATACCATTTGTTAATGGGCTGGTTGATTGCGCTCATCTTACCAATCAATTAGTGATAAATCGATATTAGGGAATGATTCACACATCTATGGAAATTCGCTCATCACTTAGAAAAAAAAGCATTCTCGCCCTAACACTTTACCTGTGCTTCTTTATCGCCACTATCGGTTCTGTCGCCTATTTGGTTGTTGAGCCACCGGTTAGACAAAAGCTAGAGCAAAACCTAGAGTTACGTACCCAACTCCTGGCTCTTGAGATCAAAGAGCCCCTCCTCAGTTCTACAGGTGTATTGAGCAGCTTAGTAGGGCTAGCCCAAGGGACTGAAAATATTCAATCTCTCAACACAATAATTCCACATATTCTTCAATTGAGTGACAAGATGCTTGTTAGTGGTGGCGTATGGCCTAAACCCGAACTCAAAGCAGAACAATGGAGATATAAAAGTCTATTCTTCAATAAAAACAGTGATAGTGGTATTGACCAAATTCACTCCTACAATAACCCCGAATCTGGCGGTTATGATAATGAACCCTGGTATGTCGCTGCCGCCGATGCTCCGGTAGGTTCTGTTAGTTGGTCTACGGTTTACATCGACACCTTTACTCAGGTCCAGATGATTACCGCATCTTCTCCATATTACCAAAATGGTCGATTCGCTGGAGTTGTAACGGTAGACCTATCACTTGATGCACTTTTTCAGTTTATTCGAGAGCACACGAACCAGCATTCTTTGGGGGTAGTGGTTCGAGATGCTGACTCAAACGTGATTATTGAGCACAACTTTCAACTGACGGACGAAATTTATGTCAGCGAGCTTGATTTCGGAGAGTTCGATTGGCGCATGGAAGTTGTCAACGCAAAAGCTAAAGTCGCTGATCAAGTGTTTGAACAAGTGATGAGCGTTGAGGGGAGGATCATTCCATTTTTGCTCTTGTGTGTCTTGGTCGGTTACTACTTACTGAATCGCTATATTGTTGAACCAATTGTTCGCATTGCCGCTAAGATTGATGACTCGAAAACTGGTGGGATCATAGATATTGACTACGATAGCGATGACGAAATCGGACAGCTTATCGAGAAGTTCAATGAAAAGACGATCTATTTAGAGCAGGAGAGAATAAAAGCTCAGGCTTCGACAAACGCTAAAACGGCATTCTTAGCCACATTGTCCCACGAGATTCGCACACCAATGAACGGTGTACTAGGAACTGCCCAGATACTGTTAAAAACACCACTTACCGATGAGCAGCGTAAGCACCTGAGAACACTTTATGATTCAGGTGATCACATGATGACATTACTCAATGAGATTTTAGATTACTCAAAAATTGAACAAGGGCATGTTGAGTTTGAAAATAAGCCTTTCCCAATTGAGTCGATTATCGGCAGTATCAAGAGTGTTTATCAAACTCTATGTGCAGAAAAAGGTCTTCGCTTTAGAGTAGTCTCGCATTTACCAACGGGTCGTTGGTACAACAATGACAAAGCCCGTTTGCGTCAAGTACTGTTCAATCTACTCAATAACGCTGTTAAGTTCACCGATCGTGGCATCGTAGAGGTAGAGCTAGCCGAGAAATCGAGTAAGGCAGGCACCAAGCTGATACTAAAGGTAAAAGATACAGGAATTGGTATTTCAAAAGAGGCACAAAAACGCATTTTTCGTCCTTTTGAGCAAGCGGAGTCATCAACGACTAGGCGGTTTGGTGGTACAGGGCTTGGTTTAGCAATAGTCAAAGAAATCGCGGAACATATGGGTGGGCAAGTGGTTGTAGAGAGTCAGGAGGACGCTGGAACGACTTTTACTGTCGAAATTGCCCTTACACCTTGCAAGCCAGGTAAAGTAGAGTCAATCAATACACATAAATTGAACTGTAAAGGGTTGAAAGCACTCATTGTTGAAGACAACCGAACAAATGCGATCATTATGGAAACTTTCCTCCGAGCCAAGGGCTTTGAGTGCACAAGTGTCGAAAATGGTCAGCTTGCAGTCGATGAGGTTGCGAGCAAACCATTTGATTTGATACTGATGGATAATCATATGCCTGTTCTAGATGGCGTTGGGGCCATATCAGCCATTCGAGCAATGAGTTCACCTGCTAAGTCGGTACTGATTTTTGGCTGTACAGCGGATGTGTTCAAAGAAACACAAGAACGTATGATTAATGTAGGAGCAGACCACATAATAGCGAAACCAATAGTGGAGTCTGAATTAAATGATGCACTGTATCTTCATGCGACACAGTTATATCAGTACCAATCGGGCTTTGATGGAAATGCAGCAGATAGCTTTAATGCTGAAAAGTGGTTACTCAACTTCTATGTCGCTCTAGATAATGGACATCTTAATGAAGCACTTGAGGCTATTTCAGCGATCATTGCGGAGGCTCCCCTTGAACTCAGTGACGACGTTTCTTCAGTCGCTGAACGGATAAGAAGTAACTTAAAGCGTCAGCAATCCCCAGACCAAGATGATATCGATACATTAACGATTTTGCTGGCCTCACCATAACTGAATCAATATGGCGCAACTGTGAATTGTTCTTACTATTCATACGTCATCCAGCTTCGTGACAAACTCTTCTAACCTGCAATGAACAGGCTTGCAGTTTTACTTTTACGAGTAAAGCAGCAAGACCTTCTACTGTGATTATATCGGTAATACTCTGAATTTTCGCAGCTTGGTAGCATAAGCTATAGGAGTGACTGTTTACAGTCCGAGTTTTGTTCTAACTTTACGTCAAAATAATTATCGTAACCCCTTTTTATGTAAGTGAAATCCGTGTTTTTGTACCATTTTTACGTAATTTTAGGCGTTTTTACTCGTCATTGGTGAAAAAAACTACTTTTACTTTAAAAGTTGGTTATAAATTTACAACTTAATTTTAAATACAGAGCCATAAGCTAGTTTTTGTGTGTTCTAATTGCATCATTAACTGGCTTGGTGTCTTTTTAGTGGTTAATAGTTTTATTATTTTTATTAATTGCAGTGTTTGATTTTAAGGATTTTGTAAATGAAGTCTCGTGGACCATTTTGTATTCGTCACGCCGCAGCGGATACCTTTGCTATGGTTGTTTTTTGCTTTATCACAGGGATGATTGTCGAGATTTTGATTTCAGGGATGACATTTGAGCAATCTCTAGCATCGCGTACGCTATCGATTCCAGTGAATATCGCCATTGCTTGGCCGTATGGGGTTTTTCGTGATTGGGTGCTGCATCAAGGTAGTAAGGTGTCACCGTCTTCCTTTATGAAAAACATCTCTGATCTGGTCGCTTATGTACTATTTCAATCTCCAGTTTATGCGGGTATCTTATTCGCAGTTGGCGCGTCTACAGATCAAATTGTGACCGCAGTGGCAAGTAACGCTGTTATTTCTTGTGGCATGGGTGTGTTGTATGGGTACTTCTTGGACATGTGCCGCCGTTGGTTCCGTGTTCCCGGTTATTCTCAAAGCATCTAAATGCCCCAGTTTTGCTCAATTTAGTTACTTAGTGAGCAATCGATTCGAAAAGGGCGCTTTTTTTTATGTTTAGCCTTGACCATCAGGCACATAATCATTAAATTAGCGCCTCGTTAGCCAATGATGCTAACCAAAATTTGATTCGGTGAGTTGTCCGAGTGGCTGAAGGAGCACGCCTGGAAAGTGTGTATACGGCAACGTATCGAGAGTTCGAATCTCTCACTCACCGCCACATTCTAAAAGGTCTGATTTATCAGGCCTTTTTTAGTATCTGCACTAAAGTAATGCGTCATTGAAAGTACATAAGAGTACTCAGAGTGCAAACGCAACTCTATCTACAAGCCAACTGTTCATATCTCACCTCTATACAACGCCAAAATTGAAGAAGCTATACAGAGGCAGCCATAATCTGATTGGTGCGGGTTAGCCTATCCACTTTAATCTAGAATTTAGCACCCATATCACATGAGGTATGAATACGGCCACAAGAATGAACGTAGTGCTACTAGGTGCTAAGCAAAACAGCCATGAACACGAATACAACAGCAATCATACCAAAGAGATCTGTGTTTGGATTGAGGTCATCTGGGTTAAATTTTTCAATGCTATGCGTCGTTTTGCATCTTATCTTCATGTTCTTGTCCTTATTTCATGTACTATTTCAACAGCAACATAACATGCAATTGAGTGTTCACAAGTCATAAAAAGCATAAGTATACTTGCACCTCATTGAGCGCAAAAAATACTCAAAACGTTTTAAAGTGGTGGTCTACCTTTTGTAATATCCAATATTCTTTCTGTTTTTGTGCCTGTATCGCCATCGTTGAGAAATGGTTATTTCGTTCTAGTTAGGAACAAACTACTGGCTGCCGTTACATTCTCAAGCGTTTCCACTCAGTCGCCTTGGGTAGATACTTTAGTCGTTGAGTACTGCAAAAAAACGCCGCATGAGCAGCGGCGCTTTGTTGAGGAATTCCCTTTCCTACTTGTAGCTAAGTTCTGTCGCTTTGCCTTTGAAGATCCGGTATACCACAAAGGTGTAAAGCAATATCACCGGCATAACAATCATCACACCGTAGCCCACGATTATTAACGTCGCAGGCGAGGAGGCAGCTTGTTGTGCGGTCATTAATCCCGGCACAACTTCTGGGAAGAAGCTATACGCAAGCCCGAGAAAGCTCAACGCGAAAATGACAGTGACACCAAAGAAAGGCCAGCGCACACCCAGATCATTCACCATTGGAACCTGACGCAAATAGCGATCAACTAGGAAGATGGTTGCCAATACAATTAACGGAACTGGGGCAAGCAACAAGATTTCTGGGAAGCTGAACCAACGCAAGGCAACTTGTTGATTTACAATTGGGTTTACAACGCTAACCACCAAGATTCCTAAGGCTGCTAACCAACCAGCACGGCGAGACCAACGGGCCGAGCGTATTTGCAAATCACCTTCCGTTTTTAGTACTAACCATGCGCCACCGATGTAAACGTACGCCGCCGCTACACAAAGTGCGCTTAACCAAGCAAAGCCAAATGCTTCGGTTGATTGTTCAAATCCCATGATGTAACGACCCACCATGTAGCCTTGGGTTAGCGCGGTGACTAACGAGCCAATTCTGAAGCACCAATCCCAGTGAGGTTTATGATCCGAGTTCGCTTTGGCTCGGAAGTCGAACGCCACGCCACGCATGATCAGTGCGATAAGCATAATCGCGGTCGGCATATAAAGTTCCGTCAAAATCAAGCTATGAGCAGTAGGAAAGGCAATCAGCAGAATACCGACGGCTAACACCAACCACGTTTCATTCGCATCCCAGAAAGGGCCGATAGACGCTATCATTCGGTCACGTTGCGCTTCATTATCACTCGGTAAAAGGATACCGACGCCAAGATCGTAGCCGTCGAGCACGGCATACATAAAGACCGAGAAGCCAAGCAGCAGAAGATAAATTTCTGGTAGATAGTCGAGCATGATTAGGCCTCTTGTTGTGTCAGTGGGACTTCATGGGCTGCAACGTCTTTGCGCGCCAAATAGAATAGGGTATGGATGTACGCAACCAGCAATGCAGCATAAATGGCTAAGTACATAATGAGCGAAGTCATCACGCTACTGCTCGCAACCGTGGTGACGGCTTCGGATGTTCGCAATACACCGCTGACCAACCAAGGTTGTCGACCAATCTCAGTAACATACCAACCCGCCAGTGTGGCTATCCAACCAGAGAACGTCATGGCTAATACCGTGTACAGGTAAGGTTTAGGTAGCGCTTTTTTACGTGCTAGCTTCACCGCGCCATACCAGCTAACAAGCAACATAAGGACACCAACACCAACCATCACGCGGAAACCAAAGAACAAGGGCTTCACTGGCGGGTGGTCAGGTGCAAACTCGTTAAGTCCTTGGATTTCCCCATCTAAGTCATGCGTAAGAATCAAACTCGCCAGCTTTGGGATGCCCACTTCAAAATCATTGCTGCGAGTTTCTTCATTTGGCATCGCAAACAGAAGAAGAGGCGCGCCTTGCTCGGTCTCCCACACGCCTTCCATCGCTGCGATTTTTGCAGGTTGATGTTCAAGCGTGTTTAACCCGTGAAGGTCACCGACAAAGATTTGAATTGGGATGAATCCAGCCGCCGCGAACAGCGCGACTTTTAGGCCAAGTTTGGCTGAGCGGTGATCTGGCTTTTTCATTATTTGATAAGCTGAGATACCCGCAATCAAGAAGCTGGCAGTCAGCGCCGATGCTAATAGCGTGTGCAGAAGACGGTAAGGTAAAGAAGGATTGAAAATAACTTCCTTCCAACTGGTTACATGTACAATTCCGTCAATCACTTCATAGCCACTTGGTGTGTGCATCCAGCTGTTAAGCACTAGAATCCAAAACGCGGACATACTTGTCCCAACAGCAACCAGAACGGTGGCGAGAGTATGAACCCATTCCGGCACTCGTCCTCGTCCAAAAAGCATCACGCCAAGGAAGGTGGCTTCCATAAAGAAGGCGGTCATCACTTCGTATCCGAGCAATGGTCCTGCTACGTTACCGACTCGTTCCATAAAGCCTGGCCAGTTGGTACCAAACTGGAAACTCATCGTAATGCCGGATACTACACCTAAGGCGAAAGTAAGAGCGAATATCTTGACCCAGAAGTAATAAACATCGAGCCATACGGGGGCTTGGGTGCGGTTATATCGCCACTTGAAAAACACCAACATCCATGCCAACGCGATGGTGATGGTCGGGAAGAGAATGTGAAAGCTGATATTGGCCGCGAACTGGATCCGCGACAGCATGAGGGTATCTAACATCTTGGTTCCTCAAAAACGTGCCATACTAAAAATCGTGTCTATCTGTAATTTAGTTACGAAAAGTCGGGCAGTTTGGATTCATGTATCGAGAAATACAGGTGATTCTGTTTTCTTCTAACCATGATTTATATCAACTAAGGGAAAGAAAGGAGTGTAGGAAATTGTCTCAAAATGCCACTAATAGTCGCGAGAAGTGAGTAAAAGAAAGCAAATGTAACTGAAGGAGCATGGATTAAGATTAGTTCGAATTATCCTTATGATGGTTTCGATAATCCTGAAATAAAATTACAAAAACAATATTTTTAGTAAGGAAAATTGCCTTGCCTTCACTTTGAACCTCCATACTATTTATACACTAGTCATGTCGAGATCATCTCAAACACAGCAAACTTACTGGCAGTTAAGGTGGGAAACTTTAGCTAATTGATAAACTTAAAATTGCACTGCTAATGACATGTGCATCATAAGTTCGTTAGCACTCGACCAGAAGTGCGATAGGCTACATTTTTATACTAGCGAACGATTTGGCTCTAGGTAATTCGGCTTTCACTAGATCAACAAGTCGACTGCGGACCATTTTCGATTCCTGATGAGTTTCAATCCAAACTGACACTTACTTTTCAGCAAGTGTGCTAGTGTCTTTCTTGTTATTTATTAAATAATTAATAAATGCCTATATGGTAAAGAGAGTTGTGGGCAGCTATCTCGAGCAGTAGACTGGCGCTAGCCAGAGAGTCTGACTTTGAGGGGGGCATTCTACATGAACCTTGGATTCTGCCACCGCAAAGCTGATATTGAATTTGATGGAGATGGATAATGAACGACAGTTGGGCTAATTTCTTTCCTTACTTTGCTGGAGCTTTTAAGCTTATTGTATTAGGGATAGGAGCCTACTTAGCCATTAAATGGCATTTTGACGAAGAGCGAAGGGTAAGAGAAGCGGAAGGTGTGGTGTTTGATAACCCAAGTCTCATGAAAAAGTTTGCGAAGACGCTAACTCTGCCATTCCTTTTGTGTCTTCTCGTTCTTCTTGTTATATATGCTACCAACTGGTTCCTGTACTGACAGCGTTATTGTTTGTTGTAGTAAAGTTGAATGCTGCCACCTCTGAGAGTCGAGCCGTAGTTGAAGTTAACGCCTATGCCGAAATTGTCCAACCAATCAAAGGGCTTTGGTGCATAAAATAGCCATCCTATAGAAGCTTCGTAGTAATGCGGACTTCCCAGTTCATCGCTTAAATCATGCGAAAGGTCGACTCTTTTAATCCCGGTAAATAAAGCTTGCTCACCGTGATAAATATTGTAGTAACCGGTGATTTCATTAGATAGGTACCAACCTTTAGGGTTGCCTATATTGCCGTTATTTGCGCTTCCCCAGCTGTGCCCAATGAATGAATTCAATGTCGAACTGGCATGCCATTTCCCCCAACTTGTGGGAGACGTGTATTTGGCTTTAATGGATGGTTGAACTATTGCCGCCCATGCTGAAACGTTAACGGCACGGCCGTCTAGGATTCTTCCAATGATGGAGGAAAGTTTATTATCGGTAGAGAATGAGTTTTCATAACGCATAAGGTGAGTCGTCGTTCTGGTGCTAAGGGTGACGTTTTCACTTGCTTTGTATAGATACCCATAACCAATCGACGCGCCGTATGTCCTTTCCTTGAGAAGATCCTTACTTGTGCCGAATAGTTTGAGATCATTCTCTGTTTGTATCGTAAACGCCTTAAACGACAGCTCATGTAAATCCTCGCTGCCCTCAATGTCAAAGTTAGTCGTGTAAGGGAGAACATATACGGATTTGCTTCGACGTTCATTGATTGACTCGTCAGTCCCGAACTCTGGGTTGGCGGTATCAAATAATGCATTTGGATCAAAGTCGCCAATACCAAACGCAATTGCGTCAGTATCGGACAGCAACACCGCGATAGAAAAACGTTGTTGAAGAAGGTTGCTAATTTCCTTATCTAGTGGATCCGCATGAGCAGTATGAGGTAGAGAGAGTAGGAGAGCGAGCGAAACGACTCGCCACTCCACTGAGGCGAAGTTGGGTTGGAACATTTTGGCTCTTTTAAATGGTTCATGCATGGAGTTTTCGGACGTATCGGTACGCTAACATTAGTTTAATCGTTGAATGGTCGGTGTAACTTTGAGAAATCTATGTTTTCTCATATTGATATGAAAAAGTTCCTTAAACGAGTTTAGCTTCAATGTGTATGCTGCACCAGATTTGTTTAGCAACATCATTCTTTTCTGAAGATGTAGCAAGACTTTGTGACTAGGTTGCATTATTTTCTTTAATGCGTCTCTTGAGAGGAAAATAGCAAACTTTTTTATTGCCTTGGCGCTCAAGAAAATCTGAATCGTTCACTGTGCTACTGGTTAACTTCGAAAACTTGTAAGCATCCTGTCTGCCAACATCACGACTAACATCATCAAGGAGTACCCTTAAATACGTCAGATAAACAATGGTTTTTTTGAGCTTTAGAAGAAATGTTCGGACCTTTGCATATTCCGCGGTGGTGCTCAATCCAAGAACTGTGTTTTGTATGTGTTCTCAGTAAATCATTGAGTCGATCTATTCTTCAAAATGTGGTCCCTTTTAATTCACTTTCTGTTACATATTTTTCGTTTTGAAAGAGCATTTTAATTTGCATCTTTTGAAAAGATCTCTTTGTTAAATTTTGTATAAAATCAACTAATTGTTGAAATTAGAACCCTTGTCAAAAAGTCATTAGATTTCATGTTGAATAGCCTCTTTTACCTAATAGTATACTCTATTTGTTTGATATAATTTCCGGCAGTTTGTATACCATAAATAAAGAGAGTCTATTCATGTTCCAGAACTTAACGATCAAGCAGAAGATAGTGATTCCGCTGTCATTGATTATTGGATTGTTTATTGTGAGCTCTGTATTAAACGTTATGACAAGTTGGAAGCAATCTGAATTGAGTGAGACACTCAACGAACAGATCGTGCCGAACTTATTAACGATTGAGGATGCTTACCGCGATCTTTACCAAGCTACATCTGCAATCCAAGGTGTTGCTCTTTCTGATACTCAAACCGATATTGATCACCACATCGGTGAATACAAAGACAACGCATACAAAGCGCTGCCGCGTATGGAACAAATGATTGATCTATCGCAAGCCGGTGTGACGCCTTCTACACATGGTAATGAAGTTCGAACGCTTGTCTCTTTGGGTGAAAAATGGTTAGCAAGTTATGAGGCGATGCTACGTTTACCTCAATCTCAATGGCGTGGTTACTACAATGAGCACAAACATACCTTTGAAGACCAATTTATCGAGGTTAGAGCGCAGCTTAACGTTGTAAAAGATGCAATAGAAGAAAAGCAAAGCCAATTGAAGGACGAAATATCAGCGGCTGCAACAAGAGCAGAACTCATTCTTGAAGCGGGCATTGTGATTGTTATTCTGGCCGCTATTGCGATGGCGTTTTTGTTGTTGCAAACGGTTGTGAAGCCTATCAATGATATTAAAAATGCGATGACAGAAATTGCGTCCGGTGAAGGTGATCTAAGTCAGCGAATCGATGTAAAAACACAAGACGAAATTGGCAATTTAGCAGACGCATTTAACCAGTTTGTGTCCAAAATTCAAGTGACAGTCGCTCAGGTAATTGAAAGCTCAAATACCCTACGTAACGAAATGGCAAATCTTAGCTCGTTGACCAAGACCATCGCGAACTCGACCGTTTCTCAGCAAAAAGATAGTGAGGCGGTAGCGGCGGCAGTGCACGAAATGCAAGTCACCAGCAGAAATGTAAGCGATAGCGCTAACGAAGCCGCGGTTGCGAGCCAAACAGCGAATGATGAACTTACCAATACCAATGTTATTTTGGATCAAACGGTTAGCTCAATTCGCAGCCTCGCAAGTGAAATCGAAAGCGCAAGCCACGTCATTAACACATTGGATCATGATGTGAGTAACATTGCGTCCGTACTGGATGTAATTCGTGGTATTGCCGAGCAAACAAACTTATTAGCGCTTAACGCAGCCATTGAAGCGGCTCGCGCTGGAGAGCAAGGGCGAGGCTTTGCTGTGGTAGCGGACGAGGTTCGTTCTTTAGCCAGTCGTACGCAACAGAGTACGGGAGAAATCCAAACCATGATTGAAAAGCTACAATCTGGTGCAGGACAAGCTGTAGAAGTGATGCGCGGTAGCCAAAATAGCAGTGATGAAACGATCAAGTCCGCTGGCCGAGCGAGTGAATCCCTTTCTGAAATCTTGAACGCGATTTCACGTATGAACGAGATGAATACACACATTGCAACGGCTGCGAGCCAGCAAAGTACAGTAAGTGACGAAGTAAATAGCAACGTACAAGGCATTGCAGACAGTAGCACTTCAATTGTGGAAATCGTAAACCAAGCGCAAGCTTCTTTAGCCATGTTGTCAGAGCAAACTCAACGTTTAGATCATCAGGTCAGTCAGTTCAAAGTATAAGCTGAGAACAGCAATCTCACTGACGAAATAACCCGCTTCTTAGCGGGTTATTTTTTAGATAAGTGGCGAACCTGACTTGTGAAATTTCGACTATATTTACATTCCTTTCTCACTTTAGTTCGTATACCAGAGTGGGCAAATAACCCTAGACAGCGGTAACAAACTCTGTACAGCGTGATGATGCTTTTATCATCACTTTTGCTGCTTTTTAACCATTGCAATTGCACACAGGAAAATGTGATTTCCAACCCAAAATCTTCAAATTTGAGAACTTCATAACACCTTTACCATAAACGTTTTTCGTAAGCGTATAGAACTGTAAATTTTGTTGTATGTACAACACTGGGTATTTATCATCCTAATTAATTTGTTCTGGATATACATCCATTAGTCATTATTAAGTCATTCTAGAAGCTTTTAATAAGGAATCTTGAAGGCTTGTCGGTAGATAAGAGAGAAAAATTCATGAGACGTAAAACCACGCTATCTCTGCTGATTGCGTCGAGCCTTTTTGTGGTTGGATGTCAACCTAGCGAAGAAGGATCGAGCCAAGGTGGGGGGCCTGCGCCCGCAACCGAAGTAGAAGTGTTAACAGTGCAGCCAACGCGCCAAGCATTGACAGTAGAGTTGCCGGGTCGTAGCCGAGCATTCAAAGAAGCAGAAGTTCGTCCGCAAGTCACTGGCATTATTTCGGAGCGAAATTTTGTTGAAGGTGGCCTTGTTGAACAAGGACAGTCGCTATATCAAATTGATGATTCATCATTTCAGGCGGATTTGCTGAGCGCTGAAGCGGAATTAATCCGTGCGCAAGCTGCGGCAGAGTCGACCTATGCCACGGTGAAGCGTTACAGAACCTTGATCACCAAAAAATCCATCAGCCAACAAGACTTGGATGAAGCAGAAGCGGCATACAAAGAAGCGAAAGCGCAGGTCCTAGTCGCAAAAGCCAAGATCAACACAGCAAAAATCAACTTAGATTATACGCAAGTCAAAGCTCCGATTAGCGGGGTGATCGGTAAATCGAGTGTGACAGCGGGTGCGTTGGTTACGGCTAACCAAGCTGCCAAATTAGCGACCATTCAGCAGCTTGACCCTATCAATGTTGATATTGTGCAATCATCCGCGCAACTGCTGCGTTTGAAAGCATCACTCTCCCAAGGCCATATGCAAGAAGATGACTCTGCGCAAGTTACATTGATGCTTGAAGATGGCAGCACTTACGAACACAAAGGCACAATGAAATTTACTGAGGTCAATGTGAACGAAAGTACGGGCAGCGTGACGCTTCGTGCCGAATTCCCAAACCCTGACGGTTTGTTGCTACCTGGAATGTTTGTTCGTGCGACGGTCATTACTGGTGTCGACCCTGATGCGATTCTAATACCACAAAATACGGTATCTCGTGATGCGACAGGTAAAGCGACAGTGATGACGGTTAATGGCGAGAACAAAGTGGAAGCGAAACCAGTGAAGACTGCCGAAGCGATCAATAGCCAATGGCGCATTATTGATGGTTTGAACGCGGGTGATAAAGTCATTACCGCCGGTTTACAAAAGGTAGGGCCAGGCAGTTCGGTAACTATCCAAAACGGTGAACAGGAGTAATCATGGCACGATTTTTTATCGATCGTCCGGTATTTGCTTGGGTTCTCGCGATTCTAACGATGTTGGCGGGGGTAATGTCATTATTCAATTTACCCGTCTCGCAATACCCAACGATTTCACCGACGACGATCACCATCAGTGCTCGCTATCCAGGTGCATCAGCAAAAACCGTTGAAGACTCGGTAACGCAGGTTATCGAGCAAAACATGACAGGATTAGATTACCTTCGCTACCTATCATCGAGCAGTGATGCATTTGGTAATGCGACAATTACCCTGACGTTTGATAGCGAAGCTGATCCTGATATCGCGCAAGTACAGGTGCAGAACAAACTGCAATTGGCATTGACTTCATTGCCGATGGAGGTACAAAACCAAGGTATTGTCGTCAATAAATCCAATACGGCATTTCTCATGGTTGTCGCAGTTTATTCTGAAGATCCTGACTTTACAGAAAACGATATCGGCGACTTTGTTGTAACGAATATTCAAGACCCGATAAGTCGTGTAACTGGCGTAGGACAAGTGCAGGCGTTTGGTGCGCAGTATGCGATGCGAGTTTGGCTGGATCCATTTAAGCTTACGCAATTCAACTTGACCGCGATCGACGTAGCAAATGCAATCAGTGAACAGAACGCGCAAGTTTCTTCAGGTCAACTTGGTGCGGCACCTGCGCAGGAGGGTCAGTTGTTGAATGCTACGATTTCTTCTGCAAGTCGTTTGAGCAGTGTAGAAGAGTTCCAAGACATCATTCTTAAGTCCGACGCCAGTGGTTCGAATGTTTATTTGAAAGATGTAGCTCGCGTTGAGCGTGGTGCAGAAAGTTATGATATTCGAGGCCAATATAATGGCTTCCCAGCATCGGGGTTAGGTATTTCATTAGGTACTGGCGCAAACGCGCTTGAGACAGCCAATGCGGTAAAAGAGCGCTTAGAACAACTGAGTGCAACGTTCCCAGAAGGGTTGCAGATTGCTTACCCATTTGAAACAACACCATTCGTCAAAGCCTCGATTCAAGAAGTGGTTAAAACGCTATTAGAAGCTATTCTTCTTGTGTTCTTAATCATGTACCTGTTCTTGCAGAACTTCCGTGCGACGATCATTCCAACGATCGCAGTGCCTGTCGTATTGCTCGGAACCTTCGCTATTTTGTACGCGACTGGATTTAGCGTAAACACGTTAACCATGTTCGCGATGGTTCTGGCTATCGGTTTGCTGGTGGATGATGCCATCGTTGTGGTGGAAAACGTCGAGCGTGTGATGCATGAAGATGGTTTAGAGCCCAAAGAAGCGACCAAAAAATCGATGGGGCAGATCACTGGTGCCCTGATTGGTGTGGGGTTGACGCTTTCAGCGGTATTCGTCCCTATGGCGTTTATGTCTGGTTCTACCGGGGTTATTTACCGTCAGTTCTCGATAACTATTGTGGCGGCTATGACGCTTTCCGTTTTGGTTGCGATAATTCTGACTCCGGCATTGTGCGCTACGTTGCTGAAAAAAGGCGATGCTGAGCTTCTAGAGAAGAAAGGCTTCTTTGGCTGGTTTAACCGCAAGTTTGATGCGATGACAGCAGGCTATGAAACCGGCGTTGCCAAACTTCTAAAACGCACAGGTCGCATGTTGGCTGTATTTTTGGCAATGAGTGCAGGTGCTGGCTGGTTATTTATGAACCTTCCAACGTCATTTTTGCCAGATGAAGACCAAGGCACAGTATTCTCAATGGCTATTTTGCCGCCTAACTCAACACAAGAACAGACGGAAAAAACACTTGAGAAAATGCGTGACTTTTACCTAGTAGACGAAAAAGACAATGTAAAATCCGTCTTCTCTGTTGCGGGCTTTAGTTTCGCAGGTCAAGGCCAAAACATGGGGATGGCATTTATCGGCCTGAAAGATTGGTCTGAGCGTGAAGCGCCTGGCGCTGATGCGGCTTCCATTACGGGCCGAGCGATGGGGTACTTCTCTACCATTAAAGAAGCTTTGGTGTTTGCGTTCGCCCCTCCAGCGATTCAAGAGCTAGGTAACTCGACAGGTTTCGATTTCTATCTCCAAGACTCGTTGAATAAAGGGCACGATGCATTAGTTGCGGCTCAAGGGCAACTTCTGGGCATGGCAGCACAAAACCCGAAACTTGTCGGTGTTCGTCCAAACGGTCAGGCAGATGCGCCAATGTACAAAGTGAACATTGACCACGTCAAACTTCGTGCTTTGGATGTCAGTATCAATGACGTAAACCAAATCCTGTCAGCTGCATGGGGCGGGGCTTACATTAACGATTATATTGACCGCGGTCGTGTGAAGAAAGTGATGGTGCAAAGTGATGCGGAATACCGCATGCAGCCAAAAGACTTCGATTCATGGTACGTACGCAACGCTAAGGGAGAGATGGTGCCTTTCTCTGCTTTTGCGAGTGGCGAGTGGACATATGGTTCTCCTCTTTTGCAGCGATTTGATGGTTTGCCAGCAATGAATATTCAAGGCGGTGCAGCTCCTGGTGTAAGTACTGGTGAAGCCATGGAAGAAATTGAAGCAATGGTAGAAAAGCTACCAGAAGGTTTCACGGTGAACTGGAATGGTATTTCGTATGAAGAGCGCCTTTCCGGAAACCAAGCGCCGATGCTATATGCGCTATCTATCCTCGTCGTATTCTTAGTTCTTGCCGCTTTGTATGAAAGTTGGTCAGTACCTTTCGCCGTGGTGTTAGTTGTTCCTCTTGGTGTGCTTGGTGCTGTGCTTGCGGTAATGACGCGCAGTATGGATAACGATGTGTTCTTCCAGGTGAGCTTATTAACTACGGTCGGCTTGGCAACCAAAAACGCCATTCTGATTGTTGAGTTTGCAAAGGACTACTATGAGAAAGGCGCTGGGCTTATTGAAGCAACCTTACATGCTGTTCGCGTTCGTCTGCGCCCAATTATCATGACATCGCTTGCTTTTGGTTTGGGTGTGGTACCACTTGCTATCAGTTCAGGTGTGGGATCGGCAGGTCAAAACGCAGTAGGTACCGGCGTACTTGGTGGCATGATCAGTGCCACGATATTGGGTATATTCTTCGTCCCAATCTTCTTTGTAGTGGTTGAGCGATTGTTTGATCGACGTGCGAGAAAAGAGTCGGAGGCAGAGTTGTCTGAGACCAGCACTAAACCCACTCAGAAAAGCGAGTAGGACTTGGTTGTTTTAACTGAGTTATACTAGTGATAATAAACACGATTAAAGGGCGCTTCGGCGCTCTTTATTTTATGTTTTCACTTGGTGGTTACCGTCTATGACGCGAGCCTGAAAGACGGCGTGTTGTGTGCAGTATCAGCACAGCCTTTTCGGCCGAATGAAAGCCTAAAGAAGAAAAACGACGATGAAAGATCAGAAAATTTCCCCAATTTCCGTTTTGGATCAAAGCCCTATGTTTGTCTGCGGTGTGATGCAGCGCATGTACCGCAATCGTGCCCAAGCCGAGCTGTCTCGGCAAAATTTGATGACACTAGAAATGGCAAGTGCACTGGCCGCTTTAGAAGAATTTCAACCTATGAGCCAGCAAGCGTTGGCTGATGCGGTTCGAACTGAGCGAAGTGTAGCAAAGCGGATGGTGGACAATCTGGAAAAGAGAGGGTTTGTTCAAGTTTCTAAAAGTAAATCGAATCAGCGCCTTAAAATGCTAAGCATGACAAAAGAGGGAGCAAATGCTTTAAAGCAAGTTCATCAAATCATGACGAATTTACAGAAAGAGTTTTTTTCTTGTTTGTCGGAATCTGAAGCGAGTGAATTTTTTCGTCTGGTAAGAAAGCTCACTTTTGCGAATCACGACCAGTAACTGACATCAATGCCGTTTAGCGTCTTTATTTTATCGCGGACCAATTACATTAAGCTGTAGAACTTAAGAAATAGGATGCCCAACGTACAGGTCACGGTAGAAAGCACCGTAGTGAGTGCGATGATATTTGCAGCTAACGTGGCATTGCCTCCCATGGAACGCGCCATGACATAGCTGGCAGCAGCGACTGGAGAGGCGTTCATAAAGAAAAGAATACCTAGCTCAATTCCTCGAAACCCTACTAAGTAAGCTCCCATGGTGATGATGACTGGCGCTACGATGAGCTTGTAACTGCTCGCAAACCAAGATGGACCTTTCTCTTTTCTCATCAAGCTAAAGTCAAGTGAGCCACCCGTACACAACAGCGCCAAAGGCAATGTCATTTTGGACAAGTAGTCTCCTGCGTCAATAACCACATTCGGTACTGGAATAGCGAGTAAATAAAAAGCCATTCCTAGAACAATGGAGATTATGAGCGGATTCCTAGTCAGTGTTCGGCCCATCATCTTTGCTGCTTGCGAGGCAGACGTTGCCCCCTTGGGCGATAAGCAAATTACCGCTTGGACGTTATAAATAAATGTGGTGACCGCGACATAGAGCGCTGCTAGCGCCACACCTTGAGAACCATACGCATTGGCAACGTAAGCGATACCAATAATACCTGTATTTGCTCGGAACCCACCTTGGATGAGAACGCCTTGGTCAGGCGATGCTTTGAACAGAAGTTTGACGGAAAGGTAGGTGAAAATGAAAAACGAAATACTAGCGATGACGCCGAAATTGACGAATCCACTTGCCGCGGAAAAGTCGTGTTCTGAAGCCACAATGCTGACAAATAACATTGCAGGCAAGGTAACTTGAAACACCAGTTTAGAGCCTACTTCGATAAAATTATCGTTGAGTAGACCAAAGCGCTTAAAAAGAACGCCAAGTACCAACATCAAACAGATAGGTCCGGTTATCGACAAAGAGAATTGCAACTGATGTAAAACAGCTTCCATGTAAGTATCCGCAGCAAAAGAAAAAAGTGTTCCTGTTGCCTATTAAGCCACAAACCCGGAGGGTAGGACAGTAACGTGATGAAATTTTCTTCTGTTGTAGGTTCCGGAGTCATTTACACTCCAAGTTATGGACGAGGTCCCAATTTAACAAAGCGGTACTGGTCCTACGTGCGATATGTTGGTTAACTCGTTGTCGTGATGCATCCACATGCGTATTAGATGTGAGGGGTGGTCATCGTAGTTATGGATAGGAGTTCATCAATGAAAAGGAAACACAACAAAACTGTACTGTGTGCGTTTGTCTCTGGTTCGGTATTTGGTGCGGTTTTGGTCATTGCGATGTCTTTACCAATGTAATCCTCTTAATTGGCTGTTGGAACACTCACACTAATTCAGTACAAAACAGATTGAGTTCTGCGGTGTGTGCTGTTAGTTTAAAAAACATGAAAATACACGTTCGCCCTTCATTAACAACCTTCTCTTGGTGGCGCTCTAAATAGAGCGGCGAGGAATACTTACATTCTTAAGCTGCTGGATGGTAGCTAAGAGTGTTTGATCTTTTTATCTCCAGTAGCGATCTATTAAATACTTGGAGACAAATATGAATACCCATAAAAATACATCTCAGCGTGAAATTATACTTACCGGAGATCGAGCAACAGGTCCATTACACCTAGGGCACTATATTGGTTCATTGCAACAACGAGTCAAATTGCAAACGGAGCACGAGCAAACGATCTTGGTCGCGGACATGCAAGGGTTGACGGATAACGCGCATAATCCATCAAAGGTATCCTCTAATATTCTCAATGTCGTTGCAGATTATTTGGCTGTTGGTATCAACCCCGCTCAAACTACGATCACGTTGCAGTCTCAAATTCCAGCGTTAGCCGAGTTGACAATGTATTACAGTAATCTTGTTTCTATCGCACGATTAGAGCGAAACCCCACGGTTAAAAATGAGATTCAAAGTAAAGGCTTTGAACGCTCTATTCCCGCAGGCTTTTTAACGTATCCAATTTCTCAAGCTGCTGATATTACAGGGTTTCATGCGACGCTAGTACCAGTGGGTGATGACCAGCTGCCGATGTTGGAGCAAACTAATGAAATCGTAAGAAAAATAAACCACCTGGGTGGAAAAGAGGTTCTTAGGGAATGCCGTCCATTACTTAGTGATGCACCTCGTTTGCCGAGTACTGATGGCAAAAATAAGATGTCTAAAAGCATGGGGAATGCAATCAACCTAGGGGCGTCTGAAAAGGAGATTTCTGCGGCGGTGAAATCTATGTATACCGACCCTAATCACCTGAAAATTGACGACCCTGGCCAAGTCGAAGGGAATATTGTATTCATCTACCTCGATGCTTTTCATCCTGATAAAAATTATGTCGAACAGCTAAAAGACCATTATCGACGAGGTGGGCTAGGTGATGGTTTGACCAAGAAAGTGTTAGAAGAATGCTTACAAGAGATGCTTCGCCCTATTCGAGAAAAGCGCGCTATGTATTTGAATGATAAAGCGCAACTGATTGATATTTTAAAACAAGGTAGTGAGCGTTCTCGCGAGAAAACCGAAAAAGTGCTATTTGATGTGAAAGATGTATTTGGTTTGAATTTGTTCTGAATTAAAAGTAAAGAGTTGAACATAAGGCACGACGGTTGGTTAACAACGTGCCTTTTTAAGCTCCCAGTCAGTCAAAGCGCATTGTTAAGAAGAAAAAAATTCACGACGAAAATCCGCGACTTCTTGTTGGTAATAGCTTTGCCATTCCGGTTCTGACAAATGTGAATGGCTAGAGGCTCTTTGTGTTCTTAGCTTGGACTCAAGTTGTTGTAATGCTTGTTGGTAATCTTTGACTTGTTTTTTTTGCTCTGTAATTTGCTGCTGACGAGCATGAATGTTTTTACTTTCTTCTTTCGTTAAGTAAGTTCGTTCTAGCTCTGCGATGAGCGCCAAGCGATCTGGTAGGCTCATACTATTAGGAATCAGGGTGACCGCACGCTCATATTTTTCCTGGTCGCTTGTTAGCCCGATAGCATCTGCATGTTCTTGCCAGTCAATGGTGAGTTGCTCGAAAGATCGCAAAAAGTTATCTGGGCTTTGAGTGTCCAGCTTTTGGGCTTCTAAGTTGAAATCGTACAGCGCGAACTCATCCGCAAAAACAACATCAGCCAATTCCCCCCAGATGCTTCTTGCTTCGTTCTTCAGCTGTGCAACACGCGACGCCAGTGATTGTTGCTCATCAAATAACAAATTTCCTACACTCTCTTGCCATTGGCTGCTGAGCTGAGGGTAGTTCGCCAAAAGCTGGAATCGAGCTGAAGATAAATGAGCCTCAAACAAGGCGATCTGCTCTTCACAACTACGGTTCAACATACACTCATGCCAAAACGTCTCAAGTTCAGCGACAAGTTTCCTGCCTTTGAGTTGAGTTAATCGCTCAGTCGTTATTTGAACTGTGGAAGGGAGCTTAGTTGTTTGTGGTGAAGTATCTGTATCGGGCACGATGCTGCTTGTTTGTGGTGATGTACTGGAGACACTCTGATTTTTTGTCTTAGGGAAAGGAGAGGAAGCGAGCTCTTCTTTTTGAACATCGTGACTGAAAGTTAAAAATATCATGCCCGCCATAATGGCGGACATGATTATCAAAGCGATTTTCTTCATGGCTTGATTGTTGCGCTTACTGGGAAATGGTCAGAAAGGTTATAGTGTTTCCATAAACTCTCTGCGGTTGTGCGCGGCACGTCTACACGGTTGTCATTGAATGATTTTACCCCGTATTCACTACTCACCATAACATAGTCAAGGTATTCCACGTTTTCGCCACCTGATAACGCTTCACCTGCGAAGTTATTGATACGGGGATCAAAGGTTGATTCCGCGTAACCAGAGTACTGAGGCTCTATGGCGCTTAAGTTAGCGATCATTTGTTGGTAGTCACCAGGGAACTTTCTTTTGTTGACGTTAAAGTCGCCGCTGTATACCACAGTTTCGCTTGAAGGAATGTTAAGAGATTGGGCGAGTGCGCGGATTTGTTTGAACTGGCGCTGACGATACTCACGGGCGGTGTCTGTATCGAAAGATGCGGTATGGGTAGCAAACACATGGTAAGCCTGACCACCTTTAATTATTTCCGCATAATTTACGCCTTTATCGGCAAAGCAGTCTGTACCAGAGCAATCGGGAAAGACATATTGCGCTTCATTCACGATAGGGTAGCGACTAACTATGATTACGCCACCATCATGAATATTAACGCCTTCTTTATCTAACATCTTTGTTTGGTAAGGATATTCCTTGGCTAACTCACGTAAGAATGCTTCACGGCCGCTGGCAAACACCTCTTGCAGCGCCAAAACATCGTAACCTTTTACATGTTGAGGAATCAGTTCGTAACGATCTCCAATGTGCGATGCAATAGCCGTCAACGCCCAGATGTTATAAGTCATCAACTTAAGGTTTTGTTCTTCGTTGTCGACAGACTCCGCTACCTTGCTTGGCGTGATGGTGTAGTAAAGATCATCATATCGAGCGGTACTGTCTGACTTAAATGCCAGTTCGGTTTCTCTTGTACCAAAAGCGTTAGTGTTGGCACGATGAATGTTACGATCATCTTTGAGAGATAACTCGACATCGGCTGCGGATAAGCCGTATTCAATGGTCGAATTGTACCAATGGCCTTCCATTATTTGATTGAGTGTTATGCTTTCACCTTCGGGGCTAGAAACCACAGTTTCAAAACGGTAAGTTTGATTTGATTTCACGCCCTCCCAGCGGTTGAAGCTTAATACAGATTTAGTTTCCCACGGACCAAGTACCTGCACATGTTGTTGCCACTCTTCTCCGTATTGAAGCAAATCACTGCCTTCATGTTTTACTTGAATAGTTAACGGTTGATCAGAGTTATTCGTTAGGTAAACGTCGGTATCTGCAATGCTGGGTAACGCTATCAAGCTACTTAATAAAAGGCTCCACTGCGAAAATTTCATCTTATTTTTCCATCATTTGAACTAGAGCAATCATTCTTGTTTATAAATGTTACTTGCACGTTAAATATGGATGACATCTAAGCCAGTGCTGAAAATTGTTATCAGAATGTGATCTTTATTCAATGGTGAGGGTGGAGGTATTGAGTGTGTGGCCGTTGAAGCGGTGGAAAATAATACCAACAGTCAACGAATTGCATTCACTGCAATCAAGCTGTCATCTTTGCTCTATAAGTTGTGCGGCGTCATTCATCTAGCCATATGGCTAGAACTCAAATTGATAGATGGAGCACCATGGCTAGAGCAGTAAATCCAACCGATGAAACCATCATTAAATTGTTACAAGAGCAAGGTTTGATTAGAAGTGAAGCAGAAGCGCGTTTAAAGAAAGAGGTGTACCGCTTGCAACCTAATGAGATAGCAAAAGTAAAAAATTATGCCCAGCATTTTGGGATAAATGCGAAAGAAAAGCTCATCGATGAGATCTTGGATCTGCGCCGAGAAGCGCTCATGAAAAGATGTAGACACAATACGGAGCATGCGAGCCTATCTCTAAAATAGCATGTGATAAAACTATCAATTACTGGTCAAGATTTGATCTCTCAAGCCGATGTATATAAGAGCGTTCAATGATATCGAGCGCAAAAAACAGTGTGTTTTAGAGGTTAAGCTTTCACTTAAGTGAGAGGTTTGGAAAGGCTGCGGGGAGAGAGTGCATGCGTATTAAAGACTTAAGTGTCGTAAAGAAAATATCGGTTAGTTATTTAACCGTTTTTGCCGTGTTTGGTTTAGTGTCAGTAATGTTGGTGCAAGGTTTGTTAACACTGAATAAAGACATTTCAGTGTTAACAGATAAAAGTTTACCTTCTGTTGCGATTTTGAAAGGTATCCAAGTTGATATTACTAAAGTGCGTAAAGATGAGTTCTCTTTATTGCCAAACGCAAATCACCCCAAAATTGGTGAGTGGTTAAAAGGCCTCGACCAATGGCGTTCTGATGTGCAGGCTGGTATTGCAGAATACGAAAAGCTCGACCTTAATAAGCGTGAAACGCAGTCCTTTAGCGTTTTTAAAGAAACTTGGAATCAATACATCAAAGAAACGAAGACTTACAACGCACTGCTAAGCCAAGGTGATGCTGAAAGTGCAAATGATGTGATTTTATCGAGTTTCGATACCTACTCAAACGCGTTGAGCAGCTTGGATGATACCCTCGCGTTGAACGATGAGTTGGTGAATTTGATTGGTGAAGAAGTACAAAGTGAAGCGGCATTTACACAATACAGCGCTGCTGTTGGTGCGCTTGTCGTCGCATTGGTCATGGTAATGTCTGCCATGCTGCTTTCTCGAGTCATCTGCGGGCCTGTTGATCGAGCATTGGAATTCGCTTCCAAAATCGCCAAGGGTCAATTGAATAATCAAATCGACGAAAGCGAATTGAGCAAAGACGAGTTAGGAACGCTGCTCAAAGAGCTTGTCGGTATGCAAACAAACTTACATTCGTTGGTTTCTGAGATTAATGACTCAACGATTCAGCTAACGGCAGCAGTAGAGGAAGTGAGTGCTATTTCTTCTCAGACCGCCTCTGGTATGCAAAATCAACAAATTGAACTTAGCTCGGTGGCTTCTGCGATGACAGAAATGCAAGCTGCTGTAAGTGAAGTGGCACAAAATACCGAAGTTGGCGCAACCTCTGCTTATTCGGCTGCGGAAGTGGCAAAGCAAGGAACGGTGACGTTACAACAAACTATCGCAGTAATTGAGCGTGTATCACATACGATCCAAGAATCAGATGAACTGGCACGTGAGCTTGAATCGAGCTCAAACAATATCAATGTGGTCGTAGATGTGATCCGCGGGATTGCCGAGCAAACAAACTTGTTAGCACTGAACGCCGCAATTGAAGCCGCTCGGGCTGGTGAACAAGGACGTGGGTTTGCTGTTGTGGCAGATGAGGTTCGTTCTCTGGCGCAACGCACTCAAGACTCCACTTCACAAATTGTGGAAATTGTTAATCAACTACAAGAGAGCAGCAGTAAAATAGGGCATTCAAGCCGTGATTGTCAGGAGGGTATTTCTCAGTGTGTTGAGCAAGTTAATGATGCTGATAGCCAGATAAAAGAAATTGAACATTCTGTCGATAACATAGCGCAAATGAGCACACAAATCGCAACGGCGTGCAGTGAGCAGAATTCTGTATCCGAAGAGCTGAATCGCAGCGTGGAGCATATTAATAGTGCTTCAACAGAGATGGCTGAGGGAGCTTCACAAACGGCTGTGGCTTGTCAGCAGATTAGTAGCCTAGCGCACAACTTGAAAACTCGAATGGGTTCATTCCAGCTCTAGTTGTTGTGTTTCAGCTTTATTCCTAACCTCATTGCTACAATAAATAAGCCGGACGAAATGTCCGGCTTATTTATTCTCTGTCTATATAAGTTCAGAGTATGCTCAACCTTGGGAGAATATGCTCGCTAGGCTGGAATACCACTGTGAAACTTAAAATCTGTATCTGGCGTAGAAATTAAATCTGCCTCTATACGTCCAAAGTAGGCGATGCGCTCGCTGATATCTTTGCCTGCGATTTGCTCCGCTAATACAAGATAATCCTGGTAATGGCGTGCTTCTGAACGTAATAAAGAAATGTAGAACTTTGCGATATCGTCATCCATATGTGGTGCTAGTTTGGCAAAACGCTCACAAGATCGGGCTTCGATGTACGCACCAATGATGAGTTTATCGATCAGCGTTTCCGGCTCATGAGTCTTCATATGCGAAATCAGTCCTTTAGCATAGCGACTTGCTGGAATATTTTTATACTCAATTCCACGACTTTCCATGATCTCTAAAACTTGATAAAAGTGGTGTAACTCCTCTTTTATCAAAAGCACCATCTTATCGATCAAATCTTGGCTGTATGGTGAGTCGGACTTAGCCATGATTGACTTAGAAATATTGCTCTTGCCTTTTAAAGTTTCCAATGAGCCTACGTTACGGTAAGCAAAATCTTCGTAGGGCTTAAACCAGTCAAGTAGAGCATGTGAACTGGATTGGTCAACGGCATACTTACGAATTAAAAACATGGCAGATTGGCCAGCTTTTAGTTCGCACAGTAGGTGGTCTAACAAAATGGTTTGAAGGTTCTCTGGTTTCTTTGCTTCCTCTACCCATTCATCAGGTGTACTGCATCGCAGAAATTGGTTAATGGGAGCAAGAAGATCTTGATAGGCGTCTAGATTCATCATTTTAGTTTTAGTACTTCACATTTTTATTGGGCATATCCGTTGTCTTGCGGATAGAAAAAAAGGCTGCAATTGCAGCCTTTCTTGACCTGAAGTGAATGTTACCACTTTTTCTTCTCGCCGAAGAGTGCTTCCATGTCATTGTCACGCTCTTTGTCAGCAATCTGCTGCATTTCGGCATCGCTTTTATCTTGGCGCTTTTTATCTAAGTCACCTAACATCTCTTCAAGCTTTTGTTTCGCTTGAATAGAATAAGGATCGCTCTTAGTGCTCAAAGCATCGATACCTTTACGCAGCAGTTGAAGCGCGGTGCCTGGTTGGCCACGAGCGATAGAGTCGTTTGCTCTTTTGATGACATTTTCAATGTTGATGCGAATTTGCATCGTTTCCAAGCGCGCATTTTCAGTGACGTAAGTCTGGGTATCCAATCGGCCTTTGTTGTGCTCGTTACGGATAGTGTCGCGAAGTCGTTTAACCAGCTTAAGCATGACGATAGCTTGTTTATCACTACTCGGCATCTTGAAAGTGGTACTCTCGCCAGTAGGACCATTCTCTTTTAGCTGCGTAATCTGCTGCTTCATATTTTCGATACGTTGAGCAAGTTGCTTGTTCTTCGGATCCAGCTCATGCATGCTCTCTAGCGCGTCAAGAATACGATTGTTTAGACACAGCAACAGCTCTTTACTAAAAGGGATATGGTGCGCATGACCAATCAACTCTTCAGTACCATCTATCAAGGCTACATATCGTGCTGATTCCTGCCTTTTTGCGGTTTCAACTTTAACCTTATATTGCAACATAATGTTATAGCCTAGGATTAACACCAGTAGGATGGCTACCAAAGCGATTATTAAACCAATATTCATATCTTTGCGTCTGCTTTACTTTTCTGCGGCTAGCGTTAAAGAATACATGAATCTTATCTTACTCGGCACCTTATTTGTTTGATTATTTTGTCTCTCCCACGTTTTAGTTACTGATAGAAGTCACATCATAGAACTTCGGTCATTTATTGGCTCAACTTTGTGCATATTGTTTCTTGCTTGAAGATTATTAGTATGTGATTGAGGTATAAGTTAGAAATTGCTGTTCATTTCGATTTGAACGCGTTATAACTAATTATTATATCGCTCGCTTGAGTGGCCAATAAACTCTCTCATGAATAAGTAAGGGATTACGATGAAACTGCAGCAGCTGAAGTATATTGTTGAGGTTGTAAACCATAATCTGAATGTATCTGCAACGGCGGAAAGCTTATATACCTCTCAGCCAGGTATCAGTAAACAGGTTCGGTTGCTGGAAGACGAGTTAGGCATTCAGATTTTTGAACGTAGCGGTAAGCACTTAACGCAAGTGACGCCAGCTGGAGAAGAAATTGTACGTATCTCTCAAGAAATTCTCGCTCGTGTAGAAAGTATCAAAGCGGTGGCTGGAGAGCACACCCATCCAGAAATGGGGACGCTGAATATCACTACGACACATACGCAGGCTCGTTATGCACTGCCAGATGTCATCAAAGGTTTTACTTCTCGTTATCCAAAAGTGTCGTTACACATGCACCAAGGTACACCGTCACAAATGTCTGAGGCGATAGCTAAAGGCACAGCGAATTTTGCGATTGCGACAGAAGCGCTTCACTTATATCAAGATGCCATCATGTTGCCTTGTTATCACTGGAATCGTTCAATAGTTGTGCCTAAAGACCACCCACTAGCGAAGAAAGACAAAGTAACGATCAGTGATCTTGCCGCTTACCCATTAGTCACTTACGTGTTCGGTTTTACTGGCCGTTCAGAGCTGGATACAGCATTCAACCGCGAAGGTTTAACCCCGCGAGTGGTGTTCACTGCAACTGATGCAGATGTCATTAAAACTTACGTTCGTATGGGTATTGGTGTGGGTGTGATTGCAAGCATGGCTGTGGATGAAGAGCAGGACGGTGACTTGGTTGCAATAGATGCGAGCCATTTGTTTGGCGCGAGCACCACGAGCATCGGCTTCCGCCGTGGTACATTCTTACGCTCTTACATGTTCGATTTTATGGAGCGTTTTGCACCGCACTTAACGCGTCCAGTGGTTGAGCAGGCGATTTCGTTGAAGTCTAATGCAGAAATCGAAGAGATGTTTAAAGACATCGAGCTTCCGGTGAGATAACACTTCATTGATGTTTCGATTCCCTCTACAATGCGCTCGTTGTAGGGGGAGCTATGAAAACGCAATTTCAATTTATTAATGACTGCTTAATCGAAAACCAATCTTTGTGGCGATTCGAGCCTTTTAAAAGCAGCATTCACACATCATTACCTTGGCAGGAGCAACATCCTCGACTGTGCCAATGGCTAGCGTCTCTTACTCCCTCTCAAATCGAAGAATACAAAGCAGCACCAGAACTCGCGTTAAAAGCACTTAGTCCGTTTTTGCCTGAGCTTGAACAACTCGCAGAACTGACTCATTTAGAGCTTTTGTCGTTAAATGGCTTGGAACTCGCTCGTGGTTTAGATAACGGTATTCCGGGACGTAAGTTGGATCAAATTAGCTCGATGGGTGAAGCTGCAATTCAACAACACTGTGGCGAAGAATGGCTAGAATGGTGCTCAGGTAAAGGTTACTTGGGGCGAATCCTGACAACGCAAACCGATCAGCCTGTAACCAGCTTTGAATACCAACAAGCACTGTGCGATTCGGGGCAACAAGCAGCCAATGAACATCATTGGAAGATGACGTTTATTCAAGGCGACGCGTTTGATAGCAAAGCGAAAGCCGTGTTTAAGCCAACACAACACGCAGTAGCACTGCATGCATGCGGTGACCTTCACGTTCGTCTAATGCAGTACGGCAGTGAAAATGGGATTGCTGCGATGACCATATCCCCTTGCTGTTACCACTTGATTCAGTCGGAACAATACCAGCCGATGTCGGAATCGGGCAGGGCTTCTTCTCTCTCATTGTCTAAGCAAGAACTGCGTATCCCATTACAACAAACGGTGACGGGAGGAGAGCGCGCGCGTCGTCATCGTCAGCAGGAAATGATGTTTCGTCTTGGGTTTGATTTGATCACGCGACAAGCTTTGGGAATGGCAGAGTATCAGCCTGTGCCGAGTATCCGTAAGTCGCAATTAAGTGATGGTTTTGAATTGTTCTGTCGCTGGGCAGCGGAGCAAAAAGGCATTATTCTTCCTCAAGAAATCGATTTCTCTCATTTTGAAAAGTTAAGCGAACAACGCTTCTGGCAAATGGAGAGAATGAGCTTAGTGCAACTTGTTTTTCAACGTCCGTTGGAGATCTGGCTCGCATTAGACAAAGTGCTTTATCTTGAAGAACGTGGTTACCGTGTTAGATTGTCAGAGTTTTGCCCTAAATCGGTCACGCCTAGAAATATTTTAATTTGTGCATATAAGATTTAGTTATTCTTTATAGCCAAATACTCTATATGAAAAAGCCCACTTCAGTGTGGGCTTTTGTAAACAAAACGTGACAAGTTGTGTTTTATTTTGTCATTAATTGAACATAGCAATAGCTTGAGTTGGTTCAACGTATTCCAAGTCAAAGCTTTCTGCTACTTCTTTACACGTTACTTTTCCGTGAATAACGTTTAGACCTTCAAGGAAGCCTTTATCTTCTAGAAGTGCTTCGCGGTAGCCTTTATTTGCTAACTTCACGATGTATGGAAGTGTAGCGTTGTTGAGTGCAAATGTTGAAGTGCGAGCAACTGCGCCAGGCATATTTGCTACACAGTAGTGAACCACTTCATCAACGATGTAAGTTGGATCTGCGTGAGTTGTCGCGTGTGAAGTTTCGAAACAACCGCCTTGGTCAATTGCCACGTCAACCACTGCCGCACCAGGCTTCATCTTAGCAATATGCTCTTTAGTGACCAGTTTAGGTGCTGCTGCGCCAGGAATTAGAACGGCACCGATAACAAGGTCCGCTTCTAGAACATGCTTCTCGATAGCGTCTTCAGTAGAATAAACCACTTTTGCGCGACCTTGGAATTCTTCGTCAAGCTTACGAAGTGTGTCTACGTTACGGTCTAGAATAGTGACGTCAGCGCGAAGGCCAACCGCCATACGAGCGGCGTTTGCACCAACAACGCCACCACCAACGATAACGACTTTTGCAGGTTCAACACCAGGTACGCCGCCTAGGAGTAGACCACGACCGCCATGCGATTTTTCCAACGTTTGCGCACCAGCTTGGATAGACATCCGACCTGCCACTTCTGACATTGGTGCTAACAGTGGCAAACGACCCATATTATCTGTTACAGTCTCATAGGCTATACAGACAGCTTTGCTCTTGATTAGCTCATCAGTTTGTGGAAAATCTGGTGCTAGGTGTAAATAAGTAAATAAAATTTGCCCTTCGCGGAGCATTGCTCTCTCTACTGCTTGGGGTTCTTTTACTTTTACAATCATGTCTGCTTGCGCAAATACGTCAGCAGCATGAGGGAGAATGGATGCGCCGACAGCGATGTAATCATCGTCTGAAAAACCAATGCCGGCACCTGCATTGGTCTCAACTAAAACTTGGTGACCATGTGAGATGAGTTCTCTCACGCTAGCTGGGATCATACCAACACGATATTCGTGATTCTTGATTTCCTTAGGTACGCCAATGATCATCCTGTATCCTCTTTCTATAATGGTTGTATTAACTGTTAGTAGGGTGTTATTGTCGAATTAATAACTAGTATAGTTATAGATTTGTAAAATTTGGCACCAAATATTAAAAAGTTGTAGTATATTTTTTTGCAAGGAAGTAATAAGGTGGAATAAAAAATGGCAGACAACTATAAAAAGCCGTCCAAGGAACTAGACCGTATCGACCGCAACATTCTTAATGAGCTGCAGAAAGACGGTCGTATTTCAAACGTTGAGCTTTCAAAACGTGTGGGACTTTCTCCAACGCCATGTTTGGAGCGTGTACGTCGCTTAGAGCGTCAGGGTTATATCACAGGGTATACTGCATTATTGAATCCGCAGTTCCTGGATGCATCACTATTAGTATTCGTTGAGATTACGCTAAACCGTGGTGCGCCGGATGTGTTTGAGCAGTTTAACTCAGCTGTTCAAAAGCTAGACGACATACAAGAGTGTCATCTTGTTTCAGGTGACTTTGACTATCTTCTTAAAACCCGTGTATCAGATATGGGTGCTTACCGCCGACTATTGGGCGATACGTTACTACGTCTACCTGGCGTAAATGACACTCGCACATACGTTGTTATGGAAGAAGTGAAACAATCTAACCAGCTTGTGATCAAAACTCGTTAATTTCTTGCAAAGAAAGCGGTATATGCTTCCGCTTTCGCCAGAGAGTAATTGGGTTTTTCTCCTTGATATGGTTAAATCAATTTACCGAGCGGCTTGATGCCGCTCGGAATGTTTTGCAATTTCCTATTTCATTTCCATATTCAAGTTGATTTATGTTCAAAGAGAACGCAAAGAAAGTCGAAACCATTATCAAAACCAGTGAAGAGCCCCAGTCTTCACGCTTAAATGGCTTCCAACGCTTAAAAGAGTGCTGCTTTATCGTTGGCGTTCTTAGCTCGGTATTGCTTGCGGTTGCACTATTTACCTTCAGTCCGGCCGATCCTTCTTGGTCCCAAACCGCATGGGGAGGGGATATCGATAATGCTGGTGGCCTTTTCGGCGCTTGGCTAGCCGATACTCTATTCTTCACATTTGGCTCTCTCGCTTACCCAATCCCTTTCTTGCTAGCGGCGGCTGCATGGGTGATTTGCCGTAAACGAGGAGAAGATGAGCCAATTGATTTCATGCTATGGGGTACAAGGCTGCTCGGTCTGGTCGTCCTTATTATGACCAGTTGCGGTCTTGCCGATATTAATTTTGATGACATTTGGTATTTTTCATCCGGAGGTGTGGTCGGGGATGTGTTGTCTAGCCTCGCTTTACCTACATTGAATGTACTCGGTACCACATTGGTATTGCTGTTCTTGTGGGGAGCGGGCTTTACGCTCTTCACTGGCATCTCATGGCTTAACATCGTGGAATGGCTTGGTGATCGTGCATTAGCACTAATTGCCGCGCTTGCAAATAAGGCAAGAGGTTCAGAGCAGGAAGTTTTAGAACCTCAGCTTGATGAGTTTGTAGAAGATAAAGTCTTTACGCCTAAACATAATGTAGACCATGAAATTGATGATGAGCCGCTTCCTCATTTAACGGCGTACGATGTCGATGAACCGAAAGAATCGGCGCCAACGCATGAGTATCCTATTTATATGCCGCAAGCTAAACCTGATAAGCCTGCGGAACAGGCGATGGTAGAACCGACGCCACCACAACGCAAGGCTACGGTTAATGCTGCGCCAGTTTATGCTGAACCTGAGCCTCAAACACAACCTATCCATACGGTTAACACGGATAACGTTGATCCGCTCTTGGAACGCACCAAGCAACTGAATGTTACGATAGAAGAGCTTGAAGCAGCGGCGCAACAAGCAGATGACTGGGGAACTGAAGAACAGGCAGCCCCATCATTTGCAGACACTTACTCTTCCTATGTAGAGCCACATACAGCTACAGAAGAACCGATCAGTGTTGAACCAGATTATGCGGAGTACGAACAATTTGAAGCAGAGCAAGTACAGCAGCCAAGTATTGAGCATCCTGTACATGAAGAGCCTGCAATTGATTCTGCTGTATTAGATAGCATCACGGCGCAAACAGAGTCGAGCCAACATATTGAGCCTACGATCTCTGACTTTGATGTGTTAGATGATGAAGACGAAGTGGAGTCTCAGCCTGCGCAGCAAGTACAGCCAACAACGCCTCATCAGCAAGTTGCAACACCTTCAACAACATTTGAACCTGCACCTCAAAAAGTGGAGGTAGAAGAGGTCCAAGACAACGACCAAGACGTTACCGCATTCCAAGATATGGTTTCCAATGCGCAAGCCAAAGTCGCTGCAACACAGAACCCATTTTTGGTACAGAAAGAAGAAAACTTGCCAGTTCCGGAAGAGCCACTCCCAACGCTCGAGTTGCTTTATCATCCAGAAAAACGTGAAAACTTTATCGACCGTGATGCGTTAGAGCAGGTCGCTCGATTGGTAGAGAGCAAACTCGCTGACTACAAAATCAAAGCCGATGTGGTTGGTATTTATCCTGGCCCAGTGATCACTCGTTTTGAGCTTGATTTGGCGCCGGGGGTGAAAGTAAGTCGTATTTCTGGTCTTTCAACTGACTTAGCGCGTGCATTGTCTGCGATGGCGGTACGTGTCGTGGAAGTAATCCCTGGCAAGCCTTACATCGGTTTGGAACTGCCAAACATGAGTCGTCAGACGGTCTATTTATCTGATGTCATCAGTAGCCCTCAGTTTGAGCAAGCAACGTCACCAACAACGGTTGTGTTAGGTCAAGACATTGCGGGTGAAGCTGTGGTGGCCGATCTTGCGAAGATGCCTCACGTGCTAGTAGCAGGTACAACAGGTTCTGGTAAGTCGGTGGGTGTGAACGTGATGATTTTGAGCATGCTGTATAAAGCAGGTCCAGAAGATGTACGCTTCATCATGATTGACCCGAAAATGCTAGAGCTTTCTATTTATGAAGGTATCCCTCATCTTCTTTCTGAAGTTGTGACTGATATGAAAGACGCATCAAACGCTCTACGTTGGTGTGTGGGCGAGATGGAACGTCGTTACAAATTGATGTCGGCATTAGGTGTACGTAATGTGAAGGGCTTCAACGAAAAATTGAAGATGGCAGCAGAAGCGGGCCACCCAATCCATGACCCGTTCTGGCAGGAAGGCGACAGCATGGATACTGAACCGCCATTGCTAGAAAAGCTGCCTTACATTGTCGTTGTTGTTGACGAATTTGCTGACCTGATGATGGTGGTAGGTAAGAAAGTTGAAGAACTGATTGCTCGCTTGGCGCAAAAAGCGCGCGCGGCAGGTATTCACTTAATTCTTGCGACTCAGCGTCCATCGGTTGATGTTATTACCGGTCTAATTAAAGCGAACATTCCAACTCGTGTTGCGTTTACGGTATCGACTAAAACGGACTCTCGTACAATCCTAGATCAAGGCGGCGCAGAATCACTACTTGGTATGGGTGATATGTTGTATCTACCGCCGGGATCAAGTCATACAACTCGTGTTCACGGTGCATTTGCATCAGATGATGATGTTCATGCTGTTGTAAACAACTGGAAAGCGCGTGGTAAACCGAACTACATTGAAGAGATCATCAGTGGAGATCAAACTCCAGAAAGTCTATTGCCAGGTGAGCAAATGGAAGCGGATGAAGATGTAGACCCGCTCTTCGATCAAGTTGTTGAGCACGTGGTTCAATCACGTCGAGGTTCGGTTTCCGGTGTTCAGCGCCGATTTAAGATAGGTTACAACCGTGCCGCCCGTATTGTAGAGCAGCTTGAAGCGCAGGGCATCGTAAGTGCTCCGGGTCATAACGGTAACCGTGAAGTACTGGCACCTGCGCCACCAAAAGATTAATGAACTTGTGTTACTCACCTCAGTCCAACTGAGGTGAGTGGTTCTAATAATAGGTATCTGAATGAAAAAACTATTTTCAGCGAAACTTTTCTCCGCGCTTGTTTTAAGCTTTTCCCTCTTCTCTACTGCACACGCAGCATCTCCTAAAGATGAATTAAACAAACGTCTTTCTATGAATGATGGCTTTAGTGCAGATTTCTCTCAGCAGGTTATCAGCCCTGAAGGCGAAACGGTTATGGAAGGAGAAGGTACGGTTGAAATTGCCCGCCCAAGCCTGTTCCGTTGGAGTACAACATTCCCTGATGAGAACCTATTGGTCTCTGACGGTAAGACATTGTGGTACTACAGCCCATTCATCGAGCAAGTGAGCATCTACTGGCAAGAGCAAGCAACAGAGCAAACGCCATTTGTTTTGCTAACGCGTAACCGAGCAAGTGATTGGAATAACTACAAAATATCTCAAAAAGGTGACCAGTTCACTCTCATTCCTACTGCAGTAGACTCCACACAAGGTCAATTCCAGATTAATATTGATGCCAAAGGTGTGGTGAAAGGCTTCAATGTGGTTGAGCAAGACGGCCAAAAAGGTTTGTTCACCTTTAACAACGTGAAGCTGGGTAAACCAAAAGCAGACAGATTCACATTCACAATTCCAAAAGGTGTGGAAGTGGATGACCAAAGGAATTAATTGGTAGTGAGTAATTACACATTAGATTTCTCGGGGGACGAAGATTTTCGTCCCCTTGCTGCTCGTATGAGACCGGAAACGATCGAGCAATATATTGGACAGCAGCACATTTTAGGCCCTGGTAAGCCACTGCGCCGTGCGCTAGAGGCGGGTCACATTCACTCTATGATCCTTTGGGGACCACCAGGTACAGGCAAAACGACATTAGCGGAAGTGGCTGCAAACTACGCCAATGCTGAAGTAGAGCGTGTGTCTGCCGTAACGTCTGGTGTGAAAGAAATCCGTGCTGCAATCGAGAAAGCACGTGAGAACAAAATGGCGGGTCGCCGCACCATCTTATTTGTGGATGAGGTGCATCGCTTCAACAAATCTCAACAAGACGCGTTTTTACCGCATATCGAAGATGGCACGGTTACCTTCATTGGTGCGACGACAGAAAACCCATCGTTTGAGTTAAACAACGCATTGCTGTCACGTGCACGTGTCTACAAGCTAACGTCTCTCGATAAAGATGAAATCTCACTGGCGCTGAATCAAGCGATCAGTGACAAAGAGCGTGGCTTGGGCAATACACCCGCACATTTCGCTGATAACGTATTAGACCGCCTAGCAGAACTGGTCAACGGTGATGCTCGCATGTCTCTCAATTATCTTGAGCTGCTCTACGACATGGCAGAAGACAATGCGCAAGGTGAAAAAGAGATCACGCTTAAGTTGCTGGCTGAAGTGGCAGGGGAGAAAGTCTCTCGCTTCGATAACAAAGGTGATATCTGGTACGACTTAATCTCTGCGGTCCACAAATCCATTCGTGGCTCTAACCCAGATGCGGCGCTTTACTGGGCTGCACGTATGATTGCTGCGGGTTGTGATCCTCTTTATATTGCCCGTCGATTACTTGCGATAGCATCGGAAGATGTCGGCAATGCGGACCCTAGAGCCATGCAAGTGGCACTCTCCGCGTGGGACTGTTTTACACGCGTTGGTCCAGCAGAAGGTGAACGTGCGATTGCTCAAGCTATTGTTTATCTCGCGTGCGCTCCAAAGAGTAATGCCGTTTACGTTGCTTGGAAACAAGCGCTAGCGGACGCTCATAACTTACCTGAATATGAAGTGCCGCATCACCTTCGAAATGCGCCAACCAGTTTGATGAAAGACATGGGTTATGGGGCTGAGTATCGTTATGCTCACGATGAGCCTGGTGCTTACGCAGCAGGTGAGCAATATTTGCCGCCTGAAATGGGCGATCGTAGGTACTATCAGCCGACAAATCGTGGTCTGGAGACCAAAATCGGCGAAAAGTTAGATTACTTGGCTACTTTAGACGCAAATAGCCCACAAAAGCGCTATGAAAAGTAGGCGTTTTTGGATACATTTGTTTAGTAAATTTTTTTAACGCGTACGCTTGGAAAGTGCGCGTGATTTCACAACAAAAAGCATAGGATTAACAATGCTGGATTCTAAATTACTTCGTACAGAGCTGGATGAAACAGCTGCTAAACTGGCGCGTCGTGGCTTTAAGCTAGACGTAGATACTATTCGTAAACTTGAAGAACAACGTAAGTCCATTCAAGTAGAAGTAGAAAATTTACAATCCACGCGTAACTCCATCTCCAAGCAAATCGGCCAAAAAATGGCGGCTGGCGACAAAGAAGGCGCAGAAGAGATCAAGAAACAAATCGGTACGCTAGGTAGCGATCTTGATGCGAAGAAAGTTGAACTTGAGCAAGTAATGGCTCAACTAGACGAATTCACGCTTTCTGTACCAAACATCCCAGCAGATGAAGTGCCAGATGGCAAAGATGAAAACGACAACGTTGAAATCTCTCGTTGGGGTGAGCCAAAGTCTTACGACTTCGAACTGAAAGATCACGTTGACCTAGGCGAAATGGGTGACGGTCTAGACTTCGCAAGTGCAGTTAAGATCACTGGCGCACGTTTCATCGTGATGAAAGGCCAATTCGCTCGTCTACACCGTGCAATCGCTCAGTTTATGCTAGACCTTCACACTGAAGAGCACGGCTACACAGAAATGTACGTACCTTACCTAGTAAACTCTGACAGCCTATTCGGTACTGGTCAGCTTCCTAAGTTCGGTAAAGACCTTTTCCACACTGAGCCGCTAGTAGAAAAAGTAAACGACGAAGAGCCACGTAAATTGTCTCTAATCCCTACTGCAGAAGTACCTGTAACGAACCTAGTTCGTGACACGATTTCTGACGAAGCGGATCTACCAATTAAGATGACAGCGCACACGCCATGTTTCCGCTCAGAAGCAGGTTCTTACGGTCGTGATACTCGTGGTCTGATCCGTATGCACCAGTTCGACAAAGTTGAGCTAGTACAAATCACTAAGCCAGAAGATTCAATGAACGCACTAGAAGAGCTAACAGGTCATGCTGAGAAAGTTCTACAACTTCTTGAGCTTCCTTACCGTAAAGTGATTCTATGTACAGGTGACATGGGCTTTGGCGCTCGTAAGACTTACGACCTAGAAGTTTGGGTTCCTGCTCAAGAAACTTACCGTGAAATCTCTTCATGTTCTAACATGTGGGACTTCCAAGCTCGTCGTATGCAAGCGCGTTTCCGTCGTAAAGGCGAGAAGAAACCTGAGCTTGTACACACGCTAAACGGTTCTGGTCTAGCTGTAGGTCGTACAATGGTTGCTATCCTAGAAAACAACCAAGAAGCAGACGGCCGTATTGCAATCCCTACAGTACTTCAGAAGTACATGGCGGGCGCAACGCACATCGGTTAATTCATTAACCACTAGAACACCAAAACCCAGCCTTAGTGCTGGGTTTTTTGTTATCTGTGTCGAGTGAAAATACGTTGTTATGTAAATGTAGGATGAGGTATTGCATAGTTAGCCTAAATTATAAAAACCAGTCCCTAATGATATTTTTCTAAGCTTCATTGAGCATGACAAGCTCCTCCAAAATATTAAGAGGAGGTACTTTCATGGCTTCAATAAGAATAAGCGGCTCTGTTGGTTTAGGTGGTAAAAATGTGGATGCTGATATTCGTACGGTACAAAGGTCTATTAACCAATTGCTTGGTTCTTTAAAAGGAGTAAAGGAGCTTAAAGTGGATGGGAAACTAGGCTCTAGACCGGAAAACTCCAAGACTGTCGCCGCAATTAAAGCTTTTCAGAAAAACCTTGTTGGGATGGCTCGGCCAGATGGAAGGATAGATGTGAATGGAAGAAGCCATCGTAAGCTAAATGAGTATTTAAAACGAACGCCTGAGACTGCGGTGGCATATACGTTACCCTTGGTTGGCTCAAGAGATGCGTTGACGGACTTGGATTATAGCAAAGTAGCTGAAACTCTTGGATGCGAAGTCGCTGCTATTAAAGCTGTAGCTGAAGTTGAGAGCCGAGGAGAAGCCTACTTTAGCAATGGTAAGCCAAAGATTTTGTTTGAGGCTCATATATTTTCGAGACTCACTTCAAGAGCCTACGATAACAGTCATCCAAGTATTTCAAGTCGGCATTGGAATCGAAGTCTTTATGTTGGTGGTATCTCAGAATACGTACGTTTAAATAAAGCGATTGAACTGAATTCAAATGCAGCAATCCGCTCCGCATCTTGGGGACGTTTCCAAATTATGGGCTTTAATTTCAAGTTAGCTGGTCATGTTACCGCTGAATCATTTGTTAAAGCTGTATTCGAGTCGGAGAAGAAACAACTTGAGGCTTTTGTTACGTTTATCCAAAAGTCTGGCTTAGGTGAGCATATAAGAGATAAAAATTGGGCTGCCTTTGCTCGTGGTTACAATGGTTCTGAGTATCAGAAAAATCAATACGACGTCAAATTAGAAAAGGCTTACAAAAAATATGCTTCGATTAAAAATGCTGCGTAACATTTCTTTGCTTGGACTTATTTTTAGTTCATCTGCTTGTGCTTCCAGCCACACTAATACTGCGCTATTTAAGTGTGATGCTTCACATCCTAACCGTCTAGAAATATCAATAGAAAACATAAACAGTCAGGTTCTACTGTCGGAGCTTAGCTTAGGGGGGAGCAGTATTGAAAGATCCTTAGTTATAAAGGACTTTAAATTAGACCAGTATCATCGAGCGTTGGTAGATGAGAAGTCACTGGAATTTAGTATTGGTGAGCGCGTCATATTAGTCAGTGAGTACTTTAGCGAGGAGTTTGATGAGGTTGAGAAGATACTCAGTGTTACTTTGATAGATCCTGAGCAAACGCAGTATTTTGAATGCGAGGAAGGGAGTATGAGTAACCTTGCATTGCTTTTCCATGAGAGTGCCGAATAATCGATTACAGAGTGATTATTACCAGATCGTAATAGTGTTTTCTTATTTACCCTAATTATCTTGTTATTTGTAATCGATATAATCATCCACCTTACCACGGTAAGTAGATTTTCTCATTCAAGTAACGAGGAGGGCTTATGGCCGTAGGGTGGGCAAATGACGATAGCGTCAGCCAACAAATTCAAAACACAATAGACGACGAGATTTCCCGTGTTCGTGGCAGTATCACAAAGGGTGAGAGCGCCCATTACTGCGATGAGTGTGGTGATGAGATTCCAGAAGCGCGTCGTCTTGCAATGAAAGGCGTTCGTTTGTGTATCGAATGTCAGTCAACAATCGAATTGGTATCTCAACGCCAAGCATTGTTCAATCGACGAGCGAGTAAAGACAGTCAACTTCGATAGCTTTACTGCTCTAATAAATAACGAGACGGTTTGAGTCTCATACTCAAACCGTTTTCGTATTGAATTGAACTATGAAGCGAAGCAGTCTTTACGTTGTAACGCAGCATCAATCGCATTCACTAACTTTTCAATATCTTCTGGCTTGCTGATGAACGGCGGCATCATATAAATCAGTTTACCAAATGGACGAATCCAAACTCCGTGTTCAACAAACAAGGCTTGGATGGTTTCCATATTCACAGGGCGATACGTCTCCACTACGCCAATGGCACCTAGCCAACGGGTGTTCTTCACCAACTCGTATTCTTCAAGTTTTGGTAGTAACTCAGAAAACAGCGTTTCAATTTGTTGGGTTTGTTGCTGCCAATTACCTTGCTCAATCAATTCCAAACTTGCGGTGGCAACAGCACAGGCGAGTGGATTCCCCATAAAGGTTGGACCGTGCATAAAACAGCCTGCATCACCACCACAAACGGTGTCTGCTACGTGTTTGCTCGCCAGGGTCGCAGAGAGGGTCATGTAGCCGCCAGTGAGTGCTTTCCCGACACACAGAATGTCTGGTTGAATGTCTGCATGTTCGCAGGCAAACAACTTACCGGTACGACCAAATCCGGTAGCGATCTCATCTGCAATCAATAACAAGCCGTATTTGTCGCAAAACCTACGCACGCCTTTGAGAAATTCTGGATGGTAGATACGCATGCCGCCTGCGCCTTGAACAATAGGTTCTAGGATCACCGCAGCAAGTTCTTGATGGTGCGTATCAATCTTATGCTCGAAGTCAGTAAGATCTTCTGGATCCCATTCATCCCAATAACCACAAGTTGGGGACTCCGCAAAGATATGTTCAGGTAAAAAGCCTTTGTAGAGAGAGTGCATTGAGTTGTCAGGATCGGTAACCGACATCGCCGCAAACGTATCGCCGTGATAACCGTGTCGCAAAGTAAGAAACTTCGGTCGGCGTTCGCCTTTTGCATGCCAATATTGCAGTGCCATTTTTAAGCTGACTTCTACGGCAACGGAGCCTGAATCGGCAAGGAATACATGTTCAAGGTTATTTGGTGCAAGGGACAATAGCTTCTTACACAAACTGATTGCTGGCTGGTGGGTAATCCCGCCAAACATCACGTGAGAGACCTGATCGATTTGCTGGTGAGCGGCTTGATTTAAGTGCGGATGGTTATAGCCGTGGATCGTCGACCACCAAGAAGACATTCCATCGACCAGCTCTGTACCGTCTTCCAGTTTAATGTGAACACCATTTGCCGATGCCACTGGGTAGCAGGTCAGAGGTGTCAATGTCGAAGTGTAAGGATGCCAGATATGCTGGCGGTCGAAGGCGAGATCCATGTGCGATTCCAATAACAATTAAGATTAAAAAATAAACAGATGTAAACTTTGTTCCTTTGTGTTGTGTTGACAGTTTATCGAGACTCAGTAGACTGTCAACACAACAACAAAAGTGACTAAAGGAATACACGTGGAAGTTCGTCATAACTGGACGCATGCTGAAGTGCGCGATCTCATGGAAAAACCATTCATGGATCTCCTATTCGAAGCGCAGCTTGTACATCGTCAATATCAACAAACCAACCATGTTCAAGTAAGCACGCTTCTGTCGATTAAGACAGGTGCTTGTCCAGAAGATTGTAAGTACTGTCCTCAGAGTGCTCGTTACACCACAGACATCGAGAAAGAGCGTCTGATGGAAGTAGAACGCGTACTCGATGCTGCGCAAAAAGCCAAAAATGCTGGTTCTACTCGATTCTGTATGGGCGCAGCATGGAAAAATCCAAAAGAGCGTGACATGCCGCATTTGACCGACATGATCAAAGGCGTGAAGGGCATGGGTTTAGAAACGTGTATGACATTAGGTATGCTGACGCCAGATCAAGCAAAGCAATTGGCAACCGCGGGTCTTGATTACTACAACCACAACCTAGATACCTCACCTGAGTTCTACGGCAACATCATTACCACACGTACTTACCAAGATCGTTTAGATACTTTGTCTCACGTTCGTGATGCTGGCATGAAGATCTGTTCTGGTGGCATCATCGGCATGGGTGAAAGTGCTAACGACCGAGCAGGTTTGTTGGTTGAATTGGCTAACTTGCCGGTACACCCTGAAAGCGTTCCAATCAACATGCTCGTGAAGGTAAAGGGGACACCACTGGAAGAAGTGGATGATGTTGAGCCTTTCGATTTCATTCGCCTGATTGCGATTGCACGAATCATGATGCCTCAGTCAGCCGTTCGTTTATCCGCTGGCCGTGAAAACATGAACGAACAAATGCAAGCGCTGTGTTTTATGGCGGGTGCAAACTCCGTTTTCTATGGCTGCAAGCTTCTGACCACGCCAAACCCTTCTGAAGACAAAGATATGATGCTGTTCAACAAGCTCGGTATTAACAGCCAAGAGGTGTCTCAAAAGCCTGATGAAATCGAAGAAAACGAGTTACTCGATCGCGTCGTAGAGCGCGTTGCTGCCCGTCCGACAAAAGACGACCTTTTCTACGATGCCAGCGTTTAAATCTCGTATCGAGTCCGCTCTTGCTAAGCGTAAAACGCAAGGGTTGAATCGTTCTATGAATGTGGTGTTTGCCGGTAACCAGTCCGTTTTGGAGCACGAAGGCAAGCGCTACATTAATTTCTCAAGTAATGATTATTTGGGCTTGGCCAATGATCAAGCGCTCGTTCGTGCGTGGCAGCAAGGTTTAAGCGTATACGGCAGTGGCAGTGGAGCATCGCCAATGGTCACTGGCTTTAGTGCAGCACACAGCAATTTAGAAGCCGCACTAACTGAATGGTTGGGCTACGACAGAGCAATTCTGTTTGGTTCTGGATTCAGTGCTAATCAAGCCTTGTTGTTCACCTTGTTAGAAAAGTCAGACGTATTGATCCAAGACCGTTTGAATCATGCTTCATTGATAGAAGCGGGGGCGTTGTCACCAGCTAAGATGAAGCGCTTCAAACACAATGACATCGAGCACCTAAAGTCGCTGATTAATAGCGAAGACAACCATCTAGTTGTGACGGAAGGGGTATTCAGCATGGACGGTGACTGCGCGCCGCTCAGCGATATAGCTGAAGCCACTCGCAGTCATGATGCTTGGTTTGCTGTCGATGATGCTCATGGTATTGGCGTTCTTGGTCAATCCGGTGGTGGTTCTTGCGAGTTGGCAACGGTTAAACCTGAGATACTGATCGTTACTTTCGGCAAAGCGTTTGGTATGTCGGGCGCGGCTATTTTATGCGACCACGCAACGGGAGACTTTTTGACTCAGTTTGCTCGTCACCATGTGTATTCCACAGCGATGCCTCCGGCACAAGCCTATGCGCTAACGCATGCGGTTTCTATCGTTCAAGAGCAGTCTTGGCGACGTGAAAAGCTTTCAGAGCTTAGTGAAGTGTATCGAGACTGCCTCAGCGATCTGGAGGGCTTTGTTGAGACTCAGACTTCGATTAAGCCGTTTGTGATTGGTGAATCTGAACTGGCTTTGCAGGTTGCGAGCGCTTGTCGCCAAAACGGCATTTGGGTTACCGCTATTCGACCACCGACGGTGCCTAAAGGGACGTCTCGCCTTCGAATCACACTCACTGCCAATCACACCAACGAACAAGTTAAAACGCTTTCAATGGCATTGAAGCAAGCATTAGGAGCGCTGTAATGGATAATGCAACTACCGCATTAGCGCAAACGCTCGCGTTAGAGAGTTTCCATCAAGATAAAGACGCGATTGCCTCTTCGTTTGGTAAAGCAGCAGAAACATACGATAAACATGCGGCTTTTCAACGTCATGTCGGGCATCAGCTGCTTGATAAACTTCCTGAAAACTTGACGGGAAAACGTGTATTGGATTTAGGTTGTGGCACGGGTTATTTCTCCCAACTACTTCAACAACGCGGTGCGGAAGTAGTCTGCGGCGATATCTCTCAAGCCATGTTAGATAAAGCAGAGCAGCGTTGTGGTGCAGTACGAATGCATTACCAAGTTGCTGATGCTGAAAACTTACCATTTGACGATGATAGCTTCGATTACGTGTTTTCAAGTTTAGCGCTGCAATGGTGTACAGATTTAAGTTACCCACTAAAAGAAGTGCGCCGCGTGCTAAAAAATGGTGGGAAAGCGTGGTTCTCTACACTGGTTGATGGATCACTGTATGAGCTGCGTGCATCATGGGAAAAAATTGATGCATATCAACACGTCAATAACTTTCTAACGCTCAATCAGGTAAAAATTGCGTTAGCGCAATCTCGATGTGACAGCCATCAACTAGACTTGACCACCATCACAGTTTGGTACGACTCTGCATTTTCAGTTATGCGTGACCTCAAAGGTATAGGTGCAAATCACGTAAGCGGGCGCTCACACGGTTTAACTAGTCGCGAGACTTTGTTAAAAGTTGAGCATGCGTACCAAGCGTTTAAAAACGATCAAGGTCTTCTACCTGCAAGTTATCAGGTTTGTTTTGGAGTAATACATCTATGATTGATGCTTTTTTTATTGCTGGTACGGATACTGATGTTGGAAAGACGGTAGCGTCTAAAGCCATTTTGCAAGCGATCGCAGCAAAAGGACTAAACACTATTGGTTATAAGCCAGTGGCAGCAGGGAGTGACAAGACTGAAGCGGGATGGCGCAACTCTGATGCTTTACACTTACAAGACGTCGCAACACTCGATGTGGCCTATGATGATGTGAACCCATACGCTTTAGAGTTGCCTGCTTCTCCCCACATTGCAGCGAAGCATGAACATGTCGAAATAAGTTACGATGTTCTGAGTCAAAAACTGGCTCAACATAAGCAGCAAGCCGATGTTGTTCTCGTTGAAGGTGCTGGAGGCTGGCGTGTGCCAGTATCCGATACGGACTGTTTATCTACATGGGTAAAAGAAGAGCAGTTACCTGTTGTACTGGTGGTTGGCATTAAATTAGGCTGTTTGAGCCACGCTTTACTCACAGCGGAGAGTATTAAAGCGGATGGTTTGAATCTTGTTGGCTGGGTGGCAAACCGCGTCAACCCAGGCACAGAGCACTACGCTGACATTATCGAGATGCTAGAAGCACGTATCGATGCACCTAAGCTTGGGGAAATTCCATATATTCCAAGTGCTAAACGCAAAGAGCTAGGCAAGTACATTAATGTAGAGCCGTTGCTAAACACTGACTAATGGTGTTTAGGATAAAAGACTAAAAAACCCAAAGGGCTGCGCAATGCAGCCCTTTCTTGTTGGTGTAACCTAAAAAGTCAGATTACTTATCTTGGCTGAGCCCCATCAATGCTTGTTGTGTTTCTGCAACACGCTGAGACATATGATGATCGGTTGAAATACCAAGTTGTTGCTTTGCCTCGTCCTCTGAGATGCCTAGGTGACAACGTAGTAAATCAATAGCCATTTGATAGTCGTTAGTTTCTACCATGGTTTTTCCCTCAATACATGGAGTTTTTGAGCTCACCCAATGCACTTTTTGCAATGTACTTAGAGTGGCTCTGTTTTGTTCATCTCATTCGAATTTAGCATGTCCATGTAGCCGCACAATAAGACCAAAGTCTATAGCAGAGCTAACGTACTGTTTTTGGTCTATTAAAAAATTTCTAGCTAAGTTGCTAAGAGGTGATAGATTTAACACCAAGATCATCTATCAATAGATGATGGGTAGCTCAGAGCTTATTTTATCATTTTGATAAATGTATATGAACGGAGGTTCCAGCTCCTACCAAAGCATGTTTTGAAATCGCTTGAATCAAATATTTCAGTCCCGAAAACAAATGTTGCAATTTATTGCTTAACCTTGTTTTTATCGCGGATAGACTATATCTATAACGCACGGAACATGAAAATCAACGGAATTGGCTTTTATAGCGATTACCATTTGTTCCTTATAACAATCCGTTTTAAAAAAACGATAAGCTTCCTCGGAGAAAAGTAATGAAGCGAATTATGTTATTCCTAGCAACTAACCTAGCTGTCGTGCTAGTGCTTAGTGTTGTTCTGAATATTGTTTACGCTGTAACTGGAATGCAACCAGGCAGTCTGTCAGGTTTACTTGTAATGGCTGCTGTATTTGGTTTTGGTGGCGCATTTATTTCGTTGATGATGTCAAAGGGTATGGCGCTACGCTCGGTTGGTGGTATGGTCATTGAAAGCCCGCGCAACGAAACGGAGCATTGGTTAGTCGAAACTGTGGGTCGTCAAGCTCAACAAGTGGGTATTGGTATGCCAACGGTGGCTATTTATGATTCACCAGATATCAATGCATTTGCGACAGGTGCAAAACGAGATGACTCTCTTGTCGCAGTTTCTACTGGTCTTTTACACAATATGACTCGTGATGAGGCAGAGGCAGTACTTGCACACGAAGTGAGCCATATTGCAAATGGTGATATGGTCACGATGACGTTGATGCAAGGTGTCGTGAACACGTTTGTTATCTTCCTATCACGCTTTATTGCCAATATCGTGGCATCGAACGATGATGAAGAAGGCCAAGGTACAAATATGATGGTTTACTTTGGCGTATCCATGGTGCTTGAACTGGTATTTGGTTTCCTAGCTAGCTTCTTGACTATGTGGTACAGCCGTCATCGCGAATTCCACGCGGACGCAGGTGCTGCGCGCCTCGTTGGCAAAGAAAAAATGATTGCGGCTCTAGAGCGTTTGAAGGTGAGTCATGAATCTCAACTGGATGGCACCATGATGGCGTTTGGTATCAATGGCAAGCAGTCGCTGACTGAGCTACTAATGAGCCACCCTCCGCTAGATAAACGTATTGCAGCGTTGCGAGGCCAGCAATACTAATTGTTCCTACTTAAATAATTGTTAATCTGCTGAAAAGGCTTGGTTTTGACCAAGCCTTTTTTTTCGCCGATTGATCGCGTGCGAACTTCATCACGTACTACTTACAGAAATAAAGTTATACAAAATTATTTTTGTACAACTTTGGAGGAATGAACTATCTTGTACATATAATAATTTTGTACAACTTAATGGGCGTGTAGGAGTAAAAAATGGACATACAGTCTGTTGGCAATATCTATCAAAAGCTCAACAAAGCGAACTTACATCTGCTTAAGGATATATATCACCAAGATGTAGTATTTGAGGACGCAGCGCATCGTTTAGAAGGATGGCCAGCACTTTCGGATTATTTCACCTCATTATATGCCAACGTCATCAGTTGTGATTTTGTAATCCATGAGCATCAACAAGTCGGAGATACAGGCTTCCTAACTTGGACAATGGACCTTCAGCATCCCAAACTTCAGAAGGGTGCGCCTATTCTCGTCAATGGTGTTTCGCACCTCAAATTTAGCGAAGGTCAGGTCATTTATCACCGAGACTATTTTGATCTCGGAGAGATGCTCTATGAGCATTTACCATTACTTGGTTCAGTCGTTAAAACCATCAAGCAGAGGTTAGGACAATGAATAACACCATTTTAATCACAGGCGCCACCTCCGGAATAGGAAGACAGCTTGCCCTAGATTACGCGACCTCAGAATGGAATGTGATTGCTTGTGGTCGGAATCAAGATGTTCTTGCAGAACTGGAGGCAGTTTCTTCCAAAATTCATACATTGCAGTTTGATGTGACAAATTATGAGGAAACTCAGCAGGCGCTCTCTAATTTGCCCTTTACGCCAAACACATGGTTTTTTAACGCAGGCGATTGTGAGTACATGGATGAGGGAGTGGTCGACGCGAAACTCATGGCGCGTGTGATGAACGTAAATGTTGTCGGTGTTGCCAACTGCGTTGAAGGCTGCCAAGTACATTTAGAGAGAGGGCACCGCATTGTTATTGTTGGCTCTATCGCATCAGAAGTGGCACTGCCTCGTGCAGAAGCTTACGGCGCATCCAAAGCGGCAGTCAGTTATTTTGCACGCACGCTCGCCGTCGACTTGAAAAAGAAAGGGATCAAAGTGGTAACGGTGTTTCCTGGTTTTGTTGAAACGCCGTTGACTGACAAAAACGACTTCGAAATGCCAATGATCATTTCTACTCAGCAAGCGTCGGACTCTATCAGGAAGCAGTTAGCCGCCAACAAGACCTATATCTATTTCCCAGCGAGATTTACCAGTATTTTACGTTTTATCTCGTTACTTCCATACAGTTGGCAAGCTCGCCTAACTGCTAAACTCGTATCATAAGAAGGAATAAAAATGAAAACAGCAGGAAGAAAGAAGATAGCGATTGTGGGAACGGGAATCTCTGGCCTTACTTGTGGTTATTACTTGCATAAAGAACATGATGTAACGCTTTTTGAAGCGAACGATTACATCGGTGGCCATACTGCAACCGTTGATGTGAGCCTTGATGGTAGAGAATACGCGATAGACACTGGGTTCATCGTCTATAACGACCGTACGTACCCTAATTTCATTAAAATGATGAGCGAGATTGGCGTTGAAGGTCTGCCGACTCAAATGAGCTTCAGTGTCAGAAACGATGGGAACGGACTAGAGTACAACGGCCACACAGTGTCGACATTGTTCGCTCAAAAACGCAACTGGGCAAACCCCAAATTTTATCGATTTATCTTCGAGATACTTCGTTTCAATAAACTTGCCAAGCGCTTCGCTAGCGAGCAATCCTCGCACTCTCAGACGTTAGGTGAGTTCCTTGACGAACACAAATTCAGTGCTTTCTTTACCGATAACTACATTTTACCGATGGGTGCTGCGATTTGGTCGTCGACTTTAGCTGACATGCGCGCATTCCCTCTTATGTTCTTCTTACGTTTCTTCCTCAACCACGGTCTGCTAGATGTGACTAACCGACCGCAATGGTATGTGATTAAAGGTGGTTCACGTTCATACATTCCACCATTGACCAAAGGCTTTGCCGAGAATATTCGTCTTAATAGTCCTGTCGAAAAAGTGGTTCGCAACGAAAAAGGGGTTGGCGTTCAAGTTCGCGGAGAAACGCATTGGTTTGATGACGTTATCTTTGCTTGTCACAGTGATCAAGCAATGAGAATGCTAGAGGATATCAGCCCAATTGAGCAGGAAATCTTGGGGGATATGACATACCAAGCAAATGAAGTTGTTCTTCATACCGACTCTGCCGTACTACCAAAACGTAAGGCAGCATGGGCATCATGGAACTACCTATTGGAAGGCAGTGAGGAGGAACAGCAACGCCTCCCTTCGCTCACTTATAACATGAACATTCTTCAGCATATTCAATCAGAACACACGTTTTGTGTAACGTTGAATAGTACTGAGCAAATTAACTCAAATAAAGTCTTGCGTTCGTTCACTTATCATCATCCAGTATTCACCACTGAGTCTATTGCAGCGCAGCAGCGCAAAAATGAGATACAGGGTAAACAAAGTACCTGGTTCTGCGGCGCTTATTGGTACAACGGTTTTCATGAAGATGGCGTGCGTAGCGCGCTTGATGTTGTGAAAGAACTAGAAGAAAAGTACCGCGAACAAAATGTGGTTCCTTTCGAAAAAGGCGCAGCGTGATATGGATAGCCAAATGAACAGCCGATTGTTTATAGGCAACGTTCGTCACCGTCGATTCACGCCGGTGAATCATGAGTTGAACTACTCTTTATTTATGCCCGCCATCGATGTAGACGAGATCGATGCTTTAGAAAAAAAAGTATGGGGTTTTGGTTCGCGTTGGTGGCATTGGGCTCGCTTCAAGCGCAGTGATTACATTGGTGAAGGTAGCGTCAAGTCGGCAGTGCACAGCAAAATTGAAGAACTGACAGGTGTTCGCTGTACCGGCAAGGTAATCGCAGTCTGTCACTTGCGTTATCTAGGACTTTATTTCAGTCCCGTTAATTTCTACTACGTTTATAACACTGAAGGAGAATGGAAGTATCTCCTCGCAGAGGTGAGTAACACTCCTTGGAATGAACGACATTACTACGTGGTGTCAGCAGATAAAGAAGAAGAAAAGTTTGGTTGGGAACAAGTTAAAGCATTCCATGTTTCACCATTCAACCCGATTGACCAACTCTACCGCTGGAGAATTAAACCTTTGACAGACAAGTTGAATATTCATCTTGAATGTCACAAAGGAGAGAAACACTTTGATGCCACCATGGTTATGAAAGCCAAGCCACTTTCAAGCAAAACCTTATTGAGGTGTTTGATCGTTACACCAATACAAACGGTAAAAGTAATGGTTGGTATTTATTGGCACGCATTAAAACTTTGGGTGAAAGGCGCACCTTTTTATTCTCATCCTAAATATTCAACGCATGAAGAAATAGAAGCCGATACTGAAAAAACAGACAAAAAAAATAAAAAGCACAAGGAGAATTCTGCATGTTAAATACTAGTTCTATGACATTGCCGCGTAAATTGACGACAACGCAAAAAGCGGCTCGCGGAGTTATTTTTCAATGTCTGCAAAAAATGGAAATCGGCTGCTTAACAGTTATTGAAAGTTTTAAGACGGAAACGACAGAGCGAAGCGAGCGTTTTAGTGCGCCAAATGGGGAGTACAGTGGTCAACCTGTTGTCGCTACTATAGAGGTAAAACATCCAGGCTTTTATTCACGGATCTTGCAGGGCGGCAGTATTGCTGCTGGTGAGGCTTATATGGATGGGTGGTGGGATAGCCCCGATTTAACCTCATTAATGAAACTGATGGCCCTTAACATGCGTGCTTTAGATAAACTCGAAGAGCAAGGCAGTTGGTTGACTAAAATACTGTACAAGTTCAGTCATTGGTCAAACAGAAACTCTGAAGAGAACTCACGTAAAAATATCCATGCGCATTACGACTTGGGTAACAACCTATACGAAGCGTTCCTTGACACCAATATGCTGTACTCGTCGGCGCTTTACAATCATGCGGATGACTCTCTAGAGCAGGCTCAAATCAACAAAATGGATCGTCTATGTCAGCAACTTGAGCTGAAGCCCACTGATCATGTTGTTGAAATTGGCACTGGGTGGGGCGCTATGGCGATTTACATGGCAGAACAATACGGTTGTCAGGTCACCACAACAACGATATCTGAAGAGCAACACGCGTACGCGGAGCAAAAAATCAAAGAGCGTGGCTTAGAAGACAAAATCACTCTACTCAAAGAAGATTACCGAAACCTAACCGGAACTTATGACAAGCTCGTTTCTATTGAAATGATTGAAGCTGTGGGCAAACAATTCCTGCCTTCGTACATTAAGGTCTGTGAGTCTTTATTAAAGTCCGGTGGCTTGATGGCGATTCAAGCGATTACGATTGCCGATCAGCGTTACGATTACTACAGTAACAACGTCGACTTTATCCAAAAGTACATTTTCCCGGGTGGTTTTTTACCGTCGGTAACCTCACTAACCCAAGCCACAACAAAATACAGTGACTTAGTGACGCGAGACTTGTTCGATATTGGTTTGGACTACGCCAAGACGCTGAACGAATGGCACTTACGTTTTAATCGAGCAGAGAATGAAGTGCGCTCGTTTGGCTACGACGACCGCTTTGTGCGTATGTGGCGCTACTATTTGAGCTACTGTGAAGGTGGCTTTTTGGCTCGCACGATCAGTGCCGTTCACATGACGTTTCAACGCCCGTAGTTCGTTATGAAGGTGTTTCTTGCTTCGACATGGTTCCAACTCTGCTGGTTTGCAGCGGTGCTTGGAACCTATCAATGGCAATGGGTGACGTTATTCCTTACTTTGGCAACCCTACTATATTGTTTGAAAACTGACGCATCTTCGCTCAAAAGTATTGGTGTTATCGCCACGATTGGTCTCGTGCTTGATACATTAAATCAGCAATTTTCAATTTTCATGTTTGCCACTCAATGGTTACCCCTTTGGCTTTTGTGCCTTTGGATTCTGTTCGCCTGGTATGCCTATCAACTCAAGTCAATTTTGTACCGTTTCCCAAAAACCTACGTATCAATAGTAGGCGGTATCGGAGGAACAGCGAGCTACTTTGCTGGCTATAAGCTCCAAGCCGTTGAATTTGGATTTAGCACTGGCGCTACACTGGCAATGTTGTTTGTCGAATGGTGCGTCATGATGCTCTTGATACTCAAGGTGTACGGAAATGGAAAGCTTGAAGAGAGACTTAACTCAGAGACTGACTAGGCTGCTTGCGTTGGTAATAGTAACTGGCTCTTTTGCTCTGCAAGCTCAACCTGTTGGAAATAGCGAAGCTGCCAGCAACATTGCGAATTGGAAGGGATGGAAAACTGTTGGAGAAGCCCAACTTACTTGGTTCATCTTCGATATTTATCACTCAAGATTAAAAGCGCCTGATGGAAAGTTCATCGTAAGCGATGACGTATCGCCACATCCCCTTGCGTTGGAAATTAATTACAAGAGAGACATCAGTAAGCAACAGCTGCTTGATGTGACGGATGAGCAGTGGGCGAAATTGGGTTTTACGGACTCATATCGAAAAGCTTGGATCAGCGAGCTCGATCGTATGTTTCCTGATATTCAAAAAGGTGACGAGCTTACTTATCTAACAGATGGAAAATCTGGTCAGCTGTTTTATAAGCAGGTTGGGGACGTGCAAGTAAAGAACGTTGGCATCATTGAAGACGAACGAATGAACGATGCATTTTTGGCTATATGGTTATCACCCAACACAGAATTTCCGAAACTCCGAAAACAATTGATAGGGCAGGTTAGATAGTGTTTAAACGAATTTTTAAAGCAGCGACTTTAGTGGCAGCTGTTTTTCTTTCGGCATGTTCCGCAGACATTGATAATTACCGCTCTTCTACACCGACTTTTGACGTATTCGGTTATTTCGAAGGCGACATAAAGGCGTGGGGGATGGTGCAAGATTATACCGGACAGCAAACGCGTCGCTTTGAGGTCGATATAGTGGGTACTGTAGCGGGTGATACGCTGACGCTGGTGGAAGACTTCGTGTTTGATGACGGAGAGGTGGACCAGCGAATTTGGGTTATCACTAGATTAGAAGACGGTCGTTATGAAGGTAAGGCAGACGATATTATAGGTGTAGCAACAGGGGAAGAGCAGGGCAATGCGCTACAGTGGCAATATGACTTTGAGCTACAAATGGAGGATTCATCAGTGACAGTTGCTTTTGATGATTGGCTTTATCGTCAGGATGACAGACACGTTTTCAATCTAACGAAAATAAAAAAGTTTGGTGTGGAAGTAGGAACAATAACCTTGTTCTTCCAAAAGCAGCCATAACAAATGGGGCTGATCTTCAATTAATAATCCATTCCATATAACTAAAATCATTTTCTCCCGACCTAACTCTCCTAACTAAAAAAGGTTGACGCTTTCGCGTCAACCTTTTAGGTATCTGGTCGTTACAGGAGGATTACAGCTTATCTGTCAGCTCGATTGCTTGACCGATATAGTTCGCTGGCGTCATCTCTTTCAGACGTGCTTTCTCGTGCTCAGGAAGCTCAAGACCGTCGATGAAGTTACGCATTGCTTCGCCGTCTACACGCTTACCACGAGTTAGCTCTTTCAGCTTCTCGTATGGCTTCTCGATGCCGTAACGACGCATAACTGTTTGTACTGGCTCAGCTAGTACTTCCCAGTTCTTGTCTAATTCAGCAAGAAGCGCTTCACGGTTTACTTCTAGCTTGCTGATGCCTTTAAGCGTAGAAGTGTAAGCGATGATAGCGTAGCCAACACCAACACCAAGGTTACGTAGAACCGTTGAGTCAGTTAGGTCACGTTGCCAACGAGAGATAGGCAGTTTCTGTGCTAGGTGGCCGAATACAGCGTTCGCAAGACCTAGGTTACCTTCTGAGTTTTCAAAGTCGATTGGGTTAACTTTGTGAGGCATTGTTGAAGAACCGATCTCACCAGCAATAGTTTTTTGCTTGAAGTGGCCTAGTGCAATGTAACCCCAAACGTCACGGTCGAAGTCAATCAGGATAGTGTTGAAACGAGCGATAGCGTCGAACAGCTCAGCGATGTAATCGTGCGGTTCGATTTGAGTTGTGTAAGGGTTCCAAGTTACGCCTAGAGACTCTGTGATGAACTCTTCAGAGAACTTGTGCCAATCTAGCTCTGGGTAAGCAGAAAGGTGTGCATTGTAGTTACCTACTGCACCGTTGATTTTCGCTAGGATCTCAACGTTTTCGATTTGCTTGAATTGACGCTCCATACGGTACGCCACGTTTGCCATTTCTTTACCCATAGTAGATGGAGAAGCAGGCTGACCGTGTGTACGAGATAGAAGAGGAATGTCGCGGTATTCCACTGCTAGTGCTTTGATAGCGTCGATTAGGTTACGGATTTCTGGAAGAATCACGTTCTCACGCGCTTCTTTAAGCATTAGAGCGTGTGATGTGTTGTTGATGTCTTCAGAAGTACATGCGAAGTGGAAGAACTCGTTTACTGCGTGCAGTTCAGGAACGTCTGCTACTTTCTCTTTTAGGAAGTACTCAACCGCTTTTACGTCGTGGTTAGTTGTACGCTCGATCTCTTTGATACGGCGTGCATCTTCTTCAGAGAAGTTTGCAGCAAGGTCGTCTAGGAATTGGTTTGCTTCTGCGCTAAACGCTGGCACTTCTGCAATTTCAGCAGTAGCAGCAAGCTTTTGTAGCCAGCGGATTTCAACGATAGTACGGTACTTTAGTAGACCGTATTCACTGAAAATTTCGCGTAACGCAATTGTCTTGCTTCCGTAACGGCCGTCTACTGGTGAAACAGCAGTCAATGCTGACAGTTCCATGATGTTCTCCTGAATTGGGTTTCTAAATTTCGTGAGCTTTATACCAATAACTGTGGCAATTGTCACGAATATTGCGCAAACGTTTGCGCGAGATTTGTTTTAGTCGAAAAAAATGAGCTCGCGATAAACGCGAGCTGCTTATTTGATATTTTACTACAGACGAGCAAGAAGGATTTGTGCTTGCTCTACCATCTTCTTGCGCCCGAAGATTAGGTGGCGACGCTTACCACCAACTTGACGCCAAAGAACTGCACTACGAATGCCAGATAACAACAGCGCACGAACTTTGTGTTGGCTTGCCGTCTGCTGCAGTACAGATGGCGTGCCCGTTACTTGAATGCGTGGGCCAATAGGGCTAACGACATCCAGATAGATGCTCGCTAAATTGCTGATCATTTGATCGTCTAGTAGCTCAAAGTGCTCTGACTGACGCTTGGCCATTTGAATACGATCACCAAGCTGAGACATAGCATCGTTTCGAGAGCTTAACTTACGTTCTAACGCCATTAAACTAATAATGTAACGAGTAATTTCACTGCCTGATGGTGTGCTATCAATCCCTTTAACCAAGCATTCTAGGCCGAGCTTTAGATCGGCTTCGCGACCGAATACGCCAACTGTGTTAGCAGGGTTAGTGCTCAAAACAGCGTTGATTGATGTTTCAAAAGCATCTTGATCACAATGTCCGTTTCTCGCTACCTGTTGAACTAAAGCAACAGCTTGGCAAATCCCAGCGAAAGCGATAGTACGGTCATAAAGAGTATTCGCCACGTAACGACTCCTAAGCTTGAGAATATTTAATGCGTTGCTCGATGATGCCGCCACCTAGGCACACGTCACCTTTGTAGAACACTGCTGATTGACCTGGAGTTACAGCAATTTGTGGCTCGTCAAAGATAACTTTAATGTTTTCATCATCGATAGGGATGATTGTACAAGGAATATCTTCCTGACGGTAACGAGTTTTCACTGTGCACTTCATAACATCGCGAATTGGCTCACGATCTACCCAGTGAAGTTGTGATGCAAGTAGACCTTCTGATTTCAACATTGGATGGTCTTTACCTTGAACAGCAATCAAAACGTTACGTTCTAGATCTTTCTCACCAACGAACCATGGGGCCTCGTTACCACCGCCGCCTTTACGGCCACCGATGTGTAGACCTTTACGCTGACCAAGTGTGTGGTACATCAGGCCTTGGTGTTGACCAATCACTTCGCCTTCTGGCGTCTCGATATTACCAGGCTGAGCTGGAAGGTAGCGACCTAGGAATTCCGTAAACTTGCGTTCACCGATGAAACAAATACCAGTTGAGTCTTTCTTCTTAGCGGTAATTAGGTCTTGTTCTTCCGCAATGCGGCGTACTTCTGGCTTCTCTAGGTCACCAACAGGGAATAGGCTACGTGCAATTTGCTCGTTGCTTAATGTGTACAGGAAGTAACTTTGATCTTTGTTGCCATCTAGACCACGTAGCATCTGTGGTTTTTCACCGTTTTCTGGGAAAGAGCGACGCACATAGTGGCCCATTGCAATGTAATCAGCATCAAGTACTTCATCAGCGAATTCTAGGAATGCTTTGAACTTGATTTCTTTGTTACAAAGAATGTCAGGGTTCGGAGTACGGCCAGCTTTGTATTCAGCAAGGAAGTACTCAAATACGTTATCCCAGTATTCGGCAGCAAAGTTGATAGTGTGTAGGTGGATGCCTAGCTTGTCACATACTGCCTGAGCGTCAGCAAGATCTTCTGCCGCTGTACAATATTCTTCGTTGTCATCTTCTTCCCAGTTCTTCATGAAAAGGCCTTCTACTTGGTAGCCTTGCTGCTTTAGAAGATACGCGGAAACAGATGAATCAACGCCGCCGGACATACCGACGATGACTTTCTTTTGACTGTTATCAGACATTACTAAACACCACTTAAATAAACGGGATGCAGATTCTATCAGAATCCACAGACCGGTGACAGATCCGAGATCGAAATCACAATTCGTTTCGCTGGAGTTTTCTTCAACAAAGATTCGAACGAGTAATTTCGCAAGTATAAAAGAGGTATATATGGCATAGTTGGCCAAAATCCAAGAGGAAACACCAAATGACAGAAGAAAACCAATTTATGCAAGAAAGTGAGTTGATTGAAATTGTTGAAAATCAGCTCGAAGATGGTAACCCGCTTAAAGTAAAAGAAACCCTTATGCGTTTAATGATGACTGGCACACCACGTGAAGATGCGGTTGCGATGATGGCATGTGCGATGTCAATTGAGATTTTTGATGTAATGAAGAATGAAGGTGAGTTCAACCTAAAGCGTTATAGCGAGCACCTTGAGCAACTACCAGATCTCAGCTTTATGGAAGGTGAATAAGCCACCTAAAAGAAAAAAGTAGTCAGCAAACGTTTGCTATAATCGCTTTTATTGCTGCTTTATTATTAGCGGTATAGAATCCGCTCTCCTTTTCATCCCCTTACTCAGACTGACAATATGAAATTTCCTGGACAACGCAAATCGAAGCACTATTTTCCTGTTCATGCTCGTGACCCGCTGGTGAGCCAAGCACAAGAAAGCAAGAAGATGACGCGCACTCACATCATTGGTATTGACCAAACCTTGGTTGATATTGAAGCAAAAGTTACAACGGATGTGATTGAAAAGTACGGTCTGAGTAAAGGTCACTCTCTGGTTATCGATGACGAAAGAGCAGAAGAGTTATACCAGCAACTGAAAGAAGAGAACTTGATTACCAATGAGTATGCGGGCGGTACAATTGGTAACACGCTACATAACTACTCCGTGCTAGCGGATGATCGCTCCACACTACTTGGAGTGATGAGCCAGGATATTAAGATTGGCAGCTACGGTTACCGTTATCTTTGTAATACATCAAGTCGCATGGATTTGAACTACCTACAAGGTGTAGATGGTGCAATTGGCCGTTGTTTTGCTCTTATCACAGAAGACGGTGAACGTACTTTTGCTATCAGCGAAGGGCAAATGAACCAACTCCATCCTGATAGCATTCCAGAGAAAATCTTTAAAAATGCATCAGCACTTGTACTGACGTCATATCTAGTACGTTGCAAAGACGGCGACCCAATGCCCGAAGCAACAATGAAAGCGATTGAGTACGCGAAAAAGAATGATGTGCCTGTTGTTCTGACTTTAGGCACAAAGTTTGTTATTCAAGATGACCCTAAATATTGGCAAGAATTCATTCGAGATAACGTTTCAGTCGTTGCGATGAATGAAGATGAAGCAGAAGCACTGACGGGGGAATCTGATCCACTTGCTGCGTCTGATAAAACATTGGAGTGGGCTGATCTAGTATTGTGCACGGCGGGTCCTGTAGGTCTATTTATGGCTGGGTATACAGAAGATAGCGCGAAGCGCGAAACTTCTTTGCCATTGCTTCCAGGGTCAATTGCTGAATTTAATCGTTATGAATTTAGTCGTCCGGCGAAAAAAGACTCATGCGAGGCGCCAATAAAAGTGTACTCGCATATCTCGCCATATATGGGTGGTCCAGAAAAAATTAAGAATACAAATGGCGCAGGTGATGCCGCGTTATCTGCGGTTCTTCATGATATGGCAGCAAATAAATACCATAAAGAAAATGTGCCTAATTCAAGCAAGCACAGTAACGAGTATTTAACTTACTCTTCTTTTTCTCAAGTCTGCAAATACGCAAACCGTGCGAGCTACGAAGTTCTCGTGCAACATTCACCACGATTGTCGCGCGGACTTCCTGAGCGAGAAGATAGCCTAGAAGAAGCATACTGGGAACGTTAATACGAAGCGGTTTAATTAACTATTCTGTAACTAAAGTAAAAGGCGCATTAAGAAATGTGCCTTTTTTATTTGTAATGGTTTAAATAAAAAAGGCTCCCTATGGGAGCCTTTTAAAAATAGCACGGATCTAGATTAGGAACTCATCCAGAGATTTACCTGCATCAAGTTGCTCTTGAATCGCCGAAGGTGTACGACCTTGGCCAGTCCAAGTTTTCTCATTACCGTTTGAATCTGTGTATTTGTATTTAGCAGGGCGAGGTGCGCGCTTCGCTTTGCCTTTCGTCTTAGTTTCGCCAGATAGCGCAGTAATAAGTGCTTCTACGTCAATACCGTCTTGAGCGATTTTCTCAGCAATCTCTGCAAGCTTAGCTTCTTGCTCTGCTTGTGCTGCGCGTTCTGCTTCTTCTGCTTCACGACGCTCATCTACGACAGTAGTGAGTTTATCTAGAGCTTCTTCCAATTGTTCTAGAGTCAGCTCACGAGAAAATGCACGAAGGCTACGGATATTTAGAAGGGTTTTAGTCAGCTCTGACATAACGATTCCTATTAAAAGGTTAATGTGTTGGGCACTTTTTATCGTTACGATTAAATAATGCCAATCTATAAATAAACAAAGAGTCCTTATATTTAACTTTATCTTTTCCTTATGTGCAAATGCTAAATCAAGATTTTGTTTAAATTTGACTATTTTTTAAAGCAATTAATATTATTACACTCGAAATAAATCATTATTAGATGAGAACTAAAATCAACAATCATTATTGTATAGAGAGAGTGACAGCTTGGTTTTTTATAAAAAAATTTGAGTTATTACTTAAAAATATGAAGCATCCATCTTTAATGGTGTGTCATATATCCTTAATTTATTGATATAAGATAAACCATGATATTTCTAAGGTAGTAATAATGTTTCATAAATAACATGATTGATGTGATTTCAGTTGCACAAAACTTATGGAAGTAGGCAAGGTTTATAAATTATCTCAGTCATTATTTATTTGTTTAATTTAGTTTGATGTGTTGCATTGACTCTCATCATAAGTACAATGGCTGCCACCTGATGCAATATTGCAGACAATTTGTTGTTAATTTGTACAGTTAGTGGTTAATTGTTTGTTGTTGCCGTAGAGGCGCGGTCTCGAAGAGTAGCTATTATTGGGGTGATGCCAATGAATAATAGTGGAAGGCGAAGATTGCCGAAGTAAGTAACTCATCAAAGTTACTTGCTGGGGTTGTATCTGAAAGGAACAACACTGCCATAGTATATATTCACATTAAACTATGGAGCGCTACTGTAGGGTTGGGTGGAGTGTTCGCTTCCCTGTCGCTAAGTTCAACATGAGCACGTATCGTATGCTACGTGACTTGTCTGCAGTAGATCTCTAGCCAAACTTTGGTTTTTGAAGATCATGAATTTAATAGATTTTTCTAGTTCTCCTGTTTCATTATTGCCACCTATTGTCGCTTTGACTTTGGCGATTTTGACTCGACGTGTATTAGTTTCCTTGGGTGTAGGTATCGTGCTAGGTGCGGTGCTACTTAATAGCTGGTCTATCAGCGACACCGCAGGTTACGTCAGTTCTCAAGTTTCTTCTGTCTTTATTGAAGATGGCGGAATTAACACTTGGAACATGAGCATTGTTGGTTTCCTAATCTTATTAGGTATGACAACAGCTTTATTAACGCTATCTGGCGGTACTCGTGCTTTTGCTGAATGGGCACAATCTCGAGTGAAGAGTAAACGCGGCTCCAAACTTCTTGCCGCCTTTTTAGGCGTATTCATTTTTGTCGATGATTACTTTAATAGCCTTGCTGTTGGTGCGATCTCTCGCCCAGTAACCGATCGCTTTTATGTGTCTCGCGCTAAGCTTGCGTACATTCTAGACTCAACCGCTGCTCCAATGTGTGTAATTATGCCTGCTTCTAGCTGGGGTGCTTACATTATTACTATTATTGGCGGAATCTTAGTCTCACATGGGATCACAGAGTATTCGGCTCTTGGCGCATATGTTCGTCTTATCCCAATGAACTTCTACGCCGTTTTTGCGCTGCTAATGGTGTTCGCTGTTGCGTGGTTTGGTCTTGATATTGGTAAAATGCGTGAGCATGAGATCTCTGCATCGCAAGGTCGTGGCTTTGATAAAGACAAAGAAAATGACTCGCAAGAAGCGCATGACCTAAACGAAGAGCTAGATATCCGTGAAAGTGAAAAGGGTAAAGTGTCAGATTTGATACTTCCTATCGTGACGCTGATTATCGCGACTATCGCTTCAATGCTTTACACGGGTGGCCAAGCATTGGCTGCTGATGGTAAGGAGTTTGCGCTTCTTGGTGCTTTTGAAAATACAGATGTAGGTACATCACTAATCTACGGTAGCTTGCTTGGCTTAGCAGTTGCACTGTTTACTGTTGTGAAGCAAGGTCTACCAATGGCTGAGATCGCACGTACACTTTGGATTGGTGCTAAGTCTATGTTTGGCGCGATTCTAATCTTAGTATTTGCCTGGACCATTGGTTCTGTTATCGGTGATATGAAGACAGGTACTTACCTTTCGACAATGGCGCAGGGCAACATTAACCCGCACTGGCTACCAGTTATCCTATTCTTGTTGTCTGGCCTAATGGCATTCTCAACAGGTACTTCATGGGGTACGTTCGGCATTATGCTACCAATTGCGGGTGACATGGCTGGCGCAACAGACGTAGCGCTAATGCTACCGATGCTGAGTGCGGTTTTAGCTGGTGCGGTATTCGGTGACCATTGTTCACCAATCTCAGATACGACTATCTTGTCATCGACGGGTGCACGTTGTAACCACATTGATCACGTATCAACACAGCTACCTTATGCATTATCAGTCGCGCTTGTTTCATGCGTCGGCTTTATTGCCCTTGGTATGACTGCTTCAATAGCGTTCTCGTTCATTGCAGCGTCGATAACATTCGTTATCGTTTGCGCTATTTTGTCATGGCTTTCAAAGTCTAAAATAGCGTCTTGCCAGAGTGCGTAATTCACTGATTTAAAAAGTGAAATTGTAGGAGGCTTCGGCCTCCTTTTTTATTTGTATTATACAATTCGAATTTTTTTAAAATTAAGGGTTGAAAAAAGTAATCAGCTTGGTTAGTGTGGTTGGTAACAAAGCAAATGAGAAGAGCCTTGAAATAAGTATGCGTAATTTTGTAATTAACATTCATCACCATCATCACCCAATCTAGTCTTTCGGGCGATGTACGCATACCCGGGAGGCAGGAAACTCCCGGAGGTAAAATCAAAGTAAAAGCAGATTTTAAACCCTCGGGAGACTTCAATCTCCCGAGGGTTTTTTAGTTTTATTAGTTTGAAAAATACTTAGATATCAAAATCTTGCATAGGGACAAAGCAATGCAAACACAACGTTTAAGAATCGCAATTCAGAAAAAAGGTCGTCTTAGCAAAGAGAGTCAAGCTCTACTAAAACAGTGCGGCGTAAAGTTCAACGTAATGGGCGAGCGTTTAGTTGTCCATTCTGAAAATATGCCAATTGATTTACTCTTGGTTCGTGACGACGACATCCCAGGTTTAATTATGGATGGCGTGGTTGACCTTGGCTTTATTGGCGAAAATGAGCTAGAAGAAGTTCGCCTTGACCGCAAAGCATTAGGTGAACCCTGCGAGTTTGTTCAGCTTCGTCGACTTGATTTTGGTGGCTGTCGTTTATCTATCGCAATCGACAAGGACGAAGAGTACAACGGTCCACAAGACTTAGCTGGCAAGCGTATTGCTACAACGTATCCTCAACTTCTAAAAGCGTACATGGATGAAGCCGGCGTTCCATTCTCTACATGTATGCTGACAGGCTCTGTAGAAGTTGCGCCTCGCGCGGGTCTCGCTGATGCTATCGCTGATTTGGTTTCTACAGGTGCAACACTGGAAGCGAACGGCCTTAAAGAAGCTGAAATTATCTTCAAATCAAAAGCGACATTGATTCAACGCACAGGTGAGTTCGACGCAGACAAAGTGGCGCTAATCGAAAAGCTGTTAACTCGCATGCAAGGTGTGCAGCAAGCGAAAGAATCTAAGTACATTATGCTTCACGCCCCAGCAGAGAAGTTAGATCAAATTAAAGCACTACTGCCAGGTGCTGAAGACCCAACTGTTCTTCCTCTTTCTGCAGATAAGCAGAAAATGGCTGTTCACTTAGTGAGTTCTGAAAACCTGTTCTGGGAAACAATGGAACAGCTGAAAGAGTTGGGCGCAAGTTCAATTCTCGTTCTACCAATTGAAAAAATGATGGAGTAAGCATCATGAGAACAGTCGTTTGGCAATCATTAAGTGAGAATCAGCAAGACTCTATTTTGGAGCGCCCTGCTATTGCAGAAGGTGCCAATATCACCACTGCTGTGGCCGAAGTTATTGCTAAAGTTCGAGAAGAAGGTGACTCTGCTCTTATTGAGCTGACCGAAAAGTTTGACCGTGTTAAGCCTGAATCCATTCGTGTTTCTTCTCAGGAAATTAAGGCAGCGTCAGAGCGTTTGTCAGAGTCAATGAAGAGCGCATTAGAGCAAGCTTACGCCAATATTTCTAAGTTCCACAAAGCGCAAAAGCCGCAACCGATCAAGGTGGAAACCCAGCCAGGTGTCCTTTGTGAACAAGTAACACGCCCAATTCAAAAAGTGGGTTTGTACATTCCGGGTGGCAGTGCGCCTTTGCCATCGACTGTTTTGATGCTCGGCGTTCCTGCAAAAATTGCAGGTTGTCGTAAAGTCGTTCTTTGTTCTCCACCGCCAATCGCTGATGAGATCCTTTATGTCGCGAAACTGTGTGGCATTGATGAAGTGTACAACGTCGGTGGTGGCCAAGCAGTTGCTGCAATGGCTTATGGCACCGAGACGGTATCGAAAGTAGATAAGATCTTTGGTCCGGGCAACGCTTACGTGACCGAAGCAAAACGTCAGGTAAGTAATGATTTCCGTGGTGCTGCGATTGATATGCCAGCAGGTCCATCAGAAGTTCTTGTAATTGCCGATGAAACCGCAGATGCAGACTTTATCGCTGCGGATCTTTTGAGCCAAGCGGAACACGGTCCTGATTCTCAAGTGGTACTTGTGACTCCTTCTCCTGTGATTGCTGATCAAGTGACGGATGTGGTTCAACGTCAGCTTAAGGAGCTATCTCGTGCAGACATCGCAGAAAAGGCTCTGGCATCAAGCTTGATCATTATTTCTGAGTCGATGACGCAGTCAGTTTCTATTTCCAATTACTACGGTCCTGAGCACTTGATTGTTCAGACTAAGAACCCTCGTGAGCTTCTACCTCTATTAGATAACGCAGGTTCTATCTTCCTAGGTGATTGGTCGCCTGAATCAGCAGGTGATTATGCATCGGGCACTAACCACGTTCTTCCTACTTACGGTTACACACGCACGTATTCAAGCTTAGGCTTAGCGGACTTTTCGAAACGTATGACGGTTCAAGAGCTGTCTGCTGATGGTCTAAAGAACCTTGCACCAACGGTGGTCACCATGGCGGAAGCAGAAGGTCTGGATGCACACAAACGTGCAGTGACCATTCGCGTAGAAAAACTGGCAGCTAAGTAAGAGGATATTGAGATGGAAAAGCTAGCGCGCAAACAAGTCCAACAACTTACCCCTTATATGTCGGCTCGTCGAATTGGTGGTACCGGTGACGTATGGCTAAACGCCAACGAATCACCATTCAATAATGAATACAAAACAGACTTCGCTCGTCTTAATCGTTACAGCGAATGTCAGCCTAAAGAACTGATTTCTGCTTACGCAGCCTATGCGGGTGTGAAACCAGAGCAAACATTAACATCTCGTGGTGCGGATGAAGGTATTGAGTTGTTAATTCGTGCATTCTGTGAGCCGGGTGAAGATGCGATTCTTTACTGCCCACCGACTTACGGTATGTACGCCATCAGTGCAGAAACCATCGGTGTAGAGCGCAAAACCGTGCCGCTAACGTCAGATTGGCAACTAGACCTTGCAGGCATCGAAGCTAATCTGGATAACGTGAAACTGGTTTTTGTATGTTCGCCAAACAACCCAACAGGTAACTTGGTTAAGCGTGAGGACATTGTGTCTCTGCTTGAGATGACAAAAGACCGTGCAATCGTGGTGATGGATGAAGCGTACATCGATTTTTGTCCAGAAGCGTCAACGGTAGACCTACTGGCGCAATACCCGAACCTTGCAATTCTGCGTACTCTGTCGAAAGCTTTTGCGCTTGCAGGTCTACGTTGTGGATTTACGCTTGCGAACGAAGAGCTGATTAATGTACTTCTTAAAGTTATCGCACCTTACCCAGTCCCAGTTCCAGTGGCAGAAATTGCGACTCAGGCGCTTTCGGAAGCTGGTTTAGCGCGAGCGAAGTTTCAAGTTCTCGATTTGAATGCAAACCGTGCTTACTTGCAAGTTGGCCTTTCAATGATTCCGGACTTGGAAGTGTTTGAAGGGTGGGGGAACTACCTATTGGTGAAATTCCCAGATGGCGATGACCTTTTCAAAGCGGCTTGGGATACGGGCATTATTTTGCGTAACTCGCCAATTGAAAACTGTGTGCGTATCAGTGTGGGTAACCGTGACGAGTGCGAAAAAACGCTTGGATTTATCAGAAACTACTACGCATAAATAGAGACAGAATTTATCGCTCTCGCTCAATAGCGGGAGCGCCAAAAGAATAGCAATAAGGAAGTTCGAGTGAGCAAACAACAAAAAATCCTTTTTATCGACCGTGATGGCACCTTAATTGTTGAGCCGCCGATTGATTTTCAAGTAGACCGTTTAGATAAGCTAAAACTAGAACCATTTGTTATCCCAAGCCTGCTGTCGTTGCAGGATGCAGGATACCGCCTAGTGATGGTCACGAACCAAGATGGTTTGGGTACCGACAGCTACCCACAAGCTGATTTTGATGCACCACACAACATGATGATGGAGATCTTTGAATCTCAAGGTGTGAAGTTTGATGATGTGCTGATTTGTCCTCACTTCGATGAAGATAACTGCTCTTGCCGTAAGCCTAAATTGGGCTTGGTAAAAGAGTACCTTCAAGGTGGCAAAGTGGATTTTCAAAACTCTGTTGTGATTGGCGATCGTCAAACCGATCTTCAACTTGCAGAAAACATGGCAATTCGTGGCATTCAATACAACCCAGAAACCATGGGTTGGAAACAGATCCTAAAAGATCTCACGGTGAAGGCTCGCGTTGCTGAAGTGGTTCGCACCACAAAAGAAACAGACATTAAAGTATTCGTTAATCTTGACGAGCAAGGCGGTAACGATATTTCTACAGGTCTTGGCTTTTTTGACCACATGCTGGATCAAATTGCGACGCACGGTGGATTCCAAATGGTGTGCAAAGTGGAAGGTGACCTGCACATTGATGATCACCACACAGTAGAAGATACCGCTCTTGCGTTGGGTCAAGCGTTGAAAGAAGCACTGGGTGACAAGCGTGGTATTGGTCGCTTTGGCTTTAGCTTGCCAATGGATGAGTGTTTGGCGCAATGCGCACTAGACCTATCAGGTCGTCCTTACCTTAAGTTCGACGCGCAATTCAGCCGTGAGCAAGTGGGTGATCTTTCAACAGAGATGGTGGTTCACTTCTTCCGTTCTCTGACTGACACATTAGCGTGTACGCTGCACCTGTCTTCTGCGGGCAATAATGACCACCACATCATTGAAAGCTTGTTTAAAGCGTTTGGTCGTACTTTACGTCAAGCAATCAAAGTAGAAGGCACTGAGCTACCAAGTAGTAAAGGCGTGCTTTAAGGCTCACGTTAGCAAGGAGAAAAACAGTGACAGAACAGAAAGTTGTCATTATCGATACTGGCTGTGCCAACGTTTCTTCGGTGAAGTTTGCCATTGAACGCCTAGGCTATGACGTAACGATTTCAAAAGATCCGCAAGTCGTATTATCCGCAGATAAGCTATTCCTACCGGGTGTGGGAACCGCCAGCGAAGCGATGAAGAACCTAGAAGAGCGCGATCTGATCAGCTTGGTAAAACAGGTAGAAAAGCCATTACTAGGTATCTGTTTAGGCATGCAACTGTTGGGCAAAGTGTCTCAAGAGAAAGGGCAGAAAGCCGACGAGTTAGTTGAGTGTCTTGGACTTTGTGATGGCGAAGTGAAGCTACTACAAACTGGCGATTTGCCGTTGCCGCATATGGGGTGGAACACGGTCTCTGCAAAAGCAGGTAATCCACTTTTCAAAGATATTGAAGAAGGAGAGTATTTCTACTTCGTGCACAGCTTTGCGATGCCTGTTGGGGATTACACGATTGCGGAATGTGAATACGGCAACCCGTTCACAGCAGCAGTACAAAGCGGTAACTATTACGGCGTGCAATTCCACCCTGAGCGTTCTTCAAAAGCGGGCGCGAAGCTTATTCAAAACTTCTTAGAATTATAAAAGGGATTTAGTGTGATTATTCCAGCTCTTGATTTAATTGAAGGACAGGTGGTTCGCCTTTATCAAGGTGATTACGGCCAAGTAACTGAGTACAAAGTCGACCCAGCAGAGCAGTTCAACTTGTACCACCAAGCTGGTGCTAACTGGCTGCACTTGGTGGATTTAACTGGCGCGAAAGACACGACAGCACGTCAACTTGATTTAATTGCAAAGCTACTAGCAAGCACGCCAGCGAACATCCAAATCGGTGGCGGAGTGCGCACAGAGCAAGACGTGATTGATCTGCTAGAAGCGGGGGCTCAGCGTGTTGTCGTTGGCTCAACAGCAGTAAAACAGCCAGAGCTTGTGAAAGGTTGGATGGAAAAATACGGTGCAGAGAAAATCGTTCTCGCGCTAGACATCAACATCGACCAAGACGGCACGCGTAAAGTAGCGATCTCTGGTTGGCAAGAAGATTCAGGCGTGACTATCGAAGCTCTGATCAACGATTACCTGACGGTAGGTTTGCAGCACGTGCTTTGTACGGACATTTCTCGTGACGGTACGCTAGAAGGCTCAAATGTAGAGCTTTACGTTGACCTATGTAAACAGTACCCACAAGTGCAGTTTCAATCTTCAGGTGGCATTGGCTCATTAGCAGATATCGAAGCGCTAAAAGGCAGCGGTGTGGCTGGCGTGATTGTTGGTCGTGCGCTGTTAGATGGTAAGTTCACAGCAGAGGAGGCGTTTGCATGTTGGCAAAGCGAATAATTCCATGTCTTGATGTCCGTGATGGACAAGTGGTGAAGGGCGTTCAGTTCCGCAATCACGAGATCATTGGCGACATCGTTCCTCTGGCACAGCGTTATGCGGAAGAAGGCGCTGACGAGCTCGTGTTCTACGATATTACCGCTTCAAGTGATGGGCGTGTCGTCGATAAAAGTTGGGTCGCTCGCGTTGCAGAAGTTATTGATATTCCTTTCTGTGTGGCTGGTGGTATTAAATCAGCGGAAGACGCAGCGCGCATTCTTGAGTTTGGTGCAGACAAAGTGTCTATCAACTCACCTGCATTAGCGAACCCACAGCTGATTACTGACCTTGCTGATAAGTTTGGTGTGCAATGTATCGTCGTTGGTATCGATTCATACTACGACAAAGAGACGGGCAAGTATCAGGTTTACCAGTTTACTGGTGATGAAGAACGAACCAAAGCAACGCAATGGGAAACACGTGATTGGGTGCAAGAAGTACAAAGGCGTGGCGCTGGTGAAATCGTACTGAACATGATGAACCAAGACGGCGTACGTAACGGTTACGATATTGAACAACTTAACATGGTGCGTGAAGTGTGTAACGTGCCATTGATTGCATCGGGTGGGGCAGGTGCTATGGAGCATTTCGCAGAAGCCTACCAAAAAGCAAATGTGGATGGCGCGCTTGCCGCATCGGTATTCCACAAACAAGTCATCAATATTGGTGAACTAAAGCAGTATTTGAAACAACAAGGCATTGAGGTACGACTATGAGTGTGAAAGCCGCCGAAGTAAGTTCGCTAGTTGAGCGAATCAACTGGGAAAAGGTGGATGGTCTGGTACCTGCTATCGTACAAGATTTCCAATCAAGCCAAGTGCTGATGATGGGTTATATGAACCAAGATGCGTTGGCAAAAACGGGCGAAACAGGTCAAGTGACGTTTTTCTCTCGTACCAAGCAGCGTCTTTGGACGAAAGGTGAGACCTCCGGCAACGTATTGCAACTAGTGAACATGCAGCTCGATTGCGACAACGATACGCTACTGGTGAAAGTGAATCCCATTGGTCCTACGTGTCACTTGGGTAACACAACTTGCTGGGATGTGGACCCTCAAGAGGAGTCACAAATGGTGTGGCTTCATCAACTTGAGCAGCTATTGGCTGCCCGCAAGAGTGCCGACCCAGATTCCTCTTATACTGCCAGTCTTTATGCCCGTGGCACCAAGCGTATTTCGCAAAAAGTGGGCGAAGAAGGCGTTGAAGTCGCGCTTGCGGCGACGTCGGGCGATAAGGCGGAGTTAGTGTGTGAATCAGCAGACTTGATTTACCACTTGCTGGTATTGCTTCAGGACCAAGGTCTATCGATGAATGACGTGGTGAATAAACTGAAAGAGCGTCATAAATAAGCCTGCTATAGATAAATGAAAGCCCCTATGACTCGGGAGTCTAGGGGCTTTTTTAATTTAGTGTTCTTGGTTCGGGGTAAACCTCGGCGACAGTGCGAGTGGCGATTGGATTCTGAATCACGCTCGTCCCTCGCTGTTCAGAATGACGGTATATTTTCTAATGGTGCTTGCAGTAGAGTTATCTACTTCAAATAGGTACATATATTCACATCATTTCGGCAAGCCTAAGCGATGTCAAGAATCCAATTAAATCGAGTTTAATAAGCTAGGTATGGATGCTTTACCCACAACACTTTTTAAACTTTTTACCGCTTCCACAGATACACGGGTCGTTGCGACCTACTTTTAGGCTACTCACTGGTTGGTTTAGGCGAGGATCTTGTTCTGGTTCTTCTTCTAGCTCTTCTTCTGGAAACGTGCCGTCAATGTAGTACCAAAGCCCATTTTCTTTTACAAAGCGGGAACGCTCTGTCATACAGTAGCGTTTGCCGTCTTCATCAAAATAAGCGCTAAACTCTACAAAGCCTTCATTGTCATTACTGCCAGCTTCTGTTTTTACAACTTCAAGTTTGCACCAATCGCTGTCGATAGATTGGGCAATGCCTTCACGTTGCTCTTCTGCATTACAGATTGGATGATAAGTGTTGACCACGTAATCGACTAGACCTAACACATGCGCACTGTAACGAGAGCGCATTAACTGCTCTGGAGTGGTGACGTCAGCATGGTTGTTGTGGGCGATTTCACAACACTGTGAGTAGGTGCGGTTAGATCCGCAAGGGCAAGAAGAAGCCATAAAATGAAATCTCGATTAATTAAGCGGTAAAAACAAACAACCTCACAATTGCGAGGCTGGAGGTGAGGCATTATAGCGATTTAGGGCGTTTGAGACAGCAGTTCTTGAGCCCACTCGGTAGATTGATTAAAAGCGTCTGCTAATTGAGGTTCGGTTAATTTAAGAACGGTGCAATATCGCTCGGCTAACTCCCAGTCCGCTTGTTCATAGGCGATCGTCATCGAAAGTAAGTGACCAAGTACGCCTTTTCGACTGGTTAATGCGAGTTTTATATCTTCGTCAACGGGGATATCTTCAATGACATCCGAGAGCGGTTGATCGAGCAAAGATCCGAGTAAAGAAAACATGCCTGTCAAAAAAGCCTGCCCAGGGTCATACCTAGTGTTCATTTGACTAAGTAACAGTTCACACATTCGTGCACGCTGAATCGCTAAAGAGTAAAGAGAGTCAGGTTTATCTTCTTGAACAGACGCAATTGCAACTAAGGAAATAAAGCGTCGTAGTCGCTCTTCACCCAGATAAATAAGCGCCTGTCTGAACGATTTGATCTTAGTCGTTAATGTATATCCTGAATTTACGTAAGTAAGCAGCTTGTATGACAGCGTCACATCAATCGAAAACAGACGTTCAACCTCATTGAAGTCGATGGGCTTATCTGCAATCTCTTTACAAAGTTGGATGACGGTAAGAAACGCGGGGTTCAACCGTTTTTTCTGGATCATCTCAGGTTTGCTAAAAAAATACCCTTGAAAATAGTTAAAACCGGCTTCTAGGGCTTGCTCAAACTCTTCATAGGTCTCTACCTTCTCCGCAAGAAAGTCGATTTTAAATGGGCTCAACGCCTGAATAAAAATGGCAGCTTTCTTGATCGGCACAAGTCTAATATCAAACTTGATCATGGAAACGTATGGAAGAAAACGCTTCCAAGCTTTCGTCGGAACAAAATCATCCAGAGCAATTTTGTATCCGCACTCATGAAGGTGCTTGATGGCTTCTAACAGTTCTTCTGTCGGTTCGCAGTCTTCAAGGACTTCAATGACGAGAGATTCTTTAGGGAACAGAGTTGGGACCAAGTTCACCAAGCTTTGATGCGGAAAGTTAACAAAGCCAAGTTTGTTTCCTAATGTGTTGTAATGCGTCGACAAAAAATGATCGGATAGCAGTCGACTAGTAGCCAGCTCTGGTTCTACTTCAGGGAAGGTATTTTTAGGGCCGTCTCGAAAGAGGAGTTCGTAACCTATGGTTCGTTTTTCTCTATCCAGAATCGGTTGGCGAGCTACGTAAGAATACTTCAATTAGGTACTTCGTTCTGTTTAACTTAGTATTATGATAATAGCGATTTTTTACAAAATATCTACGACTTGAGCGTGAATCTTCTACACGCTCTACATGCTTAACGCAAATTCTGTATGAACGGTCTCGTTTGTAGGTCAAAACTATCAGAATTTACTTTTAAAACTGAGCCTTGCGTATACCAATCCCCTAAAACAATTCGGGTCTTTTTAACGCCATCGACGTCAAAAAAATGTGTGTTCGGGCGATGTGTGTGACCATGAATCATTAAGTTGACGCAGTTCTGAGACATCACTTTCTCGACCTCATTTTGGTTGACGTCCATGATATCTAATGACTTGCTCATTTTATCATCACGAATATCGGATTGAACTTTTGAGACAATTTTCTTCTTAATGAACCAAGGAATACGGTTAAACAACCATTGTAGCCATGGTTTGTGAACGGTTTTTCTAAACTCTTGATATTTCACATCGTCAATACAGAGCGTATCGCCATGTAGGATTACGGCTTTTTGACCATAAAGATCAATCGTGCAGACATCGTCGAGTAATGTCATACCGGTTTCTTTGCAAAAGCGTTTGCCGAGTAAAAAATCTCGATTGCCTTGGATGAAAAAAGTTGGCACACCCGCATCCGTCAGTGCTTTAAATTCTGCACGGATTTGGTCTGCAAAAGGGGTGTTGTCATCGTCACCAATCCAGAATTCAAACAGATCGCCGAGTACATAAAGTGCATCAGCTTTTGTTGCTTCTGTTCGCATGAACGTCACAAAACATTCCGTGATATCAGGACGTGATGGGGTAAGGTGAAGATCGGAAATAAATAATGTCGTCATAGAAATAAGGGGAAGCTATGCCTCCCCATTAACTTATCTTTTAAAAATAATTCCTAAGAATTACTCTTCAATTGTTGTACCAGTGATTACTACGTCTTCTAGAGGTACGTCTTGGTGCATGCCGTAAGAACCAGTGCTAACGCCTTTGATCTTATTTACGATGTCCATGCCTTCGATTACTTCACCGAACACACAGTAACCCCAACCGTCTAGGCTTTCGCTACGGAAGTCTAGGAATGTGTTGTTGTTTACGTTGATGAAGAACTGAGAGCTTGCTGAATGCGGCTCCATAGTACGTGCCATAGCAAGTGTACCCACTTTGTTGCTAAGACCGTTGTTTGCTTCGTTCTTGATAGGTGCACGAGTCGCTTTTTCACGTAGACCAGACTCCATACCACCACCTTGGATCATGAAGCCGTCAATAACACGGTGGAAAAGCGTGTTGTCGTAGAAACCGTCGCGGCAGTACTGAAGGAAGTTTGCGCTTGTCTCTGGCGCTTTCTCTTCGTTTAGTTGAATCTTGATGTCACCAAAATTAGTGTGAAGGGTGATCATGCTACTTTCCTTTACTGTGTTGTGTTGAGCCCGAGATTCTAGCCTAAGTTCTAGTGCTTTAAAAACTCAGGAAGAGGAAATTCTTCGTTTTGTGCTTGAAGTTTAGTCGATTATCGTTTTATCGGTTAATTGCTATTACCTAACTAGGTTGGAGTTGATATACTCATCTTCTTTTATTCATTCACAATCATAGATAGAGATCATGTTAAAGATATATAACACACTCACAAGACAGAAAGAGGAATTCAAACCAATTACAGCTGGCAAAGTCGGTATGTATGTCTGTGGAGTTACCATCTACGATCTCTGTCACATTGGTCACGGTCGTACTTTCGTCTCTTTTGACGTTGTATCACGTTACCTTCGCTACTTGGGCTATGATCTGACGTTTGTACGTAACATCACAGATATCGACGATAAGATCATCAAACGTGCCGCAGAAAATGGTGAGTCTTGCGATTCATTGACTGAGCGTTTGATTGGTGAAATGCACGCTGATTTTGATGCGCTGAACATGAAACGTCCGGACGTTGAACCTCGTGCGACACAGTTTATTGCTGAAATCATCGAATTGGTTGAGAAGCTAATCGAGCGCGGTTTTGCATACGTTGCAGATAACGGTGACGTAATGTTTGAAGTAGGTAAATTCAACGAATACGGCAAGCTTTCTAAGCAAGACCTTGATCAGCTTCAAGCTGGCGCGCGCGTTGATATCGAAACAGCAAAACGCAGCCCTCTAGACTTTGTACTTTGGAAGATGTCAAAGCCGGGTGAACCAACGTGGGAGTCACCATGGGGTCCAGGTCGTCCAGGTTGGCACATTGAGTGTTCAGCAATGAACTCTTCAATCCTAGGTAACCACTTCGACATTCACGGCGGTGGTTCTGACCTTCAGTTCCCACACCATGAAAATGAAATCGCACAATCATGCTGTGCACACGATACACAATACGTGAACACATGGATGCACAGCGGCATGGTAATGGTAGACCGTGAGAAGATGTCTAAATCTCTAGGTAACTTCTTTACTATCCGTGACGTTCTTGGTCACTACGATGCTGAAACAGTGCGTTACTTCCTAATGTCTGGTCACTACCGTAGCCAGTTAAACTACAGCGAAGATAACCTAAACCAAGCACGTGCTTCGCTTGAGCGCCTGTACACATCTCTACGTGGTTTAGACCTAAACGCGGCGCCTGCTGGTGGTGAAGAATACGTATCTCGCTTCACTGCAGCGATGAACGATGACTTCAACACACCAGAAGCTTACTCAGTACTGTTCGACATGGCGCGAGAAGTTAACCGCCTGAAGACAGAAAACCTAGAGAAAGCGAGCGAACTCGGTGCGCTAATGCGTGAACTAGCTGACGTGATCGGTATTCTTCACCAAGATCCTGAAGCCTTCCTAAAAGGTGATGCGGGTAACGATGATGAAGTGGCTGAAATCGAAGCTCTGATCAAGCTGCGTAACGACTCTCGTGCTGCGAAAGATTGGGCGAATGCAGATATGGCTCGTGACAAGCTGACCGAAATGGGCATTGTTCTGGAAGATGGTCCAGAAGGCACAACGTGGCGTCGTAAGTAATTGAATTTTCATTTTTAAGGGGCTGATAATTCAGCCCTTTTATTTTCCATTTCCATAAATTAAAACTTTAACTTTAGGTAATGCTCTGTGGCTCAGATGTATTTCTATTACTCAGCAATGAATGCGGGTAAATCAACAACGCTTCTTCAATCCTCTTTCAACTATCAAGAACGCGGCATGACGCCAGTTATTTTTACGGCTGCGCTAGATGATCGTTTTGGTGTCGGTAAAGTGAGCTCTCGTATTGGTCTTCAATCTGACGCACATTTATTTCGTCAGGATACCAATTTGTATCAGGAGATCGCAGCTCTGAATGAGGTTGAAAAACGTCACTGTATTCTTGTTGATGAGTGTCAGTTCTTGTCGAAAGAACAAGTTTATCAACTTACTGAAGTCGTTGATAAGTTGCATATTCCAGTATTGTGTTACGGCCTTCGCACCGATTTTCTAGGCGAACTTTTTGAAGGCAGTAAGTATCTATTATCTTGGGCGGACAAGCTGGTTGAGCTCAAAACAATCTGCCATTGCGGCCGCAAAGCGAATATGGTTATTCGTACCGATGAACACGGCGTGGCAATTAAAGAAGGCGATCAAGTTGCGATCGGCGGTAACGATAAGTATGTCTCCGTATGCCGCCAACATTACAAAGAAGCGCTCGGTAAATAAGCCGTATTGATACAGAAAAGCCACCGTACTTGGTGGCTTTTTGTTGTCGGTTAGAAAAAGCTAGCCTAAGTCAAAACCAAACCGCTCGAGTAAAACCTGGTAAGAAGATTCAACTTGATGAGGGATGTTCTGCTTGGTTTGAAATCCTTTCTCTGGATAGCTTTTTACGCGAGAGAAATCTTCCATTAGTGCTTCTAGCACCATCATTAATGGCATGTCTTCATTAATGTATTCAAAAAATGGAAGAGCCGCAGAGCTTACTTGGAGCTGAGTGTAGGGTGACTGCCACTGTTTTTCAAATGTCGCGATTGCTCTACGCTCCATAAACGGTTTTTGTACCAGAATAAACGAGGAACATTGTTTTCCTTCCTCTTTTAATCGTTGCTCAGTAAAGCGGACGTTTTCTCCGCTGTTTGTGGATTTAGTCTCGAGCAAAATTGCTTCGCTTGGAACGCCCGACAACTTTGCAATCTCGGCAAAGGTTTCTGCCTCGCTTTTTTCAAACAGTCCATCTGTGAAGCGACCTTCACCCCCTGAAAATACAATCAAAGGTGCCAACTTTTGGTGGTAGAGCTTGGCAGCGTGCTCCGCTACATGCAAATCATTACTGCACATCACAAACAAACAGTCCGCAGGCTTCAGTTCATGTTTAAGTTGCATGTAATCCCAAAGCGTTTCTATATGTCTATAGAGTCTCATAGCGCATCCAAAGTTGAATTGAAGTGAAATCGATAACCAAGTGAGAGTAGTTTGTCAGCAAGAATACGCTTGTCAGCTTGCTCTGTGACGGGTGGAAGAGGTATCTCACTTCCGATTTTGTTTATGGCAGCTTGGTAGAACTCAGCCTTGCTGACAGTATGAGGTGTCGTAACATTAATGACTTGGTTGCTTAAATTGCCTAAGGCAAATTTCGCAGCCGAGACAGCATCATCTTGATGAAGCATATTAGCTGGTGCTTTACGACTAACTTGTTGAAGCCTTGCTGCAAAGCGAGATGGGTGTCTATCTGGCCCGATTAATCCGCTACAACGTAGAATAACAAAGCTAATATTCGAGTCGATAACATGCTGCTCTGCTTGAAGCATAATACGTGCATTGTCAGAGAAATAAGGGCTTTCGGCTGCTAAAGAGATTGACGCGTCAGCTTCTTCCATATCGGAAGCAAGGTTAGGGTAAACCGTTGTAGAGCTGATCATGAGAAGTTTTTCAACGTTGTTTTGCTTAGCTGCGTTGGCAAGTATTTGCCATTGCTGTGCATATTCTTGACCGCGTCCTTTACGAAATCCTGGAGGAAAAGCACCGATAACGTGCGTAATTTGATGCTGTTTGAGCAGCTCATCTAGCCGTGCTGTGGCGTTCAATTGATTGAAATCGAACAATGCGGAGTGAGTTAATGAGGTGGGTAACTCTTTTAATCGAGTTTGGCTACGACGAGTGACAACAACATAGTGTCCATCTTTCATCAATGTTTCTGCTAGCGGAGTTCCGAGCCAGCCTGCACCTACGATCAATGTATTTGCCATTTGGGTCTTCCTACTTACTTATGTCTGCCCGAATAGGTTGAGCAGTTCTGCTTTGGCTTGTTGATGGAGGGGATCTGAATGCCATTTCTGGTGCTGAATAAGGTCAACATTGACTTGCCAAGCCAGTTTTGTGAAATCATCCCCAACTTTTTTTAATGTATTAGGTGAATACGCGACTAAATGCTGTGGTAGAAAGCACCAACCAAACCCTTTATTCGCCAATTCCAACAAAATATAGTAGTTATCAGCGTACCAGATATCTGGGCTAAATGCTTGATTGAGACCACATGGCTCTGCACTTTTGGATCGTATGACCAATTGACGATGTTGTTTTAGTTGATCAATGTGAGTGATTTGCTGCTTTGCTAAAGGATGTGTTGAAGAGACATAGACATCAAATGCAATATTGCCAAGATTGGTGAAATCGATGTGCCTTGGCATTTGTAAATCACTCAAAATAATCCCAGTCGTGGCGCGTTCCGACTTAACCAATTCAATGATATCAGGGCTTGATGCCGTTAAGCATTCAACTTGTAAGTGTGGAAAGCGTTGCTCTAACTTCTTTAGCACATCCGGCAAGCGAGTCAGAGGAATCCCTTCATCAATAGCTAAGACTAATTTGTTCGTTGGCGTGGAAAAGAGCTGCGATGCCCTATTGTTTAGGCGGTCGAGTTGGCTGATTGTTGCTTGTGCATAGGGTACGAGAGCGAGGCCATTCTCAGTTAATTTAGGGTACCTGCCTGATCGATCGAAAAGCTCAACGCCACAGTCGATCTCCATATTCATGATGTGCTGGCTCACTACAGATTGAGCTCGCCCCAGTTTTCTAGCTGCTCCTGAAAATGATCCTGCTTCTGATGTAGCAATGAAAGCTTGCAGTTGTTCGATGGTAAACATATCGCTTAAACCGATGGTATCTAACTTTTGATTATCTAAATAATAGATAAAATTCTAAGCATTGAGTAGAACTATTTGGATAGAGAAATATGACTCGTAACGAACGAATTTTTCATGCAGTACTTTTTGAGTTAATCGCACTCGCGATTATTGTACCAGCGGCTTCATTGATCACTGGAAAGGGCTCTAGTGATCTCGCGTTAGTTGGGGTCGGGTTGAGTATGTATACCGTGATATGGAACTACATCTACAACTTGTACTTTGATAAGTGGTTTGGTGGCAATCGAGCTGAGCGAAGTTTAGCGATGCGGCTTGGACACACTGTTGGTTTCGAGGGAGGATTGATCTTTATCTCTCTACCTGTGATTGCCTGGTTCTTAGAAATTACGCTTCTTCAAGCTCTGATGCTGGAAGCCGGCTTCCTCGTTTTCTTCCTATTTTATGCTACTGGTTTTAACTGGTTGTATGACAAGGTTCAACCATTTAGCAAAATGAAAAAGCGATTATTGCCGCAGGCATCGACAGGAAAAATATAGGACTAAAAAACGCCACCGAGTTCGGTGGCGTTTTTTGTTCAAATTACACAGACAAAACTCTTAAAATCTTATCTGCATGTTCTGCAACTTCAATGCCTTCGTCTGTTAGATAACCACCGTCAGGCTGTGTACAAAGTTGCTTCTTATATAGACGAGCAACGGCTGCCTGCATTTCTTCTGACGCGTCTGTATGAACTTTAATACCAGTTGCAGCACTACTTAGGTCGAACTGAAGAAGTAGATTCAATTCGGCGATATGTTCAGCTGAATATTTCATAAATGATTCCTTTGCGCTTTTTTTACCAAGCTAGTCTGAAAAGTAGCGTTGGGCAACATTCAACGACAAGAAGTGTTAAGTATGGCGCTATCAGGCTGATATAACGCAGGATCTTTGTTCGAAAGGCCGAATACTTGTTAAGTATCAATGATACTTACGGTAGCGAATGATAGGCGCTATTTATTGCTTGAGCTCCCAATAACAACGATTTTAGTAAACACGCCAAATAGCACTTGAAAAAATAGGGAAATAGAGCGATTATCCGCGCCTCTTTAAATGTTTCTAAATGTTACACCAGAATGAACTTTAATCAGTTTGACTCACTATTACCGCCACAAGCTGCGGAACGCGCGGCTGAAGTGGGGGTAGGCAAAGCAACGAAAGCTCCAATCAAATCTTTTCTGCTCGCCATTTCTGCGGGGCTTCATATTGGTATTGCTTTCATCTTCTATACCACAGTAACGACAGGCGCAGGCGAGCTGCCTTGGGGCATTACACGACTCATTGGTGGTCTGGCATTTAGCCTTGGTTTGATTTTGGTGGTGGTTACTGGCGGCGAGCTTTTCACTAGCTCTGTGCTGACACTAGTTGCGCGTGCGAGTGGAAAAATCTCTTGGCAAGCACTTATCAAAAACTGGTTGGTGGTTTATTTTGGCAATATGGTTGGGGCCATTTTGCTCGTGGCCTGTATGCTAGTTACCAAGCAATATATGTTTGATCATGGCCAAGTTGGTCTCAACGCGATGGCGATCTCCCAACACAAATTACATCATGGTTTCTTTGCTGCTGTTGCGCTTGGCATCATGTGTAACGTATTAGTTTGTATTGCAGTTTGGATGACGTTTAGTGGGCGAACATTGACAGATAAAATAGCGGTCATGATTTTGCCTGTGGCTATGTTCGTGTCGGCAGGTTTTGAGCACTGTATTGCGAATATGTTCCAAGTACCTATGGCGATTGGTATTAAGTACTTTGCGCCAGAAGCGTTTTGGCAAATGACAGGGGCAGATATTGCAAACTACGCGGACTTAAACATGATGGGGTTCATCGTAAACAACCTAATTCCTGTTACGATAGGAAACATTATTGGTGGTGGCGTATTTGTTGGCATGTGGTATTGGATGATTTATCTACGCGATGAAGATAACCATTTGCGATAAGTTTAGAAGATCACAAGAAAGGCGAACCAGATGGTTCGCCTTTCTTTTTATTTGTCTCTGCAAATGTCAAATAAGTCGAGTTATGCTAAATCAACTCTTCGTTGATGCCAAAATCGGTTGGGAGCCAATGAGAAGTTACTTCCTTTGGTTCTTGAACGAGCCAATCCAGAGGTGCATCGGACAGGAGTTCATCGTAATTTTCTTTGATCATTAAGACATCCATGTACGTCTCTCCAAGTTTGTGGTCACTGCCTTTACTTTAAAATTAGAACATGTCAGTCACGTGATCAATGCATGACGATTCGATTGATCACTTATGTTGCTATGTTTCTGGTTGCGTATAGGTTTTGGGGGCTTATCCACATTTTCTGTGGATAACCTGTATCAAAGGTCGTGCGTATCTAAACTTGCAAAGAAAATTTCATAAAATTAGAGGCTTATATCAAAAAGAATTCTACCTGACTTTTCATCTGAAAGCGTCTTGATGAGTGCTCGAAGAATAGTTGAGTTATTCAGTTAAAAGTACGTTCGACTTGGCAACATAAGTTGTTTAACGGGCTTTACCCACAAACGCCAACTAACCGTGAGTTTTGGTCGATTCGGGTTGCTCGATTTTTATCTTGATTCGGCCTTCTTTGGTTTGTACCCAGCGCAATGTCATTTCTAACGTTATGGTTACGGAGGCACTCAACATGACGAAAATAGCTAGCATAATCACTAACTGGTATTTAATCGCAACCATCGGGCTCGCGCCACCTAGAATTTGACCGGTCATCATACCCGGTAAGGTAACCAGCCCTGTAGTGGCCATAGAAGCTAAAGTCGGGGCAAGGGACTTTCTAAGAGCCTCCTGAATGAAGGGGAAGGATGCGTAGCGAGGAGAGGCTCCAAGTGAGATTGCAGCCTCATATTCTGCTTGTCTCTGCTCAAAAGCCGTAAACAGATTCTGAAGAGCGATGATATTACTACTCAAGCTGTTACCCAATAACATACCAGCAAGTGGGATCATGTACTGCGCATTGTAAATAGGGGATGGTTGCACTAGGCCTGCTGTAATTGCTATCAGAAGTGGTATTAGACCACAGGTAAGGCCCGTTAGTAGCGGAAGCATAAGTGGCTTTTTAGGTAAGTGAGCTTTTCCCGCAATCGAGCTGGCACCAATCAGTAGCATGATGGCAAGCCAAAGTATATTGACAAGTAAACTGTTTAATTGAAAAAGATATTCTAAATACACGCCAATCAATATGAGCTGAAATGTCATTCGGATAACACTGATTATCGTGTCTTTTGCTATCCCTAATTTGTAGCGAGCATTGATAAAAAAGGGGACCAATAAAATCAAACCAAACAGTGCCAGTTTGACCCAGCTTATATCCACCACGTTATCCATAATCGCTCCTTGAAAGTACGCGAATAATTGTATCTAAGCCTCTCCTTTATATGAACCACTACGTGCACTTTTTGCTGTTCTTAAAGTAAACCTTGAGTGCTATTTTAGACATTAATACGCAGCATTTTGTTTACAAGTGGTTATCTTTTCCGGAGTTTTTAAGTCGATTTATGGCATGATAATTACGAGTTAAATGTGATCGATGTTTCTTAAATGTTGTTTATTTAACAACTCCTTAAAAGACTTATTTTGTCACATCTGTTCATGTTTTTTAATAAATAACATCAATCCATCATATCTCTGGATGAGCTCAAAAAAGTGTTGAATTACAAGGTCTGAGGTCGCTTATTTGATTGAACCCTACTATTAGTATGGTCTAACATTTTCCATTAGAGATTGTAAAAAACTTAAGCTTGGTTACGCGGGCTTTTCAATAACACTAGATACAAAATAGGCAAATGTATGAGTGATGTTAATAAAATTGAGAGTGGTGAAAAACGCTCCCTGGAGTGGAAGTCGTTCCTCTTCATTGCAGTTGTTCTCTTCCCAATTCTGAGTGTGGCCTTTGTCGGCGGTTACGGGTTCATCGTTTGGATGTTGCAAGTCTTCTTCTTTGGACCTCCAGGCGCGCACGGCATGTAAGCCAGTGAGCTCATAACCACACTTTTGAAAAGATTTTAAGAGAGCAAATAATGAAATCATTAATCATTAAACTGTGGCGTACCATGACGCGCCCAGCTGTACATATCAGCCTAGGTGTGCTGACTATGGGCGGCTTTATTGCTGGTGTTATCTTTTGGGGTGGCTTTAACACCGCTCTAGAAGCAACCAACACAGAAGAATTCTGTATTAGTTGTCACACAATGCGTGACAACGTGTACGTTGAGCTACAAGAAACGGTGCACTGGAAAAACCACTCTGGTGTTCGTGCTACCTGCCCTGATTGTCACGTTCCACATAACTGGACAGATAAGATCGCTCGTAAGATGCAAGCTTCTAAAGAAGTATTTGCACAAGTATTTGGCAACTACGACGAACCGGGTGTGTTCGAAGAGCGTCGTATCGAACTTGCTAAACACGAATGGGATCGTTTCTCGGCAAACAAATCTCTGGAGTGTAAAAACTGTCACAACTACGAATCGATGGATTTCGAGCAAATGTCTCCTACGGCTCGTATCCAAATGAAGCAAGCCGCTGAGAAAGATCAAAGCTGTGTTGACTGTCACAAGGGTATTGCGCACAACCTACCAGCAGGCATGGACAGCATTGGCGGTATCGTGGGTGATCTAGAGGGTATGACTTCTAACACGGATTACGGCGTTGGTCAGCAACTCGTGAGCGTTCGTCACCTACCAATTTACTTTGATGCGCAAGGCAGTAAAGAAGCTGGTCTTCTTAATCCTGCATCGACCGTTAAAGTTCTTGAAGACAAAGGCGAGTTTGTTGAGATCGAAATTGACGGTTGGCGCAAAGCAAAAGGTTTTGGTCGTGTAATTCAAGAAGACTTCGGTAAGAACATTGCGACTGCGTCTCTGATGAAAGAAGCAGCAACAGACAGCAACATTGTGACGACTGGTGAGAAAAAAGTGGATGAGCTAACAGGCCTTCCTTGGGAAAAAGTAGCGGCGAAAGTATGGATTAAGAAAGAGTCTATGCTGAACGACATCAATCCTGTTTGGGAAAAATCTCGTGAAGCCTACAAGACCAATTGTTCTGTATGTCACACTCAACCTGCGGAAGCGCACTTCGACGCGAACACCTGGCCAGGTATGTTCGACGGTATGTTGGCGTTCGTTAACCTAGATACAGACAGTGAAGCACTGATCTTGAAGTATCTACAGAAACACTCTTCAGATTATGCTGAAGGTCACCACTAATAAGCGTCGGATTGGAGTAATTTTAAATGGCTATTACACGAAGAAGTTTTCTTAAAGGTGTAGCAACCACAAGTGCAGCGTCAGTAATTGGTCCTAGCTTATTGGCATCCGCCTCTGCAAATGCCGTTGAGACGACAGGTACTTGGAAAGTAACCGGTTCTCATTGGGGCGCGTTCCGCGCCCACATCTACGCGGGTAAAGTTCAAGAGATCAAGCCGCTAGAGCTAGACAAAAACCCAACAGAAATGTTGAACGGCATTAAGGGTATTATCTACAGCCCTTCACGTGTTCGTTACCCAATGGTTCGTCTAGATTGGTTGAAGAAACATAAATACAGCGCAGATACTCGCGGTAACAACCGTTTCATCCGAGTAACTTGGGATGAAGCGCTAGATTTGTTTTATCGCGAACTAGAACGTATTCAAAAAGACTACGGCCCATGGGCGCTGCATGCAGGTCAAACAGGTTGGAACCAAACGGGTTCATTTAACAACTGTACTGCGCACATGCAACGTGCAGTAGGTATGCATGGCAACTTCATCACTAAAGTAGGTGACTACTCGACGGGTGCAGGTCAAACCATTATGCCGTACGTGCTAGGCTCAACCGAAGTTTATGCACAAGGTACATCTTGGTCTGAGATCCTAGAAAACTCTGACAACATCGTTCTTTGGGCTAACGACCCAGTGAAAAACCTTCAAGTAGGTTGGAACTGTGAAACGCATGAGTCGTTTAAGTACCTTGCACAACTAAAAGAAAAAGTGGCAAAAGGTGAGATCAACGTTCTATCTGTAGACCCAGTGAAGAACAAAACTCAGCGCTACTTAGAGAACGATCACTTGTACATCAACCCGCTGACAGACGTAGCGTTCATGCTCGCTGTGGCACACGTGTTGTACAACGAAAACCTGTACGATAAGAAATTCATTGATACTTACTGTCTAGGCTTTGAAGAGTTCATTCAATACGTTCAAGGTAAGACAAAAGACAAAGTAGAGAAGACGCCCGAATGGGCAGCAGCGATTTGTGGCGTGAAAGCGGACAAGATCCGTGAATTCGCACGCATGCTAGTCAGCGGTCGTACACAGATCCTGATGGGTTGGTGTATCCAGCGTCAAGAGCACGGTGAGCAGCCATACTGGGCAGCGGCTGTGGTTGCTGCAATGGTTGGTCAAATCGGTCTACCTGGCGGTGGTATCTCTTACGGTCACCATTACTCAAGTATCGGTGTGCCTTCTACTGGTTTCGCGGGCCCTGGTGGTTTCCCTCGTAACCTTGACCAAGGTATGAAACCGAAGTGGGACAACAACGACTTTAACGGTTACAGTCGTACTATCCCAGTTGCACGTTGGATCGACTGTCTGCTAGAACCTGGCAAAGAGATCAACTACAACGGCGGTAAAGTGAAACTGCCAGACTTCAAGATGATGGTTATCTCGGGTTGTAACCCATGGCACCACCATCAAGATCGTAACCGCATGAAGAAAGCGTTCCGCAAACTTCAAACGGTTGTAACGATCGAGTTTGCTTGGACTGCGACATGTCGTTTCTCAGATATCGTTCTACCGGCGTGTACGCAATGGGAACGTAACGACATCGACGTATACGGTTCATACTCGAACAAAGGTCTGATTGCGATGCATCGTCTCGTTGATCCATTGTTCCAATCTAAGCCTGACTTCCAAATCATGAGTGAACTCACTCAGCGTTTTGGTCGCCGCGAAGAATACACTCGTGGTATGAGCGAGATGGAATGGATCGAAAGCCTTTACAACGATTGTAAAAAAGCGAACGAAGGTAAGTTTGAAATGCCAGAATTCAACGAGTTCTGGGAGAAGAGCGTACTAGACTTCGGTGAAGGTAAACCTTGGGTTCGTCATGCGGACTTCCGTAAAGACCCTGAGCTTAACCCACTAGGTACACCGTCTGGCTTCATCGAGATTACATCACGCAAGATCGGCCGTTACGGTTACGAACACTGTCAAGAGCACCCAATGTGGTTCGAAAAATCAGAGCGTTCACACGGTGGTCCTGGTTCAGATAAATACCCATTCTGGTTGCAGTCTTGCCACCCTGATAAGCGTCTTCACTCTCAAATGTGTGAGTCTGAAGAGTTCCGCGCGACTTACGCGGTACAAGGTCGTGAGCCGGTTTACATCAACCCAGCAGATGCCAAAGCAAAAGGTATCAAAGATGGTGATTTGGTACGTGTATTCAACGGTCGTGGTCAGCTGTTAGCTGGTGCTGTTTTGACTGACAGCTACCCACGTGGCGTTATTCGTATCGAAGAAGGTGCATGGTACGGTCCTCTAAACGAGAAAGAAGGCGCAATCTGTACCTACGGTGATCCTAACACCCTAACGCAAGACATCGGTTCTTCTGAGCTTGCACAGGCGACTTCTGCGAACACATGTATCGTAGACTTCGAGAAGTTCACAGGTAAAGTGCCGCCAGTCACTTCATTTGGTGGTCCGATCGAAGTTGCTTAATTAGTGCAGTTTGCATAAATCCAAATACCAGCCTCAGGGCTGGTATTTTTTTATCAAAATTTCAGTGAGCGTTGTCTCAATAGTAACTTCATAACGTTAAACGAGACTGGTATTCGTGATGATGGTAACGAATTGGGTGAGACAAGCAGGAGATAATGCGCCAAGCTAAACAATAATAATTAAGTGAGTAGACTCTTTATGGCTCAGAGCATTCAATTAGCAAATCACACTGAGATCACTGTGAATAACAATGACTTCCAAGTTGAAGTCGAGGGTAATCAATTACATTTTTCTTTTGCTGGTCTTCACAATAAAACCTTTACGGACCGTGAAGTGTTATTCGAAATGCCGTTTTTGTACGAGCACGAGGCCGACGTAATTGGGGATGGTTTTCAAATGTTGGCGCAAACGGCGGGAACGATCAATCACCCCGTTGATATTGGTCGCTGCCCAGACAATAATCCTTCTTATCGAATCTACCCTAAAGATGCACCTAAGCGTTATTACAACTATTTAGTGGTGGAAGGTTCAGCGGGCTACACATTATTTGGCTTCACATCATGTCATCGCTTTGCAGGCTATTTTGATGTTGTGCTGCGTGATGGGCATTGGGTTTTATCAGCCGCAATTGATGGTGAGTTGACTCAAGTGGCGGATTGGGAAAGTAATCAACTTGAATCCGTGGCGGTACTCTGTGGTCAATCGCTGTCCGAGCTTTATCAAACCTATGGCGAGATGATTGCAAAGCATCATCCTGTTCGCCAAGGTGTGACACAAGATGCGCCTGTTGGTTGGTGTTCGTGGTACGCGTACTACGCAGACGTGACAGAGCAAAACATCATGCAGAACGTTGATTGCATGCAAGATAAGCTCGAAGACCTGGAGTGGGTACTTCTGGATGATGGCTATCAAGCCTTTATGGGCGATTGGTTAACCCCATCAGATAAGTTTTCTGGTGGCGTAAAAGAGCTCATTCATAGTATCCGTGCAAAAGGCAAAAAGCCGGCGATTTGGATGGCGCCCTTTATTGCTCAGCCTGAGTCGGAGATCTTCAAACAGCATCCAGATTGGTTTGTGCGTCACAAGGATGGTGGCTTACTTAAAGCAGAAGATGTCACATACGGTGGTTGGCGATGCACGCCTTGGTACATACTCGATACCTCAAACCCAGAAGTACAAGACCATCTGACGAATGTAGTCTCTGTCATGAGACAAGAGTGGGGCGTTGAGTTGTTCAAGCTAGACGCGAACTATTGGGGCACCTTAAAAGGTGTTCGTAAACAATCTGGTATTACAGGCGTTGAGGCGTATCGCTTAGGAATGGAAGCGATTGCCAAAGGCGCTGGTGATGCGTGGCTTTTAGGTTGCAACGCGCCAATGTGGCCATCTCTGGGGCTTGTGGATGCAATGCGTGTTTCTGACGATGTAGAGCGTCATAGTCGTCGATTCGAACAGATAGCCAAAGAAACCTTTTACCGTAGTTGGCAGCATCGAAAATTGTGGCAAATTGACCCGGATTGCGCCACGTTCACTTCATTAGCTAATCAATCTGCATCCAGAGAAGAGTATGAATTTCATCGCACGGTGTTATTAGCGAGTGGTGGTTTGCTGCTGTCTGGTGACCCGCTCCCTGAGATTACGCCGTTTGCTAAGAAGACACTGTCTAAGCTCATGTTACGTCAACAACGTAACCAGCAATCTGCAAAGTTTACCGCTTTGAGTTTAAATCACGCGTTTTTAAAACTAACGACGAAGAATGACCTCCATTGTTTGTTTAATTATGCGAGTTACGGAGCGATGGAATTTACGCTGACGTCTGATCAACCGGTGGACTGGTATGATTACTGGACAGGGGAAAAGCTAAACCAAGAACCTTGCCAGTTGTTAATGGTGAGCGTGGATAAAGGGCTCAATGCGAAAGCGATCGTTACAGCATAAAACGTGAAGTAAATCGCCTAATACCAAGATCAAGAAAGGAGCCTATTGCGGCTCCTTTCTCGTTTGATGCTCTGAGCGTTAGAACTCGAATAAAAAGTAATACCCGTATCCAACAATAAACGCAGGAATGGACGAGTAAATAGTCGCGACCAAAGCAGCTTTCGGTGCCATTGCAATAGCGGGGAATAGGGCGTCACCATCGTTAGAAATCGCATTGGCCAGTTGCGCAGAAAGTGGCGCTGCACCAGAAATGTATAGGCTAGTGACTAAAATTTGCGGTCCACAACCAGGCAACATACCAATGGCTAGGCCAGCTAATGGCATCCAAATTCCCCAATGAGAAAAGGTTTCTACAAGGTCGAGTCCAGAAAAATAGGTCGTCAGTTCAAACGCCAGAAACGCCACGATCACCCAAGCACTGACGAAATTCGTATCTTGTGCTGCTTTTTGAATCGGGTGTGAGTCCACGATTTTTTCATCTTCAGAGACCGTTGACTGATAATCGCCGAGCTCTTTTGTCATAGCCCACAACGACATTGTGATCACCGCGAAGATAGCGCCCAGCCATTCAATGGTATTGGCCTGCAAAGACAACAGCTGATTAATATCGATTTGGAAAGACATTAACACAGCAACGACACTAGCAGGCACAATAAGCCATTTCCAAAATGCGCCTTGTAGATTGATTGCACGTTGTTCAAGGGGTGTGTGTCGGTCTGTCTGGTGTTGGCAACAAGCATGTGTCTGAGGTGCTTCTTTTGGTTCTGGTCGCAGAAAGTTATCAGCATGAAAAGCATTAACGACTAACCCTGAAAGAGTACCCACGATAATGCCTAATCCAACCACGCCTAATCCAACACTTGGTTTGGCGGCCAGAAGTAAAAAGGCAGCGTCACCCATTGTTGAAGTAAGTACCGCGACAATCGCACCAAATCCTACTCGGCCACTAATAAATTGCGTTGTCACAACAATAGCGCCACCACAGCCAGGCAAAGCACCCAACAAAGAAGCAAAGAAAACCTGATGATTACGCGAGCGATGATATAGCTCGGTAATTCGATTGGTTTTCGACATAAAGTTTGAAAGATAATGATAAATAGCCAATGTGGCAGCAACATAGCATGACACCGCCCAGAATGAGTCGGATAGCGTCTGTACGGCTACGTCACGTGTATTTTCATTGCCTAGCAAAATGAGCATGACGATAGGGATCAGCAATCGCTTATAAGCTAAACGAAACTGAGTAGGCTGAAACAACTGTTGTGCAGAGTGTAATAATTGGGTCGCGTTCATCGTTTACTCAAATGCAAATAGGAATAATTATCATTATATGTAAATGAGATTTATTCGCAATAGCATTGTGAACTTTTCTTCGTGTCAAACTCTCTGAAATCAGGTAAAGTATCGGCCTTTGTGAGCAAACACGCCCTAATTAACTGTATTAGGCGGCGTATAAAATTGACTTGAATAGGAAGAAACATGATTCTAGTTGTAGGTCATAAGAACCCAGACAGTGACAGTATTTGTAGTGCACTCGTTGCAACTGAACTTCTAAAAGCGCGTGGCGTTGAAGCTATGCCAATTCGCCAAGGCGAAATCAACCGTGAAACTCAGCACATCCTAGAAGTTGCTGGCGCTGAAGTTCCTGAGCTTCGCACATCAGTTGCGGGTGAGACCGTTTGGCTAGTAGATTACTCAGATCTAGCACAAGCACCAGACGATATCGCAGAAGCTGAAATTGCGGGTATTGTTGACCACCACCGTCTAGGTGACGTGATGACAGTAAACCCAATGGAAGCATGGATCTGGCCTGTTGGTTGTACCAACACTGTTCTATTCAACATTTTCAAGATTGAAGGTCACGCGATTACTCCACAAATTGCTAAGCTAATGATGTCAGCAATTCTATCTGACACAGTAGGTTTTGCTTCTCCAACTTGTACACAAAAAGACAAAGATGCCGTTGCTGAACTAGCGGCAATCGCAGACGTACAAGATGTTGACGCGTTCACTAAAGATCTTCTAATTGCTAAAACAAACATCGAAGGTCTATCAGCGGCTGAGCTTGTTGAGAAAGACCTTAAAGGTTACCCATTCAACGGTCGTGACGTAGTGGTTGGTCAGGTTGAACTTGCAACTCTTGAGCAAGTTGACGGTATGATCGAAGCACTAGAAGCAGACCTAGAATCTCGTTGTGAGAAAGATAACCTAGCGTTCGCTGCTGTAATGCTAACAGACATCACGACTGCTCAAACTCGTCTTCTATACAAAGGTGAGTGGGCTGAGAAGCTTGTTAAGCACGAAAAAGACGGCATGCTAATGATGGAAAACACGCTAAGCCGTAAGAAGCAAGGTTGGCCTTGGCTTCAAACTGAGCTAGCTTAATTTTCTAGCATATACTTTAAATGCCCGCCTAGCTGCGGGCATTTTTCTATGGGAAATAGGAGACGAATATGTCTGAGCAACTGACCCAAGAGCAGATGGATACCATTAATCGCTACAACGAAGAGCAACGTTTAAAGTACTGCGTAAAAGAGATTGTGGCGAATCGTAAGGTTTGGATTCTGAAAGACGAACATGGCTGTGTCATGTTAAATACAGAAGATGATGATTGTGTACCAGTATGGCCAAACGAAGAATTTGCTTTGCAATGGGCGAATGGTGATTGGGAAGATTGCGAGCCTGAGGCGATCTCTTTAAACAAGTGGCACAGCCGTTGGACCTCTGGTCTAGAGGATGACGAGCTATCGATTGTTGTATTCCCAAATCAAAATGAAGAAGGGGTCGTATTGTTTCCTGACGAGTTTGATTTTGAACTGCGCAAACAAGCGAGCCGCCGTTAGTTTTTTGATTAGTACCCATGCAATAAAGAAGCCTGCGTTAAAGCAGGCTTCTTTACATTTGCACGATTACATCTTTGATAAGCTATTTTGTTTGATGGCTTGGCGCTTTATAAAAGTGGCTTTCGACTAGTCGTTGAGTAATAGGATGCTCGGGATGAGTCAATACTTGGTTGGTCTCGCCAAACTCGACCACTTCACCTTCATGCATCACCATCACTTTATCAGTAATATGCTTAACAATGCCAATATGCTGAGACACGTACACAAATGACAATCCCATCTCTTCTTGCAACTCGAGGAATAAGTTAATGATCTGCGAGCGCATTGCCATATCCAAACCGTTTAACGCCTCATCAGCGACAATGATGGAAGGTTGAAGAATAAGTGCACGAGCCAAACACACGCGCTGTTTTTGACCGGCAGCTAGCATTTGTGGATAAAAATAGGCGTGCTCAGGCAGCAATCCTACGCGGAGCAAGGTGTTCTTTACACGCTGCATGCGCGCATCTGGCGGCATGTTGGTATTTCGCTTTAGCGGACCTTCTAAAATACGACCAATCTGGATACGTGGGTTTAACGATGTGTTTGGATCTTGGAAAATCATGCGGATGAGCTTGCAGCGTGTCGCGTAATCTTTGTGCTCCAATCGTTCGCCATTCACACGGATCTCTCCGGAGCTTGGTTCAACAACGCCAGCAAGCATACGAGCTAGTGTGGATTTTCCTGACCCGTTTTGACCAATAAAACCAATAGTTTGTCCTGGCTCTAAAGTAAAGCTTACCGGTTTAACTGCCTCATTAACCTGACGTTTGAACAGACGGGAGCGCGTAACAAATTGCTTCGATAAATTATCGACTTCAAGTAACGCACTCATGACTTTTTCTCCGTGTTCAATGGAAAGTGGCAGTTAAATTTATGATTCTTAATTCGTCTGGTGTGTGGAATTTCTACACATTGTTTCTGCGCATATGGGCAACGTGGTCCGAGGCGACAACCGATAGGCAGATGCTGCAATGGCGGAATCGAGCCCGGTAGGGATTGGAGTTTTTGCTTGTGTGGTACCCAATCATTAAAGTCAGGCATCGCTTTAAGCAAGGCATCGGTGTACGGGTGCTTGGGTGCCGCAATGATTTTACTGGTATCGGCAGACTCCACCGACTGACCACAATACATTACCGTAATACGTCCTGCCCACTGTGTTATGGTCGCTAAGTCGTGGCCGATAAGCAAAATGGTTGTGTTATTAAGTTGGTTCATGCGGCTCAACAGACGCAAAATTTGCGATTGAGTAATCGGGTCTAAGTCGTTGGTTGGCTCATCTGCGATCAGCAACTTTGGTTTGGTCGCTATCGCCATGGCAATCATGACTTTTTGACACTCACCATCAGTCAGTTCATAAGGGTAGCTACCCATTAAACGCTTGTGATCTTTAATACCCACTTTATGCAAAAGCGCGATGGCCTGTTTTTTACGCCATTTAAATCGCTCCCACCATTTCCCTTCAAATGCGCGAGATGGAATGGATTCAATCAATTGACGCCCGACTTCCTCTGAAGGGTCAAGACAAGTTGAAGGCTCTTGGAAAATCATCGCAATATCACGAGCAATGACGCGCCGACGCTCTTTTGGTGTAAGCTGAAGCAAGTCAATATTGCCAAGGCGCATACGGTCTGCGGTGATGCGCCAGTTATCTTTACTTACCCCGACAATCGCTTTTGCAACTAAGCTTTTCCCTGAACCAGACTCACCTACAAGACCACGAATTTCGCCTTCGTTCAAAGTTAGGCTCATTCGGTCAACGGCTTTGACCAACCCTTGAGGTGTTTCGATCTCAATGGTCAAATGTCGAATATCTAACAACGGCATTATTCGATCCCCGCATTAAGCGCTTGACGTACACCTTCACCTACTAAGTTTAGGGTAATAACAGTAAACATGATGGTCAGGCCGGGTAGGGTCACTGTCCAAGGTGCAATATAAATAAGCTCGACAGAGTCACCTAATATTGCTCCCCACTCGGTGCTTGGTGCCTGTGCGCCTAGGCCAAGAAAACCCAGTGCCGTAATATCTAAAATCGCAGCAGAGAGCGCGAGTGTGATTTCAGCGGCAATGACCGTCAGAATGTTAGGAAGAATTGAACTCCACAGTAAGTAGAAATCATTAGCGCCATCAAGGCGTGCTGCCATTATGTAGTCTTTTTCAACTTCGGTGTGGACTGCTATATAAACGGAGCGAATAAAACGCGGAATCAAAGCCAAGCAGATTGCGAGTAAAATATTGAACCCACCAAAGCCTAGAAATGCCACAAAAATGATTGCTAATAAGAGCGACGGGATCGACATGACGGTATCGAGCAAGTGGTTGAGAGTACTCGACAGTAAGCCTTTCGTCATACCTGCCAATACGCCAATTAAACAGCCTACAACGGCAGCAATTGCGGTGATGGCGACAGCAGCGCCAAATGTCAGCTGAGAGCCCATAATCAGGCGCGAAAGAATATCTCTACCTAAGTCATCGGTCCCCAAAAAGTAATCAACCGTTCCTGCTGGGGCCCATGATGGCGGCACAAGCAACTCACCTGACTGTGCTTGGGCGTCAAATGGTGCAAGTAGGGGGGCAAAAATGGTAATAAGGACGATAAACACCAAGCACCACAAGCCAAACATGGCTAGTCCGTTGGCGCGGTAGCTTCGCCAAAAACGCTCAAACTGTGTTGGAATACGCTCTTCCTGATAAACGTTATTTGTTAGCATACCATTCCTTTCGAACTAAAGGGTTAATCATCGCGCCAATCAAATCCGAGAGTATGTTAGCGGTAAGAACCAAAGTCGCAAGTACCATCACGCCAGCTTGGATAGATGCATAGTCTTGGCTTGCTAGCGCATCTAAAAGCCAACGACCAATACCTGGCCAGTTAAAAATAGACTCCGTGATGATAGCTAAGGTAATCATACTCGAAAGTTGAACACCAACTTTGGGAATGATAGGCGGTATCGCATTCCGCAATACATGTTGAGTTACGATTTCGCGGTTAGAAAGACCTTTGATTCTCGCTGCACGGATGTAGTTTTGGCTCATCACTTCCGCTACCGAGGAACGCATTAGTCCGACAACCTGGGTGGTTGGAGCCAAAGCGAGCACCAAACATGGCAGCACCATATGCTCAATAACGCTTTGCAGTGCATGAGCGCGGTATTCGCCTTTCGCCATGAATGCGTCGATAATGGCAAACCCGGTTACATGATCAATTTCGTAAAGTAAATCATACCGTCCCGCAACGGGAAAGAGTTGGTATTCCAATGAAAAGACCATGATAAGTAACAGAGCAACCCAAAAGATTGGGGCGGAATAACCAGACATTGACATGAATGAAATGCTGGTATCGAGCCATTTACCTTGCTTCATCCCAGCCACGGTTCCAAGTGGAATGCCGATCAAAAGGGACACCAAAAAGGCAAAGAAACACAATTCCAAAGTGGCTGGGAATACAACGGCGAGCTCGTCGTAAATCGCATTGCCGTTTTTACTTATGCCAAAATCGAGTTGAGAAAGGTTGATCAAGTAAGTTTGCCAGCCAGACCAAAAATCAACGTTTGCCCAGTGCGAGAGAGGGTCAAGGCGCAGCAGAGAAAAACCCACTAATGTAAGGATCATCAAAGTGATGATAAATAGGTTAAAGCGTCGAACGGTATACCAAAACATCAGTGAATTCTCTCAACTCTATCAAACGGTTGGGCATTGAAAGGGCTTGATTTGAAGCCTGTCAGCGATTTGTCGTGCACACGGAACTGCACGCCATGCGCCAGAGGAATAACCGGGAACTCTTGATTCAAAATGTTCTGTGCTTGGCGATATAGGTTCAAACGGTAACGCGGTTCTTGAGTTTCTAAAGCCAAATCGAGCAAGAAATCGAAGTCATCGTTACACCACATGGACACGTTAAGGCCAACGCGGTCAGACTCGCAAGATAATAAAGGGCGGAAAAAGTTGTCAGGATCCCCGGTATCACCAATCCAACCAGTTAAAAGTAAATCGATATCGTTGATGTTCTCCAAATCCACACGTTCAAACCTATCATCGGTAAGTAGCGTTAATTTAACCCCAATATCGGCAAAATTCGCTTGGATTAGCTCTGCGGTCTTGCGAGGGCTTGGGTTAAAAGCACGTGGTTCAAGTGGTACCCACATGGTCAATTCTAGGCCGTCTTCGTAGCCTGCATCTCGAAGTAGTGCCAATGCATAATTCCGGTCATAACGAATTTTTACGCTGTCTTTTTGATAAGCCCATGAATTAGGTGGTAGCAAGGTATAAGCTTGGGAGCCAGTTCCGTAGTAAACCGAATCTAAAATATTTTGACGGTTGATCGCTAAGTTAAGAGCTTGGCGAACTCGAGCATCACTCAGCGCGGTGGTTTCTGTGTTTATCGCAATAAAGGAAACGTTGTTAGCTGGTGTAGCCGTCAGCTCAAGGTTGTCATTTTCTTGAATGACAGGTATTTGGCTCGAAATAGGTGAAGAGAGTACGTCACACTCGTTTCTTAAAAGTTTAGCTAATGTACCCGTCCCTCTGTGAGAGATATCGAACACCACTTGTTCCATTTTTGCTGGTGACTTCCAGTAATTTGAATGACGCTCTAATCGAATCAAGTCGTTCACTTGGTACTCTTTTAATTGATAAGGGCCGGTACCGATAGGAAGTTGGTCGATTTCTTCTTTATGATCTTTTGCAGCCAATTGCTGTCCATACTCCGAAGACAAGATAACCGCATGGCTGGTGGCAATATTGGCCAAGAAAGAAAAGTTTGGCTGAGATAACGTAAACCTTACCGTATGCTCATCTATTGCAACCACGTCTTGGAGTAGGTTTTGAAAATCTAACCCTGCAAACCATGGATAAAAACCACCACCTACTTGGTGAAAAGGATGGTCTACATCGATGATTCGCTTGAAGCTAAATACCACATCTTTTGCATTCAATGGGCGAGTGGGTGTGAACCAAGGTGTGGTTTGGAATTTAACACCACGTTTAAGCTTAAACGTGTATTCCGTCCCTGATTCATTTACTGACCAACTCTCGGCGATGCTTGCCACGGGCTGATGTGATTTAGGATCGAGCGTGAGCAGCGTATCGTACAGCTGCGGGCTCAGAGCCTCTGCGGTAATACCGCTATCAATAAGCTGAGGGTTAAACGTGGTCGGCTTACCTTGTCCGCAAAACACAAAGCCAGCTTTGCGAATATCATTGTGGTCAATTTCATCGCCACAAGCGGTCAGTAGGCTAATCCCAATAAGGCTCAGCGATAATCTTATAAAAGCATTCATAATATGAAATGTTCATTGGATCTTGCTCGTTTCGTTTGATCTTACTCTTTCAAAGCTAACAAGCGAAAATGATCTCGCTAATTTATCACCTTTGTGAACTCGCTCCAAACATAAAATCCATACACTGTAAGGTGTTATGCCATAAATGCATGCGAATTAGAGCGCAGTCACGAGCTCGTGTATTGATTGAGTACTCTCGGTCAAGTTAGCTTTGTCCGACCAAACCATATTTTCTAACCATCCCTCGTAATTGGTGATAGCTCAAGCCAAGTAGCTCGGCTGCTTGTCGTTGATTAAACTTGGCTTCTTCCAACGCACGATTGAGTAAATGGATATCTTGTTCCTCTTGCCATTGTTTATAGTCTAGAGGGAATTGGATGGTGTTGCTTGATGCTTCCTCTTCTTGTTGTTCTGCTTGTGTTGCACTATGGCCAAGCGCGCTGTGCCAAACCGTTTCAAAAGGATTGAAAACCAGTTCATCAATTGGGTGAGCATTCAGACCATGTTGGTAAATCGCACGTTCAATCACGTTTTTTAGTTCGCGGACGTTACCGGGCCATTCATATTCAATAAGCGACTGCTGCGCTTTTGGCGTAAAACCGACAAAGTATTCCAGTTGCAGTTCACGACACATTTTCATCGCGTAGTGCTCTGCTAAAGAGAGAATGTCCTCTTTGCGCTCGCGAAGAGGCGGTAACATAATGACATCGAAGGCTAGCCTGTCGAGCAGATCTGCACGAAAATCACCTTGCTCTGCCAATTTTGGTAGGTCGGCATTGGTTGCACAAACAAGTCGAACATCCGCATTTAGAGCGGTATGACCGCCAACTCGCTCATATTCACCATATTCAATGACACGTAATAGCTTTTCTTGAACCCAAAGTGGTGCGGTTGCCAGTTCGTCAAGAAACAAAGTACCGCCCTCGGCACGCTCGAAACGCCCTTTATGCTTACCTTTAGAGCCCGTGAAGGAGCCGGATTCATGTCCAAACAATTCGGAATCTATTAGCCCTTCGCTTAATGTCGCACAGTTGAGTGATAGTAGTGGTTTATCCCAACGTCTTGATAAATAATGCAAACGCTGAGCGATGAGTTCTTTACCCGTACCTCGTTCACCAATGATGAGGACAGGGCGCTCAATGGGTGCAAGTTGTGATACTTTATCTAATACGGCGAGAAAAGCAGGCGATTCACCGATGAGGTTTTGCTTCATAAAATCCTTCTTATTTTCTATCTTGCCATGATTTACAGTATTGGAGTTGGTGAAATTTACCAATAGTTGGTAAAAACCATCATAGCATAACGGTATGCAACAACAACAAAATGCTTAACTTGCTGTTTATTAAGGGAAATAAAAGTTGGCACGCTACTTGTAATATCTAAATGGAGACACAAGGTGAATAACCGCCTTGTCGAGTTTTAATAGGAAAAAAGAGGAGTTCCGTTATGGGTATTTTTTCTCGTTTTGCAGATATCGTTAACTCAAACATCAGTGCATTGCTAGACAAGGCGGAAGATCCTGAAAAAATGATCCGTCTTATCATCCAAGAAATGGAAGACACACTTGTTGAAGTGCGTACTAACTCGGCTAAAGCGATTGCAGACAAGAAAGAGTTGGCTCGTAAGGTTGAAACGTTAGAAGAGCAAATTGGCGAATGGGGCCAAAAAGCGAGCTTAGCATTAGTGAAAGAGCGTGAAGATCTAGCTCGTGCAGCGTTAATTGAAAAGCAAAAGCTAGAGCAAGTGATTAAAGGCCTCCACACTGAGCAAACCTTAGTGGAAGAAACGATCGATAAGCTTACTGGCGAGATTGGTAAGTTGGAAAGCAAAATTGCCGAAACGCGCGCAAAACAGCAAGCACTAGCAATTCGTAACCAAACTGCATCTAACCGTCGTGATGTGCAAAAACACCTGCACACTAGCCGCACTAATGAAGCGATGGCGAAATTTGAGCAGTACTCACGTAAAGTGGATGAAATGGAAGCGGAAGCAGACCTGTATGCTCAAACTGGTAATGCTAAATCGCTAGAACAAGAGTTTGCAGAGTTGCAGGCACAAGACGAAATTGAAAAAGAGTTGGCAAAACTGAAAGAACAGATGTCATCGAAAGATAAATAAGAAAGGAGCCATTTATGTCGGCATTTTTTATAGCAGGACCAGTGATTGTCTTTTTAATCTTTGTCGCTCCACTATGGCTCTTCTTACACTATCGCAGCAAACGCAAAACAGATAGTGCACTGTCGAGCCAAGATTTAGAGCGCCTTCAGGTACTATCTGAAAAAGCGGAAGCGATGCAGTCCCGAGTTGATACATTGGAGCGCATCTTGGATGCTGAGTCACCAACATGGAGACGAAAGTATGAATAATCGAGAACTGTATCGTGACCCAGTAAATGGCAAAATCTCCGGTGTTTGCGCCGGAATTGCCAACTACTTTGGTGCAGAAGTTTGGTTGATTCGTATTGTAGTGATTTCTGCAGCGCTGTTAGGTGGTACGTTTTTGGTATTGTTAGCGTACATCGCGATGGCGTTTATGTTAGAAAAGCAACCAGTAACGTATTCTGAAAATATCAGAGCGCAGCAAGAGCATACGCTCAAAAGTAAGCCTTGGCAGAAAGGGCAAAGCCCTGATCAACTGCTCAGTGTGTTGGAAAGGGATTTTGACCGTCTTGATGTCAAAATTCGTAACATGGAAGCTTATGTTACGTCTGATACATATAGGGTGAACAGAGAATTCAGTAAGCTCTAGGCATTTTGTATCCAAAGAAGATTTAACTGAAGCAGGCATAAAGCCTGCTTTTTTATCACAAATTACTAATTTTAAAGCACTATTAATCTTTTCCGCTCTGGAAGTTCGTTCAAAATTCATCTACTTTAAAAATAATCCCCCAATTTTTATGGATGAATGTAATGAGAAGATTGCTCATTCCTATTGCCATCTCGGCTGTCTTGTCGGGGTGCGGTAAAGAACTTCCTCCTGTTCCTGAACCTGAATCGCGCCCTGCGAAGCTATTTACAGTATCTGTTGGCAATGCCCAGTTTGAGCGACATTTTCCTGCCACGACGGAAGCTGGCGATAGAGCAGTACTGACATTTCGAGTTCCTGGGCTTCTTCAAACGATAGAAGTGAATGAAGGTCAAGTCGTCAGTAAAGGTGATGTTTTGGCGTCATTAAACCCAGATGAATATTCTCTGCTCGAACAGCAAGCTCGGGCAAATTTTTTGCTCGCAGATGTGCAATACAAGCGATACCAAAAGCTACGTAAAGACCAAGTAGTATCTGAGCAAGATTTTGATGAGGCAAAAGCGAACCACAACTCGGCAAAAGCTCAATGGAATCAAGCAAAGGCAAACTTAAGGTATACCAAACTTGTCGCGCCATATGATGGAACCATTTCGTACATTCCAGCAGAAAACCATGAATATGTTGCCGCGAAAGAAGGGGTGATGAATATTCAGTCCAACCAACTCCTCAAAGTGATATTCCAAATCCCAGACTATCTTCTAAATCGTTACACGCAGGGGAGCGATGTCTCTGCCAGAATGATATTTGATGCGTTCCCCGAGCGAGCCTTTGATTTAACCTTTCAGGAAATCGATACAGAGGCCGATCCTAAAACGGGCAGTTACAAAGTCACGATGGTCATGGAGCGACCAGCAGAAATAGGCCTTTTGCCGGGAATGTCTGGCAATGCTTACCTCCTGTCCAAAAGTGCAGGAGCGACAAAGATTCCTAACTCCGCGTTGCTAGAAGAGAACGGCAAAACATACGTTTGGCGTGTCGATGAGCAAGGCATTGTGTCCAAAGCCGCAATTGAGATGAATGACAAAAATCAAGTGTTAGCTGGGCTTAACGATGGCGACCAAATCATTATCTCGGGTGTCAGTGTAATTGAACCCGGAATTAAGGTAAGAGCGTGGATTAAGGAAAGAGGGTTGTAATATGAAAGGAATCATCTCTCTAGCGACTTTACTTTCAACGCTTTTTCTCGTTGGCTGTGGGGATAAGGCGCCAGAAAAAGAGCTCGAAACGCCACGAGTTAGAGTTACGTCATTAGCGGGAAGCAAGGTGGATGACAACTTGTACTTCCCTGCGGTTGCGAATGCAGCGGATCGCTCTCATTTGAGCTTCAGAGTGGCAGGAGAAGTCAGCAGCATCATGGTAAAAGAGGGCGACAAAGTCACGAAGGGTGATGTTATTGCAACACTAGATCCCACTGACTATGAGTTGGATGTAGATAATGCGAGTGCGCGTTTTTCTGTTGTCGACAGTCAGTATCGCCGCTCACGCCCTTTGGTCGATAAAGGCCTATTAGCTAAGTCTCAGTTTGATGAAATTGCAGCACAACGACAAATCGCCTTAGCTGAGCTTCAGTTAGCCAAACTTCGTCTATCATTTACTGCCTTAAAAGCGCCCGTGGATGGGATTATTTCGCGAGTTAATATCGACCAATTCGAAAATGTTCAAGTCGGACAGCATATCGTTAATATTCACAGCTTGGAGCGAGTCGAAGTGTTGATTCAGCTTCCTGACCGACTCTATGTGAACCAACCGCCAACGGAAGAAAGGCTTACCGCGATCAAAGCATTAGTGCGCGTGCCCAGTGGTAACGAATATAACGCGACGGTAAAAGAATTTACAACCGAACCCGACCCAACAACAGGTACGTTTACTGTCACACTGTCGCTTCCTATGCCGGAAGAAGAGTACATCCTAGATGGGATGGCTGTTGAAGTAACGTCTAAAGACGAGAATGTTGGGCTTGATCTCAACCTAGGAATTAATGTCCCTATCGAAGCCATTTTTAATGCGGATGGTGACGAGCTGGGGCGCGAAAACAAATTTGTTTGGGTACTGAATGACGACAATACGGTATCGCGCAAACAGGTGCGAGCAGGTAAGGCATCTAAAACGTCCATTCAAATCCTTGATGGTCTCATGCTCAAAGACAAAGTTGTGATTGCCGGTGTTTCTCGATTAAGGGATGGCATGAAAGTGGAAGTGATACAGGAAATGGCTACGCAGGAGGCCGGTCTATGAGCGATCTTAATAAATCAGCGCCTCAAAGTGATGATGATGTGACCGGTATTGCTGCGTACTTCATCCGAAATCGCGTCATCAGTTGGATGTTCGCACTGATATTTTTGATTGGTGGTATCGCCGCATTCTTTGGTTTAGGGCGTCTTGAGGACCCTGCTTTTACTATTAAAGATGCGATGGTAGTGACCTCTTACCCTGGTGCGACACCGCAACAAGTCGAAGAAGAAGTGACGTACCCAATCGAAAAAGCGATTCAGCAGCTTACTTATGTTGATGAAGTAAATTCGATTTCTAGCCGAGGCTTATCTCAAATCACGGTCACGATGAAGAACAATTATGGCCCTGATGATCTACCACAAATTTGGGATGAGTTGCGCCGTAAAGTGAACGACCTTAAAGGGACGTTGCCTCCAGGTGTGAATGAACCTCAAGTGATCGATGATTTTGGTGATGTTTACGGGATTTTGTTAGCGGTGACTGGCGACGGTTATAGCTATAAAGAGCTACTGGATTACGTCGATTACTTACGCCGAGAGCTCGAACTGGTTGATGGTGTGAGTAAAGTTTCGGTATCCGGGCAACAGCAAGAACAAGTTTTCATCGAAGTATCGATGAAAAAGCTGAGCAGTATAGGTCTTGCTCCGGATACCGTGTTTAATCTTCTTTCGACGCAAAACGTGGTTTCTGACGCAGGAGCGATCAGAATTGGTGACGAGTACATCAGAATTCAGCCGACTGGCGAGTTCCAGAGTGTGGAGGAGCTGGGTGATTTGTTGATTACTGAGTCGGGTGCTCAGGGGCTCATCTTCTTGAAAGATGTGGCGGAAATAAAACGCGGGTATGTAGAAGTCCCGAATAATATTATTAATTTTAACGGCAGCCTCGCACTAAACGTGGGTGTTTCTTTTGCTGAAGGCGTCAACGTCGTTGAAGTCGGAAAAGCGTTTGATCATCGCCTTGCAGAGCTAAAGTACCAACAACCTGTTGGTATCGAAATCTCGGAAATTTACAGTCAGCCTAAAGAGGTGGATAAATCGGTTAGCGGTTTTGTTGTCAGCTTGGCTCAAGCTGTCGGTATCGTCATTATCGTACTTCTGTTCTTTATGGGGCTACGTTCAGGTCTGCTTATCGGTTTAATTTTACTGCTGACGGTGTTAGGTACGTTCATTTTCATGAAGTATCTCGCGATAGATTTGCAGCGGATTTCATTAGGTGCCTTGGTTATCGCGTTAGGTATGTTGGTGGACAATGCAATCGTCGTGGTTGAGGGGATTTTGATTGGTACGCAAAAAGGGCGAACTCGACTCCAAGCGGCGACTGACATCGTTACCCAAACCAAGTGGCCATTACTTGGGGCAACTGTGATTGCGGTAACTGCATTTGCGCCCATTGGACTGTCTGAAGACTCGACGGGCGAATACTGTGGCACTTTATTTACGGTTCTGCTGATCTCTTTAATGTTGAGCTGGTTTACCGCTATCTCGTTGACACCATTCTTTGCTGACATCTTCTTTAAAGGCCAGAAGATTAAACAAGGTGAAGGGGAAGAAAATGATCCATATAACGGGGTTATTTTCGTTATTTATAAAAAGTTTCTTCAGTTTTGTATGCGTCGTGCTTGGTTTACCGTTGTGGTGCTGATTGCGGGATTAGCGGCAAGTGTTTACGGGTTCACCTTTGTGAAGCAAGCGTTTTTCCCATCTTCGACAACGCCGATTTTTCAGTTAGATGTATGGATGCCAGAAGGAACTGATATTCGAGCAACTAACACAACGCTTAAAGAGTTAGAAAGTTGGTTAGCTAAGCAAGAGCATGTTGACCATATCACGACGACCGCGGGTAAAGGCTTACAGCGCTTCATGTTAACGTACGCGCCAGAGAAAAGTTATGCGGCTTATGGTGAGATAACCACTCGTATGGAAAATTACGAAGCGTTAAAACCATTAATGGCGAAGTTTCGAGAGTATTTAAAAGCCAACTACCCAGAAATCAATTACAAGCTCAAACAGATTGAGTTAGGCCCTGGTGGTGGTGCAAAAATTGAAGCTCGCATTATTGGCTCAGATCCAACCGCCCTTCGCACGATAGCCGCTCAGGTCAAGGACATCATGTACGCCGACCCTCAGGCAACAAATATCAGGCATGATTGGCGTGAACGAACCCAAGTTCTTGAACCTCAGTTTAACGAGAGTCAGGCACGTCGCTATGGCATTACCAAATCGGACGTCGATGATTTCTTGTCCATGTCATTCTCTGGAATGACGATAGGCTTATACCGAGACGGCACGACGCTCATGCCTATCGTGGCTCGTTTACCAGAAGATGAGCGCATTGATATTCGTAACATCGAAGGCATGAAAATATGGAGTCCAGCACAGAGTGAGTTTATTCCACTTCAACAAGTCACAATGGGTTACGACATGCGTTGGGAGGATCCTATTATTGTGCGTAAGAACCGTAAGCGTATGCTCACTGTGATGGCAGACCCTGATATTCTAGGTGAAGAAACCGCATCGACGTTGCAAAAACGTTTACAGCCCCAAATCGAAGCGATTCAAATGCCTCCTGGCTATTCACTAGAGTGGGGTGGTGAATACGAATCTTCTGGTGATGCTCAAGAGTCGCTGTTTACTACCATGCCAATGGGGTACTTGTTCATGTTCTTGATCACTGTATTCCTATTTAACTCTATCAAAGAACCACTCATTGTTTGGCTTACCGTGCCGCTGGCGTTAATTGGTGTCACCACCGGTTTGTTGGCACTCAACACGCCGTTTGGCTTTATGGCATTGCTCGGCTTCTTAAGCTTATCGGGAATGGTGCTCAAAAATGGCATCGTATTACTTGACCAAATTGAAATTGAAATGAAGTCCGGTAAAGAGGCTTATGACGCGGTCGTTGATGCTGCGGTGAGTCGCGTCCGTCCCGTTTGTATGGCAGCTATCACGACGATCCTTGGTATGATCCCACTGTTGCCAGATATTTTCTTCAAACCAATGGCGGTTACGATTATGTTTGGTTTGGGTTTTGCGACAGTCCTGACACTGATTGTCGTGCCAGTGTTGTATCGTTTGTTCCATAAAGTGGCAGTACCGAAACAGGCTTAGTGCTACTGATATAACGATGAAAAATATCGCGCCTCTAGCTCATCAGTTAGAGGCGCTTTTTAAGGAAGAATAATGACAGAACAAAAAACGTGTGCGTGGGCGATGAATCACCCATTAGAGCGCGAATATCATGATTCCGAATGGGGCGTGCCAGTATATGACGACCAAGTCCTGTTTGAATTTATTACTTTGGAAGGTGCGCAAGCTGGTCTTAGTTGGATCACCATCCTTAAAAAGCGCGAAGGTTACAGAGAAGCGTTCGAGAATTACGATCTAGATGCGTTGGAACAAAGAAATGAAGAACGCGCTGAATACATCGTGGAAAACTTCGATGTTGTGAGACATCGCGGAAAGATTAACTCGGTATTCAGTAATGCCAAAGCGGCCAAAGCGTTAATTGCTGAGTACGGGAGTTTATCAGACGCGTTGTGGCAGTTCGTGGACGGTGAACCAATCGTCAATCAATGGCAACATATGAGTGACGTACCAGCTTCGACAGAGCAATCCAAAGCCATGAGTAAATTCCTAAAAAAGAAAGGCTTCAAGTTTGTCGGTGAAACCATCTGTTATGCTTTCATGCAAGCCGTCGGCATGGTGGATGACCATATCGTTGGATGTCCTAAAAAGCAGAATAAGTGACGTTTGGCTATTAAGCTAATGTTGTTAGTTCTGGCTATCATGAATACGTTCCAAAGCTTCGATTCGACGCCATTGAGTGGCATCGAAGCTTTGTTTTCTTAAAGCAATGATTTCTGCCTGTTTTTCGTCTTGCCCTAGAAAATCCCTATTCAGAATATTTTGACGCTGCTTTAAGTAAGTGGCGAGTTGAGTTTTAAATGATGCTCTTTGCTCATCAAGCTTTTGCAGCCTCTGCGCTCCGGCATCTCCTACCAGAGCAACACGGGCGATGTACTTGTCTTGTGAATCAAGCTGAGAAGCTTGCTCGAGCTGCTCTGCTAATGCGTTATTGCGTTCACTTTCTCGTATGTAATCCGGTTGTTCTGATAACGCTTGATTGAGAAGGTGTGCTTGACTCTCGATATCCGATGCCTGTGTTTTAATCGTCAGCTTTTCTAAAGCAAGTTGGCGAAGTCGGTTTTCTTCGTCAAACAATTGGGTTATCTGCACCTCGTTAAAGTATTGAAGCTGTAAGTTCAGTATTGCTTCATTCAGCATGGTTAACTGTTCAAGCGTTAGGTGGTTGTGCTCAAAAGGCTCTAATGCAGTGAGTGCTTGCTTGTAGGAAAGGTAGGCTTGAAAAAGTGTGGCATCAATATTCAGAGTTTGCTTTGCTAAAGTGTCATCATTGACTTCCGCTTTGATCGTATCGAGATCTTCTTCGCCCAGCCGGCTAAGAGAATATTCGAAGAAATCTTTTGGAGAAGAGACATCGGCGGCTATATCTTGCTGAGATGGCGAATGGTTAGAGGTTATCTCTTGTTGTTTGTCGCTTTGCAACAGAGAAAGCGCTCCCACGCCAAATATCGAGAGCAGGATAAAAGTGGTGAGAGCGACTTTCTTCATTGTGATGACCTCTTATAAACCTTGAAGTTTGAGACGATTTGCATGTTGGCGATAAAGCGTGACTGGATCGGTTTCAAAAAGATGATGAATACCGAGTAGACCGTTAATTTCATCCAAATGGTTCATTTGATAATCATCACGTATGACTTTGCCTAAATGTGTGCTGCACGCACCAACTAAGCCATCATTCGGCCCATCAAAGGCTAAGCCAAGTACCATCATGGCAGCGTCAGTCGGATCGAAAACGTTTGTAAAAGTGGATGATCCGGTCCATGAGTAGTAATAAACGCCATTTGAAGCTAGCAAGTCGCCATTACCACATTCACTGGTAGGGACTCCCTCCGGGTAGTGTTGGTTAAACGCTAATGATCCTTCCGTGGTTAATGCTGCTAGTGAGGCTAAAGGGTCTTGGTCGAGATCAGAACCACCTGATAGAAGATTAATAAGAGTAGTTAAGCCTTGCGCCAGTTTTACCGCGAGCTGCTCACTACCCGAACCCTCAGATACGGTGCCACGAACTAAATCTGCCACTTTAGACCCTTTATTAACGCCTCCTATACTCGTAACTGATGCGACTAGGTCAGGACGGACAGAGGCAACATAGCGCGTTGTTGGACCACCATGACTGTGACCAATGAGATTGACTTTCTCTGCGCCTATTGCTGCAAGTAAGGTTTCTACTTGAGCAAGCAGTTGCTCCCCTCGAACTTCGCTGCTATTGGTCGCGGATACCTGTGCAACATAAACCGTAGCGCCATCTTTTGTTAAGGAATGTGGTATTCCGAAAAAGTAATCAACGCCTGCCAGGGTATCAAAACCAAACAAACCGTGAACCAGAACAATCGGATACTTGGTTTGGGTATAACCTGTTGCAGCGTATACGGAGGTTATTGGGACGGTAACTAAGGTAAAAAGCATTAGCGCTATAAATTTGAGTTTCAAAACTATCTCCTTGTGGTATGACCTCTTATGAATGATAAAAAGTAGGAGAGAAACTCTAAATTTGAAAAGCCTATTTATGGCACATTATTTCATTCTGTGACTGCTCAATTGAAAAACAACACAAATGATTAACATCAATTAATGGTTCGGGTGAATGTTAGTTAATTCTAATTAAGTCAGGGGTTTATAAAAGCGCCCCGCAATGCAGGGCGATTCAATCATTGTTATAGGGAGACTTCTTTTTCAAGCATTAAGGCGTTATAACGCGCAAAACCAGCCTCTAAATCAGCGATCAAGTCATTTACGTCTTCTAAGCCAATATGAATACGAACCAAAGTACCTTCAAAGTGTGGGTGAGCTACGGTTCTCAGGCTGTTAAAGCTCTTAGGTTCGTTAGCTAGAATGAGGCTTTCATAACCGCCCCAAGAGTAACCCATACTGAAGTGTTTCATACCATCAAGCAGAGCCGTCGTCGCTTTTGGATAAGACGTTTTGAGAACAAATGAAAACAAGCCGTTTCCACCTGTGAAGTCTCGTTTGAAAAACTCATGGCCAGGGCTTGTTTCTAAAGCTGGATGGCGGACATGATCAACTTCTGGGCGAGAAGCGAGCCACTGAGCGACTTTTAAACTGCTTTCTGCGTGCTGTCTTAGGCGAACATCCAACGTGCGAATACCTCGAAGACCTAGGTATGCGTCGTCAGGAGAAACGCACTGACCCATCAGGTAGCTTTGTTCACGAAGCTGATCCCAATACTTTTCAGAAGCCACAGCAGTACCTAGCATGACATCTGAATGTCCAACGATATACTTAGTCGCCGCTTGAATGGAAATGTCTACGCCATGCTCGAAAGGAGAGAAGTTCACGCCAGCTCCCCATGTGTTGTCAAGCATCACAATGATATCTTGCTCGTGGGCAATGCGCGCTAATGTAGGTACATCTTGGACTTCCATGGTTATTGAACCAGGAGATTCCAAGAAAAGGACTTTGGTATTCGGCTGAATCAAGTCTCGGATACCTTCACCGATCATTGGGTCATAATAGGTGGTTTCGATGCCCATCTTTTTCATGATGGTGTTACAAAAGTCACGAGTTGGTTCGTAACAAGTGTCCACCATTAGAATGTGATCGCCAGTTTCAACGAAAGAGAGGATGGCATTTGAAATTGCTGCCGTTCCACAAGGGTAAAGCGCGCAACCAGCTCCACCTTCAATCTCAACCATTGCGTCTTGGAAAGCAAAGTGCGTGTTGGTGCCTCGGCGACCATAAAACAACGTTTTGTTTGCACGATTAATGGTGGCTTGGTTCTTTTCTGCAACTGTATTGAATACCACAGTTGAAGCGCGTTGAACGGGTGGGTTTACAACACCATTTGTCCACTTTTTATCGCGGCCAGCGGTAATGAGTTTGGTTTTTTTTCCCTCTGACATAAAAGTTCCCTGTCTTAAATATTGCGGTTTGGAATATTTAAAACATGGACGACGTAGGTTATGCAAGGGAAAAGTCAACTATCAGCCAATAACAGCCAAGATGAACAGGTAATGATGTCGAGAGGTATCGTGTAGATAGGGAGCTAAAAGAACAAACCTCCAGCAGGATGCATGTAGCGCTGGAGGTTTTTTAGCCTGTGTATTTGAGGTATTAGAGGAGTGGGTTGAAGAGATAGAACACTCGCTCTAAGAACCGAGAAAATAGGCTCCTTTTCTCCCATTCTTCCAATACAACAGTGTGAGATTGCTTAATATAGCTATCTTGTAACCAAGACATTTGCTTGGTGAACTCTTCGTCATCAACGGCGAGGGTCACTTCGAAGTTCAGCCACAAGCTGCGCATATCCATGTTTACGGTGCCAACTAAACAGAATTGGTCGTCAATTACGACAGATTTTGTATGCAGTAAACCACCATAAAACTCATAAATCTTGACCCCTGCACTCAAGAGCTCACTATAAAAAGCGCGTGACGCCCATTGCACCATCATAGAGTCATTTTTATGGGGAATAATGAGTTCAACGTCAATGCCTCGTTGTGCTGTCATCTTTAACGTTTCGAGTAAATCAGCATTGGGCACGAAATATGGTGTTGTGATTCGTACCGAGCGATTGGCTTGGTTTATTGCCAATGTTAATACTTGATAGATCAGATATTCCGGCATACCTGGGCCAGAAGGCACAACCTGAATAGGGTGTTGGAATTCACTCTCATCGATCTTGCATTCAGGTAGTCTTGGTAAATGACGCTCGCCAGTTTCGACTTCCCAATCCCAACAGTGGATGGCACTCAATACGTTTACCGTTGGTCCTGTAATGCGAACCATGATATCCACCCAATGCCCGACGCCACTGTTTTGCTTGAAGTAAGCCGGGTCAACCAAGTTCATTGAACCTGTATAAGCAATTTCATCATCAATTACGATGATCTTGCGATGTTGGCGAAGATCAAGACGACGTAAGAAAATACGCCACATCTTCACTTCTAGCGCTTGAATAACTTCAATTCCAGCATCCTGCATCATTCGATACCAAGGGCTTCTGAAAAAACGCGGACTACCTGCTGAATCGAGCAATAGCTTGACATCTACGCCGCGTTTAGCCGCTTGGATAAGTGCAGAAGCGACAGAGTCAGCCAAACCACCTGGATGCCAAATGTAGAATACCATTCGAATACTGCTCTGCGCGTTTTCGATGTCTTCAATAATGGAATGCAAAATCTCATTAGGTGACTGTTGCAGCGACAATGTATTACCGCTCAATGCGGGAAGACCAAGGCGGTTGTTACAAAGTTCATCAATTCGGTAGATGTGCCTTCCCATCGTTTCTGGGTTGTGCGCGTTACAGTCGTTCAACTGACTGAACCACTTCTCGAATGGTGTAAACATCTCTTTCGCACGTTCGGCTCGCTTTCTGCCTAAGTTCAGTTCACCGAAGAGGAAATAACATGCGACACCCAGAACGGGAAGGATATAAATGATCATTAGCCAAGCTAAAGACACGCTCACTGCACGGCGCTTTAAAACGACACGAATGGTCACACCTGCGACCAGTAACCAATATAGCCCGATGCCAGCTAAAGTAAGAAAGTGATAAAACTTGTCCATATACGCTCAGAGTAATATGCCCTTCTAGGATATTAAGCATAAAAGTGGGTTGGGGGAATAGATTTCCCATTCAGACGTGGGATTGACCTTATATGAGGAACGAATTTCATAACAGCTGATTCTGTTATTTTAATGTGAAAAATAAGGTCATTCTTTAACTTTTGAACAAAAAAACAGCATTTAACCTGCGTAACTCGACACTTGTGCGATAAATGTACTTTTTTGGGGTTCCAATTTTAAAGGGGAGCTGCTTTACTTTCTAGACATAGTGCGTCGAACGCTTATTTTATAAGTGTACAATAATTTTTACATAAACTTTTTAGACGCCTATCTCTATGCATACACAACAAACTAATTTTGGAGAAAAAGCGTGGCTACAACTAATACAGCAGCACCACGTGATACGTGGGGGTCTAAACTAGGCTTCGTAATGGCAGCAGCGGGTTCCGCTGTCGGTTTAGGCAATATATGGAAATTCCCTTACACAGCAGGTGAGAGTGGCGGCGGTGCATTCGTTGCTATCTATCTTATCTTTGTAATTTTTATCGGCTTTAGCGTGATGCTGACAGAGTTCGCTATTGGTCGTAAGACAGGTCTTTCTGCCGTAGGTGCATTCAAAACAACTGACCGACGCTGGACGTTCACTGGCGTTATGGGAGTCTTCAGTGGTCTTTTGATCATGGGCTTCTACCCTGTGGTTGGTGGTTGGGCATTGGCCTACATCTTTAAAGTGGGTGGTGGTCTACTCAGCGCGCCAGAAGCAATTGGCGACAGTTTTGGCGGTTTCATCTCAGATCCGATTCAACCTTTAATGTGGATGGGTGTTTACCTGTTCCTTAACGTCATGATCGTGATGAAAGGGATTTCGGGTGGTATTGAGAAAGCAGGTAAGGTTCTGATGCCGCTTCTGTTCTTAATCCTAATCGTTGTTTCTGTTAAAGGCTTGATGCTGCCAGGTGCAATGGCTGGCCTTGAGTTCTTATTCATGCCGGACTTTTCTAAAGTCGACAGCAACGTAGTTCTTGCTGCACTAGGGCAGGCGTTCTTCTCACTTAGCTTAGGTATGGGTTGTATGATGACGTACGGTTCTTACCTGAAGAAGAAAGAGAACCTAGTTCAAACAACCGGTATGGTTACAGCGATGGATACTGGTGTCGCGATTCTTGCTGGTGTTGCTATGTTCCCAGCAATGTTTGCCTTTGGCATGGAGCCTGCGGCAGGCCCTGGTCTTGTATTCGTTGTCGTTCCTCAGCTATTTGCTGAAATGGGCGGTGTGATTGGGTTGCTATTCGCGTTGTTATTTTTCATCGGTTTGACGGTGGCGGCATTAACTTCTTCAGTATCACTATTGGAAGTTGTCGTGTCTTACCTAATTGACGAGAAAGGCATGAAGCGCTCTAACGCAGTTCTGTCTGCAAGTGCAGTTATGGCGGCATTATGTATTTTTGCGTCACTATCGTTAGGTGGAATGGGACCAACGCTGTTTGGTACCGGTGCCTTTGATATCTTCGACTTGCTAACGGACAAAATCTTCCTAGCGGTTGGTGGTATGTTGGTTTGTATCTTTGCTGGATGGCGCCTAAGCCGTGCTGAGCTAGAAAAAGAGATCACTAATGACGGCGAAGTATCCTTCCCGTTATTTGGATTGTGGTACAACCTAGTTAAATACCTGATTCCTGTTGCGATTGCTATTGTTGCCTTCATGGGGATTAAGTCTGGCTTTGATAGTGGTAAAGGTGAAATCATGCTGCTGGGTATCGCAATCATTGGTCTTGCTGGTATTTTCTCTAGAAAGCTCTAGCTCAGGCCTTAGGGCAAGCCTCGATAGCTTTGTCCGATAACTTATGTATACTGCTGGCTCCAAACGTGGAGCCAGTTTTTTTTATGTTCGATATTCTACATACCCATCCCGATTTTCTGATCATCAATAAGCATCCCAACGTCTCTGTTCATAAAGACGATGGCGACACAATGCTGCTGCAAGAAGTGGCTAAGCAGAGTGGTGATCAGCAGCTCTATCTTATCCATCGCTTGGATAAAATGACATCGGGTATTCTGCTCCTCGGACGCAACGCCAAAGCGGCCAGTGCGTTATCGCAAGCCTTCGCTGACCGCCAAGTAGAAAAGTTCTACCTAGCGATTGGCTCTAAAAAGCCGAAAAAGAAACAAGGTTTGGTCGTTGGTGATATGGAGCGTTCGCGCCGTTCATCATGGAAGCTGGTCAACAGCAAAAATAACCCAGCCGTCACCCAGTTTTTCTCTCTTGCGGCAGAGCCCGGAGAGCGCCTATTTTTATGTAAGCCACACACTGGTAAAACGCATCAAATCCGCGTGGCATTAAAATCGGTTGGCTCAGGTATTGTTGGCGACCCGATTTACAATGCAGGCAATGAGGCTGATCGCGGTTACCTGCATGCATTTTCACTTTGCTTCCAATACCGAGATGAGCAATATCGCTTTGTTTGCGATCCACGAGAATACCAAGTGCTGGGTAACAAATGGCACAATGAAATCGTCTCTCAGGGGTTGGATACTTGGCTTTCCCCTTGGGAACTGAGCTGGCCTACGATCAAATAACCGTCACAAAGAAAACTAATAAGAGAACTCGATGCAAGTATCACAACTTCCGCTGTTTTTTCAGCATCTAGAAACCGAGCTCGCGCAAGCTCCGAACGAAATTCGTCGACTGTTTCATGGTCGTGGCCGTCGTTTTGAGGGCCTAGAGCAAATCACCTGTGACTGGTTACAAGGTCAGTTGATCATCAACTTGTTTAAAGAAGTCGACGACGCGTTTCTCGCTGAGCTGAAAAGCGGCCTCAATGCGTTGGCACTATCACCACTGTGGGCAGACAAGCAAGGTCGCACTATGGTTCTTCAGCACCGTTATGCCGATGGTGCGCCTTCAGAAGTGCTTGTCGGTGAATTAGACGCTCGCCCTGTCGTTGAAGAAAGTGGTTTGAAATACCAATTGGATATTGGCCGCAACCAAAACTTCGGTCTGTTTTTGGACATGCGCTACGGTCGTGATTGGGTACGCGAAAATGCCAAGCATAAAAACGTGCTCAACTTGTTTGCTTACACGTGTGGCTTTTCTGTCGCTGCCATTGCGGGTTGCGCAGATAAAGTGGTTAACGTCGACATGGCGAAAGCGTCGCTGTCTAAAGGTCGTGAGAACCACAAGCTAAATGGTCATAACATCAACCAGGTAAGCTTTATGGGGCACGATATCTTTAAATCTTGGGGTAAGATTAAGAAATCTGGTCAGTATGACTTGATCATTATCGATCCGCCTTCATTCCAGAAAGGCAGCTTTGCGCTGACTAAAGACTACAAAAAGATTCTACGTCGATTGCCGGATTTGTTGGCAGAAGGCGGTCAAGTGATGGCATGTGTGAACTCACCATCTGTGACAAGCGACTTCTTGATTGAAAGCATGAAAGAAGAAGCGCCAGAGTTGACATTCCGTGAGCGTCTGGATAACCCGCCAGAGTTTATGGACGTAGACAGCGAAGCAGCATTGAAAGTGTTGTTGTTTAGCGAGAAGCAATGACGACGAAACGAAAGTTGTACCTATCTATAATACCAGCCGTTTGAGTACGGCTGGCATCTCCGCGATACCCCGTCAATCTGAATAGCGAGACGCGAGTGTGATTCAGAGTCTATTATCAGAGTGAGTTATTCCTAACACGCTGATATTAGATTCCTGACCTCGCCTAGGCTCGTCGGAATGACGGGAAACAATAAAAGATCGATACCAGCAGCATTAACCGATCTGCACTTCAAGATCCGCTTCGATGATTGATGAGCAGGCGAGCACATAGCCTTGTTCAATTTCTTCTGGCGTCAATGTTTCTAGGCTAGTGGAAGAGACGTTGCCTTTACGAACCTTGCATTTGCACGAGCCACAAATTCCGCTTCGACAAGCGACGATTAATGGTAAACCTGCGCCTTCGAGCACATCGGCCAGTACCTGACCTTTTTGCGCATCGATGCTTTGAGCAAAATCAGGAACAAAAACGTTAACCGTCTCATCGGAGACCGATGTTTCTGCGCCAGTCGCTGGCGTAAAACTCTCTTGGTAGAAGTTCGTCATGTCAAAACCAAGGTCATTCAAATAGCCGTGTACATCTAGCATAAACTGGCTTGGACCACACAGGTAAACGGTGCGCTGTTTGAAATCAGGAACAAGCTCTTTAATCCAGTTGGCATTCAAACGACCTTGTGGGTGTGACGTTCCTTCGCGGTTTTTCAGCAACAGCTTTAAATGGAAGTTGGGATATACGGCGTCTAACGTTTCTAGCTGATCGTAGTAAATCGTCTCTTCTAGGCTGTGTGTGATATGAAGAAATGCGATGTCCACATCGTTGTCGTTTTCATCTTGATTACTCAGCCAGTGCTTTGCCATCGAAAATACGGGCGTGACGCCGCAACCTGCACTGATAAGCAAGGCTCTTGTTTCGCCATCACGTAAAACGGGTGGGTGGTCAATGCAGTTAAATTCGCCCGCTGGTGGTAATGCTTGAACGGTATCACCGAGCAGCAGCGAGTCAACGATGTAGTTCGATACTTTACCGCCAGATACTCGTTTGATGGTGAGTTGAAGGTGATCGTCTTCATTGATCGAGCTGATTGAATAGGCACGAAACTCCATTTTTCCATCAATTTCGACGCCCAAGTTAATAAACTGGCCAGGTTTAAACTGAAACAGAAGTGACTCGGTTAGTTCAGCCAATTTGATGCTGACGGTGTCGTGTGTTTCGAAGTATTTGTCGATGCAACGGAGTGTGACGGGTTGGTTACCTTGCCATTCAAAAAACATAACAATCTCTTTGGTTGTGGCTATTTTGGGTTCGAAATAGATAGCGCCTCCGCGTAAGGAGGCGCGTAACAAGCAAGTTTATTAAGCTGCTAGGATGGCTTTTAGATCATCCTGAACATTGCCAATACTGCGCATATCGAACTTCTCTTGGATGATGGCGATTAGGTTTGGCGTTAGGAATGCCGGTGCAGTAGGGCCTGTGTAAATGCCTTTCACGCCCAATGCAAATAGCGTTAGCAAGATAACGATCGCTTTTTGCTCGAACCAAGAAAGCACAAGCGTGAGTGGTAGTTCATTGATGTCACAGTCAAACTCTTTCGCCAGTGCAAGTGCAAGCTGGATTGCAGAGTAAGCATCGTTACATTGGCCCACATCCAATAGGCGAGGGATGCCGTTGATATCTCCGAACGTATTCTTGTTGAAGCGGAACTTACCACACGCCAAGGTCAGGATTAGCGTGTCTTCTGGCGCTTCAGCCGTAAAATCGGTGTAGTAGCTGCGTTCCGCTTTATCACCATCACAACCGCCGACTAGGAAGAAGTGTTTGATGTTGCCTTGCTTCACTTGGTCGATAACCGCAGGGGCGGCGTTCATCAGTGCATTGCGACCAAAACCAACCGTGATGTGGTGTTCGATTTCATCGTGTTGGAAACCGTCTTGCGCTAGAGCACATTCAATCACTTGGCTAAAATCATCGCCTTCGATGTGAGCCACACCAGGCCAGCCAACAATACTACGAGTGAATAAACGGTCTGCGTATTGACCCACATTTGGATTCAACAAGCAGTTTGACGTCATTACGATTGCACCAGGGAAGTTGGCGAATTCTTTCTGCTGGTTTTGCCATGCGCTGCCGTAGTTACCGACAAGATGAGAGTATTTCTTCAGCTCAGGGTAGCCGTGTGCAGGCAGCATTTCACCATTGGTGTAAACGTTAATGCCTTTGCCTTCGGTCTGTTGCAGGATTTTTTCTAGGTCATGCAAATCATGGCCAGAAACAAGAATACATTTACCTTTTACTGGCTTGACGTTCACCGTGGTTGGTTCTGGATGGCCGAAGGTCGTTGTTTCACCTTGGTCGAGCATTTCCATCACTTTGTAGTTCATCAGGCCGATGCGCATTGAGCAATCAAGTAGTTCGCCAAGATCTTCAGGGTCTGTGCCCAACCACGCCATGATTTCATGGTATTCGGCATAGATATCGTTGTTGGTTTGCTCAAGAACACGTGCGTGCTCCATGTATGCTGCGGCACCCTTAAGGCCGTATAGGCAAAGTAGGCGTAGGCCAATAACATCTTCATGTACTTGGTCCTTACCACGGTTCACCGCGACTTGAGGAGCAAAAGTTAAGATCGCTTCTGCGCTGTTTGGTAGATCGAAGTTGGCAACGGCAGGAATGTCAGTAAGGTTGGTGTTTGACAAAGTCGCAGCAGACATTACTTGCTCTTTTAACAATGCTTTGTACGTTGCGGCTTGAGAAGTTAACTCTAGGATGCGTTCAGGGTCGAAGTTAACGTTCGTCAATGTAGAGAAAAATGCCTTGGGTGCCCATTGGTTGATTTCATCGTTAATGATGTTGAATTCAAGTGCTTTTGATGCCCAAAAAGAAACCCCTTGCAGTGTGTAAACCAACACGTCTTGCAGGTCAGATACTTCAGAAGTTTTACCACACATACCTTGTGCAAAAGAACAACCTTTAACAGCAGGGGTTTGAATTGTCTGTTCACATTGAATACAGAACATATTGGGTTCTCCAGTGATTGTTTTAATAGTCGTGATGTTGACCACTAGAGAGCAGAATGCGTGCCAATTATTATCTTGTTGATTTTTAATGATTTTATTTGTTTTTGATAGGGCGAGTGATGTAATTAAGACAACGTAAATGATGTCTTAATTACATCAGCTTCTTGTGGTTGGTTATTTATTGATCCCGAGCTTTTTACCCATTCGATATAAGTTCCCGCGATCCATTTGCAAAAACTCCGCTGCTTTTGCCCAAACGCCACCAGTTTGGCTTAAAGCATGTTCAATTAAATCACGTTGATAGCTTTCTATCAGTTCTCGCATTGGTTGGCTTTCTTTGGGTAAATAATGCGATGTGTTTTTTACATCACCGAGAGCCAATGAGGTGTCGAAATGGTTAAGCATGATCGTGCTTGCACCTTGTTGAATAGCGTGTAAAGCCGCGCGAGTTAAAGTGTGTTCGAGCTCGCGTACGTTTCCGTACCAAGGTGAAGACTCCAGTTGAGCCAACACCTTAGGGTGAACGTGCAGGTTGGGCGCATTAAATTGTTGGCGTACTTTTTCTAACAGGTATCCTGCTAAAACGGGAATATCTCCGTCACGGGCACGCAGTGGGGGGACTTGGATTGGGAACACGTTTAAACGGTGGAAAAGGTCTACTCGAAACGTGCCAGCTTCGACCTCTTTTTCTAATTGTCGATTAGTCGCGGCGATGATGCGCACATTGACCATCAAATGCTGATCGCTACCTACACGTTGCAGCTCGCCTTGTTGAATCACACGTAGCAATTTTGCTTGCAAAATCAAAGGCAGTTCGCCCACTTCATCAAGGAAAATCGTTCCACCGTCTGCCAGTTCAAACTTACCGGCACGGTGGCTATTAGCACCTGTAAATGCGCCTTTGACATGGCCAAACAGTTCACTCTCAGCCAGACCTTCAGGCAGGGCCGCACAGTTGACGTAAATCATCGGCTTATCGCTACGATGAGATTGCGCGTGTACCGAGTGCGCGACCAGTTCTTTACCAGTACCGGTCTCTCCTGTGATAAGTACTGCGTAATCTGATTGAGCAACGGTCGCAATGTTGTTTCGTAACTGGTTGATCTGTGGACTCAAACCCACCATTTCACCATGTTGAGAACGGGCTTGCTGGATAAGGGTTTGAGTGACGCTTTTTTGCTTCTGGTTTTGCGCTTTGAGCGCTTTTAACTGAGCAATGTTACGCAATGTCGCAGCGGTCAAAGCCGCAAAGGTTTCGATAGCGACAGGATCGATGCCATCAAACGCGCCCACCGTTAGTGCATCCATCGTTAGTGCGCCAACAAGTTGGCCTTCGACATACAAGCTAAAGCCCATGCAATCGTGAACATCAATGCATTGGTCTTCAGTTAATAGTGTGCCGTCGAAAGGATCCGGCAGTGAACAATCGGCATCGAAACGCACCGGTTCACGGCTATGAATAATGGCATCTAAGCGAGGGTGCGCCTTGGGGAAATAGCGACGACCTAAGACCGAGCTGGATAAGCCTTTTACCGCGACAGGAGTTAGAAACCCATCCTCATCGAAGATAAACAGGCAGCTCGCATCACATGGGAATACTTGCGCGACCCCATCAATGAGATTTTGATATTGCTGCTCGTGAGAGCGATTTGAGCTGAGGTTTAGCGCGATATTAAGGAATACGTGGTCAACAGTCGGAGTCATAACAAGCCCAAAGTTATCTGGAATGGGCTCATGCTAGCAACTTGATGTCATTTGAACATCGAAAGGTGTGGGAGATTGATGTTCCATTGACGACGATCAAGTTTGATACGAAAAGAAACGCGCAAGTTAACAAGCCAGTGATGTAAGCTTGCGCGGATTAGGTGTTTGAATTAAAGCAGGCCAAAGGTTTGGTTCGTCCGAATTAACGAGGAACGACTCTGGCGTCATTACCAGAAACATTGATTTGGACCGCTTGGCCTGGTTGGAAAATCATGTTTGGATTTGCTTCTTGAACAATAGAGATAATCTTTCCGTCCTCTAAACGAATGGTCAGATTCACGCCATTTCTTTTCGCGGTTGCTTCAGCCGCTTTGCTGCCTGCATAGCCACCCAATAGACCACCACCAATGGCAGCGATATCCGAGCCAGAACCGCCCCCAACTTTTGAGCCTAAGATCCCGCCCACGGCAGCACCAGCGATGGTGCCAATGGCATTGGATTGGGTAGAGGCATCAATGGTTACGGGTTCTACTTTTTCTACTGTGCCGTAGTAAACCTGCTGAACTTTGCGAGTGTCGGATGAGCCGTATGCATCTCCGTACGGGTTAGGTGAGCTACAGCCGCCAAGCACGAGCGCACAAGTAATGGTGAGCAACATGCCTAAATTGATCTGTTTTTTCATATAGCCTCCGAATGGTTTCTTCATTCAAAGAGTATATACCCCAATTTAACCTGCGTTTTGGTGCTTTATAAAACAGTGGCTTAGCGGCCTGTCCCTTAAGGAAACGCGATTGTCTAAGCAGTATTAATGATCGTTAAGCGTATGAAACCCTGAATAAATACGTGTAAAAGTAGTAAACCAGCATGCCGCGCCAAAGATATACGCGATGACGGCAAAGTGTTGCGGTAGCAAACAAAATAAAACCAAGCAGCCAATGGTTTCTGTACCTTCGGTTAAGCCGCTCATGTAGTAAAGCGATTTGTTTTTATATACCGGATTATCGATGCCTTGTTTTCCTGCCATGATGGCAAAAGCCAAAAAGCTACTACCAGTGCCGATGAAGGAAAAAATCAAAAATGCGCCTGCAACGGCATTGTGCTCTGGGTTGGCAAGCACAAAGCCAAAAGGAATCAACGAATAGAACAAAAAATCTAAGCTGATATCAAGAAAACCACCCGCATCGGTAATGCCTTGAATCCTCGCCAGTGCACCGTCTAACCCATCACAGATTCTGTTCAGCAAAATAAACAGCAACGCCAACAAGTACTGTTCGGTGATCAAAGCCGGCAGGGCAAAACAGCCAAGTACAAAACCAAACACTGTCGTCTGATTTGCAGTGATACCACATTTATCGAGATATTTCGCACTGAGTGCCAGCGGTTTGCGGATGAGCTTTATACTCAGGCTATCAAGCATGATTTGTCTCCCACGGCCAGTTTAGGCAGCTGCTGCCATCAGGAATATCGTCTTCATCGTGCGTTACCATCAAAGTAGGGATGTTCGCTTGCTGCAATTGTTCGACCACCCAATTGCGAAATTGCACGCGCAGGTCTTTATCCAGCTTGCTATAGGGCTCATCAAGTAGCGCAACTTTTGGCTTTGCTAGCAGCATACGAGTCAATGAGATACGGGCACGTTGCCCTCCCGAAATTTGGTCAGGAAAGGACTCTGCTAGTTTGGTCAATGAAATGTTCTTCAGTGCTTGCATAGCGTGAGCTTTACGCTCTTCACCTTTGATTGAGTTTGGTAGCGCGAAGGCAAGGTTCTCCCACACCGTTAAATGAGGGAAGAGCAAATCTTCTTGGAATAGAATACCGACCTGACGCTTATGGGCAGGGAGGGCATCCAACTTTTCGTTATCAAGCGTAATGGATCCAGAGTAGTTGAACTCGGCGGATAGGTGCCCGGCAATGGCATCCAACAAAGTGGATTTACCACAACCGCTAGGCCCCATCAGGGTAACGATTTCACCTTTTTCTACGGTCATGTTGAACGCTGAAAAAAGCGCGTCGCCATTGGTTTTACGGATGGCGAGGTTTTCGAGACAAAGACTCATTCAGTAGTAAACCTTTTATAGACAAGCGGCGATACTTCCTGTGCAAGTGGCTAAGCAGTATCGCAAAAGAAAAGAACAAGAATGGCAGCAGAGCTTGCCAAATGGCGTAAATAGCGGTGACACGTCGGTCAAAACCACTGGATAGTGCAACGGCTTCGGTTGTGATGGTGCTAATGCGCCCAGCCCCTAGCACCAATGTTGGTAGGTATTGCGCCAGGCTGACACTAATACCGACAGCCCACGCGAATGCAATTGCAGGCAAGAGGATTGGCAGTTTCACTTTTAACCAAGCTTGCATCGGTGATTTACCCAAGCTGAGTGCGACGCGAGTTAAGCCGTTATCGAAGCTGCGCCACGGACCGTCTAGCGAGAGGTAAATAAATGGGAACGCAAAGAATATATGCGCCCAACATACCCAAAAGAAATACGCATTACTGTTTAAGTACAGCGTCACTACTTGCATACCGAATAGCACGGATAGCTGAGGAATCAGCATTGGGATGGCGATGATGTAACCGGGCACCTGCCAGCGATAACGGAGACGATACTCATGTGCTATTAAAGCAAGAACTAGCGCGACAGTCGCGCTGATTAGGGCGATTGACATACTTTGTTCTAGAGTCCCTAGAATACTGTGCCATTCGTATTCCCAAAAACGCAGGCTGTAACGGCTTGGGAGCAAATCTGGAAAGCGCCAACGTTGGGCAAAGCTCCACAGCACCATGAGTGGAATCATTAGAAGTGCAAGTAGCGCTACCAGTGAAAATAGGGTTTTACCGGGTAAACGAAACCCGTTTCGACCAGAGTACTGCCAGCGTTTGAAGCCTTTGGTAATACACCATTCCATTAAGCGTGCAAATCCAATCAAAAGGCTTGCGATCGCAAACAGTATTACTGCGCCAGCGGCCGCTCTTGGTAGGAGCGATAAATCTGGATCGTTAAACCATTGCCATACCAAAACCGCAAACGTCGGCGGGTTGGTGGGGCCAATAATCAGGGCGACATCGACAACGGACAAACTGTAAGCCAATACCGCCAGCATTGGAAAGCGCAGTTTTGCTATCCACTGTGGGAACACGCATTTCCACCACGCTTGCGCCGAACTGTAGCCCATCGAATGACTGACTTTTTCAATCTTATCGACTTTCAATTGCTGAAGAATTGGAATACTCATCAACAATAAAAACGGCACTTCTTTAATCGCAAGCATGATGATCAAACCGAGTGCGTGCGGATCTTTAATCAGCAATGCTAAGTCATTCACCGTTTGTGCATTCGGGTCGTAACCAAACAGTTGGTTGAGAACCCTAACGCCCATACCAGTTGGGGCAAACAAGAACGCAAAGCCAATCGCAAACGCTACGTGCGGCATGGCAAGAAGTGGCGAGAGGCTTACTTCAATTTTTCGCCAAAACTTGCTACCCCAAGAGGCTTGCAAAATCGCAAATGTGATCAAGCAAGCCAAGTAGCTACTGAAAATGGCAGAGTAGAAAGTAAGCCCGATGGATGTCCAAACACCCTCCCAATCAAAAACAGCGTTAAAGCCATCTAAAGAAAAGTGGTGCAAGCCGATAGGAGGCACATAACCGAGCGCAGAGACAACCACTCCAAGTAGTCCCGGAATGGTAGGCAAAATACAAACTGCGATAATGACTAAATACAGCGCTCTTAACATGGATTCTTACTAATTCCCGTAGCGTTTCAACCATTCTTTTTCTAACGTCGCTTGCCAACTTGGATGTGGCTCAGCGATAGATTTGAATTGTTGAGTGTTTTTGGCCGAACCAGTTAGGTATTGGTTGCTTAGTACCGAAGGGTCGCCCCAGATGTTTAGGTTACCTTTGCGAGACTGTGCTTCAGGGCTCAATAAAAAGTTTATCGCAACTTGTGCACCAGCACTGGCATTTGCGTTCCAAGGAATCGCTAAAAAGTGGATATTTGAGAGTGCTCCTGCGTCCATTGCGTACGCTTTGGTGCTCTCTGCAAGATTACCGCTCGACTGCGCAGAGAAAACCGCGTTCGGGTTAAAGGTAATCGCCAGGTCAGTCTGACCATCATCTAGTAGCTGAAGGGTTTCTGCTGTACCGCCTGGAAACTGCTTACCACCGCGCCAAGCGACTTTATGGAACTCATCTAGATAAGACCACAGCGGTTGAGTGACTTGCTCAAACGTGTCATCGGTAACTGGTTGTTGCAGCTCAGGGGCGTTGTTAGACAGTTCAATGAGTAATGCTTTGATAAAGCTTGTGCCATGAAACTCTGGTGGTCGAGGGTAAGTCAGGCGATTCGGGAACGCTTTTGCATAGCTCAGCATTTCTGCGAATGATTTTGGAGGGTTATGGAGGGTTTGCTCGTCATGGATAAACACTAATTGTCCTACTCCCCAAGGTGCTTCTAGACCTTCTGTTGGCTCGGAGAAGTCCACATCAATTGGTAGAGATTTATCCACATATTGCCAGCTTGGCAAACCTTCGACAAAAGGACCAAATAGCAATTGGTTATCCTTCATTGATTTGAAGTTTTCGCCATTGATCCAAACCATATCAACACTGCCACCGCTGTTTTTGCCTGCCGCTTTTTCTGCGATAAGTCGAGTAGTGGTCTCAGAAATATCAGTTACTTTAACGTGGTTTAGCGTCACGTTATAACGTGATTTTAGCTCTCTACTCGCCCACTGTATGTAGCGATTAATTTCTTGGCTTCCGCCCCAAGCATGAAAGTAGACGGATTGCCCGTCGGCTTGTTGTTCGATTTTTTGCCATTCGCTATTCACTGATGAATCGGCAAAAGAAGGTGTCGCAAAAGTCGTGGCTAAAATGCCAATGCTGCTGAGTAGCTTTTTCATATCTATTCCGTGTTATGTCTTTTGGTGCTTGCTTTCGTTTCTATTGACGTTTTCGCAAGTCGTTCCGCTCTGTTACAAGGATAGTAATTCATCTCTCTCTATTATCAATGCCAATCCCAAACGGAATCACTCATTGATTCAAAGAATTACTCTCAATGTGAAGCAAAACGAAGAAAGGACAAATTTGGTGTCATTTTAGGAGCGGACCGTTTGTTTGAGGATATTCTTTCAAGTAATTGAAAATTATTGTCCCCAGAGATATGAATAGGTTGTTTTACAGAGCAAAATTGATGTTTAAAGCATGGAATTGAGGGCGAAAAGAGAAAGAAAGTTGGCCATTTAAATGACTTTGGCATGCATGACTAACGATTCATCGATATAAAAAAAGCAGCCGTTTGGCTGCTTTAAGATACTATCTGGTTTACTTAGTTGGGATTAGTTTACCCAGTCACGTAGTGTAAACGTCAATTCGTGATCGGCACTTTTCAGAACAAGACCATCTGTAGTTAGCGTGATATCGCTCCAGTTAGATAGTGTTTGTGTCATTGCGTTTTCGATCTTCATTTGATCTTCCATACACATCTTCATGGTCATGCCCATTTTTTCGATGCGTAGTTGGTTGTTTTTCAGCTCGGCTTGACCGAAGAAGTTGTTACAACCTGCGTTGCCGTTTGCGGTTAGATTTTCACCGATTTCTAGGCGAGCCGCTTTTTGGTGTTCGTCTAGAACGATATTTTTGCCATCAACTTGAACAAGTTCCCAGTTGTGGTGCTGCAAATCTTGAGCCGTTATTTCTTTCACATCATCACCGTTGCTAGCACAAGCAGTCATAAGAACAGGGAGAGAGATTGCTGTAACTAACGTTTTTAGGCTAAGCTTCATTTTATAGACTCCGTTTTTATAAACGCGGTAAGTATAAGTAATAAAACACTGTTTTTGTCAGCATAAGGTTATGGTTTCGTATGTTTTTGACATAACGAAGTATATAGCAAGTTTTGTTGCTGACTAATCTTCTCATTATTTAAACTAGGCCAATACGCCCTAATATGGAAAGAGCGGTTTTAGTATGGAGCAACTGGAGTTTTTTACTGTCCCAAGCCCTTGTGTTGGAGTATGTACCTCCGATGAAAAAGGGTATTGCAAGGGGTGTATGAGAAAGAGAGAGGAAAGGTTTAATTGGCTTAACTTAACCCCTGCTCAGCAGTTGCACGTTATTAAGTTGTGTCGTCAAAGGTACAGAAGAAAGATGTTGGCCGGGAAGACGAAGCCAGAACAGCTTCAAGATGAGTCATCGCCTCAACAAGACTTATTCTAGAATTCTTGTTCAGTCTGTGGGGTTACGCCTTCGCTTTCGGTTCTGATTAGGCTTTTACATATTCCCGGTCCGGCAAGGTGTCCTTTAAGAACCGGGAATCTCCTATCCATTTTCCCTATAGAGCGGTAATTGGCGTTATTTCATCGACCAACGGTCGCTAACCCAGCCTCCCGCTTGTTCGTCGAAGTGATTTCCTGAAAATCTATGATTGAATTCAACATCTAATTTACTTGTTGGGCGTTCATCCATCAGTTGATGAATATATCTCGCCATAGGATCCGTACAAGCTTCACGCTCTCTACGGGTAACTACTTCTTTGATCATTTGGAGTCTGTAGCTATTGCTGGCTCGTTTCATTTTTGACCTCCAGAACTCGATGGCAGCAGTTTGAACACATTGACGTCCAGATCGCTGCTCATTAGTGTGCGCGTGGAGGCACATCACCATCGTTTGAAGTCCAAAGACAAATTGTTTGAGAGCAGTGTTTGTAACGCCATTCACATCTTTCTCAGAATCATTGACTATGCTATTAAAAATGTTTCGCGAAATTTAGCCGATGAACCTGCATATTTAAAAGACCTTATCAAACATAGAAGCCCAACACAGGGGCGTCAATAACACAAATGAACAATTTTTGAACATATTGTGAAGGTGGAGAGTTTTCAGTAATTTATCGAAAATAAAAAACCGAAGCACAAAGCTTCGGTTTTAAGGAAAGCCCTGACGAAATTGCTTGTAAAAGCTCTTAGCGCCAGGGGTAAGGTGTTGAGTATTAGCTACCAGTTGCAGGACAACCTTTTACTGGTTGGCCATTACTGAAGTACTTGATGTTCTCTAAGTTCTTGTTGTAGTTATCCGCAGAGATTTGTGGGTTGTTTACGAAGAACTCGCGCAAAACGTATGCATCGGTTAGCTGTGTAGATTGAACATCGATGATTGGATAGTTATCGCCACCAGCAGCACTGAAGCTGATTACAGAGAATGTGTACGTTGCGTCTAGATCGAAGCCTTTATTGTTAATATCGGTAATGGTTACTGAGCCAGCATCACAATTTACATCTAAAGTGATGTTATCTAGTTGAGCGTAAGCACCAGACCCTGCAGATTTCGTCGCAACCACGTCTAGGTATTCTTTAACTTCTTTACCTGTCATAGTTGCTTTAGTCACGAAGTTACCAAATGGCTGAACCGTTAGTACGTCACGGTAAGTGATATCACCATCTTGGATTGAATCACGCACGCCGCCAGAGTTCATCACACCAAAGTCAGCATTTACCGTTTTGTAAGTACGGTATGCCTCGCCGAGTAGGTGACCTAGGTTAGTTTGTTGAGAGCGAACTACGTTACGATCACCTTCTAACTTACCCGTCGTATTAGAAATCTTCTCATCTAATAACTCTTGACCTTGTTGTTGGTATGGCAGTAGTAACGCTTTTACTGTTGCATCTTGTTGAATTCGTTCACCGATAACTTCATCGTTTTCGTCTAGAAGGTTTACAGGAATCAGTGCGTAGTTCGCTAAGTGAAGCTTGCCGTCGTAGTATTCGAAGTCAGCACGACCCACATATTTACCCCACTCATGCGCTTGCATAATCCAAGTGCCTTTTTGTTGGTCTGGGGCACAATCATCCCCAGGTTTGAAATCAGCATACTCATTGGTACCTGGTTCCATACATACAGGGTTTTGCGAGTGACCACCGATGATAGCGTTTAGCTGTCCTTCTTCAAGAGAGCGAGCGAGTTTCACGTCACCTGGTGCTTCACTACCGTTTTTACCATCTTCGTAGTGACCCATGTGCGTCGTTGCAAATACTAGGTCTACCTTTTCGTTCTCTTCGATTTCCTTCAGTACCTTTTTGATTTCTACTTGAGGGTCTTCGAAGTGGATGTTTGATACGTTGTCTGGATTGACTAGCTTCGCAGTGTCTTGCGTTGTTAGACCAATAACAGCGATCTTAAGGCCGTTGATAGTAAATACTTTGTAAGGGTCGAAGTAACGCTCGTTTGTATCTTTTTTATAGATATTCGCAGCCAGCATAGGGAAGTCAGCTAGCTCGGCTTGCATATCGAGAATATCTAGTGAGTTATCAAATTCGTGGTTACCGACAGCCATTGCATCGTAACCAAGTAGGTTCATCCCTACGAAGTCTGGAACCGCATCTTGCATGTCTGATTCTGGTACACCGGTATTAATATCACCGCCAGATAGCAGAATGGTTTCACCGCCTTTTGCTTCGACTTCTGCGCGGATAGATTCGATTAAAGTGTGACGCGCAGCCATGCCGTATTCGCCGTCGCTGTTATGCCAAAAGCGACCATGGTTATCGTTAGTGTGGAGAACGGTGAACTTAGTACAAGAATCTGCAGTCTCGCAGGTTACTGGAGAATTGTCGCTGTCTGAGCCGCATCCTGCTAGCGCAGCGCCCACTGCCACTACCAAAAGAGATTTGGAAAACTTCATAAGGGATCCTTTCTTTGTGATTTTGTTATTGTTACGGCGTGAAATATACGGAATTAATGTGAAACTTTAGTGATCTATCTCTTATTTATACTTCTATCGGAGCAATGAATTAATAAGCCTGCAAACTACGTCTATAAATAAACAGAATTGGTATTTAGTATTTATTTTATATAGCTAGCTCTATTTTTTGTGAGGTAGTTAATTGAATGTGTGTTGTTTATGTGAATCAATGCGCATTTTTGCGAAGTATTACGCTGATTTTGGTGATAATTTTGCCAAGTTTATGTTTTCCCTAATAGGTATGACACAAATCGTTATAAATTTTCGCTCTAATGATGAGGGGCTCGGTTTGTATGCATAATGAACAGCACAGAATTGAAACTCATTTGATTATGGCTTTATTCTGCCTAACTCTATCAAAAATTGTATTTATCTCTTTACTATAATTGCGATCGTTTAGAAACCTTATGCTTTAGGCATCGTTTATTTATCCTCATCCGATACCTTATCGTGCTTATTCCGCATTTGACACTTGAGTGTTTAAACAAATAGATTCAACCTAATGAGTCAAAATGAAAAGTAAATAATGGATCGTTCTTCTTCGAATATTATGATGTGAACTATCATTTAATTAATGAAAATGAAATGGATTAATGTAAAGCGTTGCGACTGTAGCTGTAATCTTTGAGCTTTGGTTTAAAGGGTAGGGTTAAAAGAATTTGTAAGTGGTTAACGCTAATAAAGGATGCTTATGAGATACACAGTAAGGGACGCACTCAAAAAGGAAGCAGCCCAAATCGCCAAGATACACGTTGATTCTTGGCAGGTGGCGTATAAAGGATTAATGCCAAAGAGCTACATAGAGCAGTTTACGATTGAGCGTCGAGAAAGGATGTGGGCGCGAGTGATGACGGAGCAACTGGCCCAATTGATCGTAGTTGAGAGGCAAGGAGAAATTGTTGGCTTTTTAAGTTACGAGTTACCTAACCACACCAGCGAAGATAAAACGGCATTAGTGACATGTTGCTACGTTACGCCGCTACATTATGGGCAAGGAGCAGGAAGTGCACTGTTAGATGAGTTAGAGACACGTTTGCTCTCTACGTCAGTTATGCAGATCAGTTTGAAAGCACTGGATACTAATCAACAGGGGCTTAACTTTTACAAGAAGTGTGGTTTTGTGCGTACTGGAGAGGAAGAGTCGGAAGTGATTGATAGTATGACGCTGACCGATCTCACTTTAGTGAAGTATATTGCCCGTTCATAAATCAAATGTTATAGGCCAAATATAGTAAAACCCCGGAGGTGGTAAGACTCCGGGGTTTTGAAATTTTTAGATGTCTCGGTTGGTAAGTCCGATTATCTTTTATGCAAAAGGTTTGGATTTAATCCGATTAATTCCTTGGTAGGGAATTAGATGCGGATGAAGTCCATGTGTTCAACTTTTGGCTTGAACGCGTGACGTTGAACGTCTTGTGGCTTAACTTTAACTTCTTTGCCATCGATAACTAGAACGATGCCTTCGTAGAATTCAGGCTTGTCCATTTGGTTTACGATGTCGTCGTGGTTAAGAACGATAGCTACTGCTGCTTCTTCACCGCCGTATACAACTGCAGGGAATTTGCCAGCGTGACGTAGGCGGCGGCTCGCACCTTTACCTAGTTCAGTACGTACTACTGCTTCGAATTTCATAGTATTTACTCTCAAATTAGTAAAAATCAAATGTTCACAATCAACAATGCGACCTTGTTGTTCGTGGTAAAGCTTGAAACAGGAACTGTTCAAGCGAGCGCGGATACTATCATTCCACTTATAAATGGGCAACCCAAATCGTATCCAAATCAACAAAAAGGTATGATTTAGCGGGGTGGAAGGCTATCCCTTTTAACGCTTTGCTTGGATTTTGTTCACATCGACTTCATTTTCATCGGTTTACTGATCAAGGTCCGAAGAACAAAGTTTACTGTTATATGCTTTATGTTCGGCTGAGATGTAAGACTAAAGATGCTTTTAATCCACCCAAAGCGCTTGTATCCAATGTTAATTGACCTCGGTAACTGTGTGCCATTTCACTGACTATGTTTAGACCAAGACCTGAGCCAGGGGTTGTTTCATCCAATCTAACTCCTCTCTTGATTACTTGACTCAGTTTCTCTTTAGGGATGCCTGGCCCATCATCTTCAATAATGATGTGTATATTTTCCTTATCCTGAGAGGAGTGCACACGAATCATGCTGTTGGCCCACTTATAGCCATTTTCTAGCAAGTTACCTAGCATTTCATCGAGATCGGTCTGCTCTACTGCTACATTCAGCTCTGAATCAAGTTCATTAATTAAGGTAATGCTTCGGCTCGCATACACTTTATCAAACGCCATTGAGATAGCATCCACACGATCTGCTGGGTTCGACTTCACTGATAATATGTTCATCGATCCGGCCATACGGGCACGACCCAAATGGTAATCGATATGGTCTTGTATTTGATTGATTGGAGCCCGGAGACGGGATTGTGCCTCAGGTTCTAACGTCTGAACTTCATTTTTTAGAACAGAAAGTGGCGTTTTAAGTGCATGAGATAGGTTACCTGCATGATTGCGAGCTCTCTCTAGTAATTCTTGGTAATGGAACAGCAGAGCGTTGAGGTCGAAGATTAGAGGAGAAATCTCTTTTGGGTAGGTTTCTTCTAGACTCTTTTTATTACCAGACTTCAGCTCGGCTAATTCTTTTTGTAGCTTTGTAAGCGGACTCAATGACCAAGCAATTTGCAGTAAAATGACGGTAAGTACGCCCGCGAATAATAAACCCAAAATAAGCCAAAGTTGGCCGATTAACGTTTGAAGGGTATTTTTAATGGGCTCTTCGTCAATACCAATAATAATGTGAATAGGACCATCGTAATCAGGAAGATACAGTGCTTTTTCTAGCGTAATTAGTTTTTCGCCTCTTGCTCCATACGCATCTTTATCCAAACCTTTGTATTCGATTTTTTTGTCCCACAACGAACGAGAACGTTCGAGGCTTGCCTCTGTAGAGGCACTCCAATACAAACCACTGTAAGGTCGGTTAAATCGAGGGTCTGATAGCTGAGCTGCGAGTGAAAGATGCCCGGTGTTATCGACTTCTAACTGTGCTGCGACTTCATCCATAAAAATGCTGAGCTGTGAGCGAGTGTCATCAACCATATAGTTGTAGACCTGCGTCGGTATCGTCACACCAGCGGCGAGGATCATTGCCGTTAACCAAACGATCGCCGCTAAAACGAGGCGACTTTTGATACTCAGTCGTTTTATTGCGTTCAACGGTAGCCTGTTTCTATTCGGCATTTAATTGGTATCCCAACCCTCGGACAGTTTTGATGATCTTTGGTGCGATTTTTTTGCGAATTCGGCCGATAAAAACTTCGATTGTGTTGGAGTCACGATCAAAGTCTTGTTTGTAAATGTGCTCGACGAGTTCGGTTCGAGAAATCACTTTTTCCGGGTTATGCATAAAGTAAGCGACCACTTTATACTCTAGCGCCGTCAAGCTTACCGCTTGCCCTTGCCACATGACTTTAGAAGTGCGTGTATCCAAGCTCAAGTCGCCAATTTGCATCACAGGAGAGGCATTACCAGAGGCTCTTCGCAGCTGTGCACGAATACGAGCGATAAGCTCAACCATTTCAAATGGTTTAGTTAGGTAATCGTCTGCACCTGCGTTTAAGCCTTCAACTCGCTGCGTTAGGGTGTCGCGAGCGCTTAAAATCACGACAGGAGTATTAATGTTTTCATCTCTGATGCCTTTTAGGACGGTAAGACCATCCAGTTTTGGCAAGCCGAGGTCGAGAACAATGGCGTCCCATTCTTCCGAAGTCGCGCGATACAGAGCGTCTATGCCATCTTGGGACAATTCTGGTACCCAGCCGGTACTTTCTAATGTTTCGATGATTTGCTCGCCTAAACGAGGATCATCTTCAACAACAAGTATTTTCATATTGATGATTCTTATTATGTTTGGATTTTTATCGAAGTAAGCTACGCATCGTGTCTGGATGACGCATTAGACAAGTTTAGTTGTTTTGCGGCTTTAACGCTTTGTTAAAGCTGCGACCTTTGATCTCAAGCATTTCTAGCGTGGCGGCGTCGTACTCAACTTTCAGGACGCTGTTGTTGTACAGAATTTTCAATTCATACACCCAAGCATCATCATCTTCTTCAAGCTCGACCTTGATGATGCGGCCGTATAGGTCGTTTTCTACTGCGGCGTAAAGTTCCGAAAATGGTCGTATATATCCTTGTTGAACCGCGCGATAGACCTCATCTTGATCTTCATCGAATTCGATGCGTGTTCCTGGCTTTTCGACATCTTGCACGATGGCGTGGCCATTTTGTGATGTGTACTCGTTGCCATGCTTGGCAAAACTTGGTGCACACATGAATGTCGTGATAAGGCCGAAAAGTAACGCAGAATGTAGAGAAGTCGTTGCTTTATACATAGTCAAACCTTTTCTGGAGCGTTAGCCGCAGTATATCGGATATAGATGAACAGAGAGTGAATCAGCTAATTAAGTTTTGCCATGTGTTGTCGATGTTATTTCAACTCATCTTCAAAAATCTTATCTCGCAGCTTCCAAAAGCGACCAGATTTTCTAGCAATAACAAACTGAGGCAAACGGAAACGATGTTGATTAGCGACAACGCGTGTCGGTGAAGCCTCTTCAAAAGGGCGATGCTTGTCTGCTAAGTGGGGGCGTACGAACTGATCTTTAAACGTTTGTTTTTGTTTTTTGGTACTCAATGTCCAAAACTCATGAACTAACGCATTGCCTTCGCCTTGGTATGGTTCACCAGAATACGTCACCTTTAGCTGAGATTTACCATCACTGGACTTAAATACAGATAGGTCCATTTCTGTGCATTCAAAGATCAATGCATCTTTGAGATTAAGGGCTTCTTTTAGCTTTTTATCTGGGTCAACGAGCGTCGCGTCACACTCATGACAAATTCGTGCAGCGATATCGTTGTCCGCACCACATTCACCGCAGTATTTGGCGCGAAAACGGTAGCCACAGTGTTTACGTTCGCCAGTGTCTTCATCTTCAAAGTAACCTTGGCAACGTCTGCCAAAATGTTCAACCAAGAAACCGTTACTATCCAACTTACCCCAGAAATTGTTATTGAATCCGCAAGCCGGGCAAGGAATCGTGATAATTTCACTGTCAGAGTCTGGTTTGGGATCACCGACTTCAGGTTGGTATAAATCGTAGCTGTTGCCTGCGTAATCAAGCACTAAACATTCTGATTTTCCGTCTGATAAGCGTAATCCTCGTCCTACTATCTGTTGGTACAGACTGACTGACTCTGTTGGTCGCAAAATCGCGATTAAATCGACATGCGGCGCATCAAACCCGGTTGTCAGTACCGAAACATTGACTAAGTATTTTATTTGACGATTCTTGAACGCTTGGATGATCGCATCGCGCTCCGGCGTAGGTGTATCACCAATGACGATTTCAGTTTCGCCTTCTGGCAATAAACTGTGTATCTCCTGTGCGTGTCGAACAGTTGCAGCGAAGATCATGACACCTTGACGCTCTTTCGCATATTGCATGATTTGCTCAACAATTTGTGGAGTCGCACGTTTGGCTTTATCGATCACCATGTCCATTTCTGCTTCTTTGTAGCGTCCGGTGTTAGCGGGCTTCAGCTGAGAGAAGTCGTAAGACAAAACGGGCGCATCCATCATGCGGGCTGGAGTGAGGAAGTTTTCGTCGAGCAAGTAACGGATCGGCAGTTCGAAAATACAATCGCGGAAGAATCGAGGCTCTTCGGTTCGCACTTGACCTCGGGTGTGATACTGATAAATCCAGCCCATTCCTAAACGATAGGGCGTTGCAGTTAGTCCCAGCACCTTAATGCCAGGGTTCAGTTCTCGTAAGTGAGTAATAACTTTTTGGTAGCTGCTGTTTTTGTCATCTGGCACACGATGGCACTCATCAATAACGAGCAGAGAAAACTGGTTTTTGAACGAATCTAAGTTACGTACGACCGATTGAACCGAAGCAAACACGACTTGCTGGTCAGTTTCTTTTCGTCCCAATCCTGCTGAGAAGATGGAACCTTTTAAACCATAACCTTCATACTTTGCGTGGTTTTGCTCGACCAGTTCTTTTACGTGGGCGAGGACTAACACTCGTCCTTTCGCAAGGCGAGCAAGTTCTGCGATCACCAAGCTTTTTCCTGCACCGGTTGGCAGCACGATCACTGCTGGTGTCGAGTGTTTACGAAAGTAATGAATAACGGCTTTAACCGAGTCGGCTTGATAAGGACGAAGTGTGTACATGAAAATATGTGAAATTGCTCAACTATTCGAACGAGGAACGCTATAATACCTGACTTTTATACCCAAGTGACCTTTAAACCAAGACTTAGAGATCACTTGGGTATAATTCAATGAGGTATTCATGCGTTTAGATAAATATTTGTGTGACGCTCTGGGTGCAACACGCAAACAGGCAACAAAGATCATCAAAAGTGGAGACATCACCGTTGACGGTGAGGTTCAAAAAAGTGGTGCATTTAAAGTACCTAAAGGTGCGGAAGTGATGTGGGAAGACCGTGTTATTGGTGCTCCTGGTCCTCGTTACATTATGTTGTATAAGCCTGCTGACTTTGTTTGTTCACATGAAGATGGCTACAACCAAACTGCATTCGCATTGCTTGATGAGCCTAAAATTGAAAACCTTCACTTTGCGGGCCGATTAGATGTCGACACAACTGGTTTAGTATTGATTACGGATGATGGTAAGTGGTCTCATCGTATTACCTCACCTAAGCATAAGTGTGAGAAAACGTACCGTGTTTGGCTCGTCGATGCTATTCAGCCAGATTACGAGGAAAAGCTCGAACAAGGCATCATTTTGCGCAATGAATCAGAAGCAACATTGCCTGCTCGTTTGGAAATCGTGAACGAGGCTGAGAATGAAGTATTGTTAACTATCGTGGAAGGTAAGTATCACCAAGTGAAACGTATGTTCGCGGCGTTAGGAAATAAAGTTGAGTACTTACATCGTGAACGTATTGGTTCTATCGAACTTGATGAGGCACTAGAACCAGGTGATTATCGCTACCTCACGCAAGAAGAAATTGATTCTATTTGGAATTAATTGTCGGCATGGGAAATTCTTTAGTTCCTAATAGGAACTAGTCTTTTGGTAGGAATTGGCTCAAAATAAATTTTCCTACCAAAATTAGTGCCTAGACAATTCCGGTGTGCTTACTCATCTCAGTGATATGCCTTTGCATTTAGCTGATGCATGCATACTCTTATTGCAAAGCCTTCGGCTACGGTGAATGGAATGATGGTGTCAACGCCATCATTTTTACTGCATTGTGTTTGTTTCCCATAAACACATTTCGCTTTCACATGCTTTTCTATGTCGAGTTCGTCAAGGTCACACCTTGGTACATATTTGCCCTTATGATTCTCGAACGTTGGATAGAACAGGTTTTTGGCTTCTACATTCAGCGATATGAGAACTTCCGTTATTTTCACTTTGTTCTGCAAGTATTGACGGTAGGGCTCCAACAAGAGGTAAAAGAATGACAGAAAAAGCTCAAAGTGCTCCGCAATCCCAAATCAGTTTTCTATTGTTTCTGGTACTAGGAGCGATTGGTGCTTTGACGCCTTTGGCGATCGATATGTATTTGCCTGCGATGCCGACAATAGCGAAAGATTTGGGGGTCGCGCCTGGCGCGGTTCAGATTACGTTGACGGCTTATACCGCGGGTTTTGCGATCGGCCAGTTAATTCACGGGCCGCTTGCCGATAGCTTTGGTCGCAGACCTGTGTTGATTTTAGGCGTACTTTTCTTCGGCTTGGCTGCTGTTGTGAGTGCGACAACAAATGGCATTGATGCGCTGACCTATGTACGTACGGCACAAGGTTTTGCTGGCGCGGCAGCGGCGGTCATTATCCAAGCCGTCGTGCGTGACATGTTTGACCGTGAAGACTTTGCACGCGCAATGTCCTTCGTTACTCTGGTCATTACTATTGCGCCGTTGGTGGCACCGATGATCGGTGGCCATCTCGCGATTTGGTTTGGTTGGCGTTCCATTTTTTGGGTACTAGCTATTTTCGCTGTAGTTGTGATTTTTCTCGTACTTTGGAAAATCCCTGAAACGTTACAGCCTGAAAATCGTCAGCCTCTTCGTTTCCGCACGACGCTGAGAAACTACGCCAGATTATGCTCCAATCCTGAAGCGATCGGTTTGATGCTCTCAGGTGCGTTTTCATTTTCCGGAATGTTTGCATTTTTGACGGCGGGTTCTTTTGTTTATATTGATTTATATGGTGTTCGACCAGACCACTTTGGTTACCTATTTGGTTTGAACATTGTGGCGATGATCATCATGACCAGTATTAATGGTCGCTTGGTGAAGAAAGTTGGTTCCCATGCCATGCTTCGTTTTGGGTTGTTCGTGCAACTTTTGGCGGGGATTGGTTTATTCGTAAGTTGGTTAATGGACTTCGGATTATGGGGCATTGTACCTTTTGTTGTGCTGTTTATCGGTACATTGTCGACGATAGGTAGTAACGCGATGGCGCTGCTTTTAAGTGGTTACCCATCAATGGCGGGTACGGCGTCGTCTCTAGCGGGGACATTAAGATTCGGTATCGGTTCATTGGTTGGTGCGCTGGTGGCATCACTGCCCGGGAATGTTGCTTGGCCGATGATCATCGTAATGTTTGCTTGTTCTGTGCTTTCAGCACTGTTTTATTGGACTTTAGGAAGAAAGGCGTAATGTCGAATTACACCAAAGAAATTCAAAACTTGGTTAACTCAGCACTTGAAGAGTTAGATCAAGAGCATCGCTCAGGTAAGTTAGCCAATGCCCCTGTTGCGAATAACCATTATTTAGTGCGTTGGGTAACAAAGGCGCTAAAATCACAACGTTTCGGACGTACGGTAGGCGATGACTTAACGCGTTGGCAAAAAGCAGGTCGCTCAAAGGGGAACGATGCTGGTTTGTTGTTTATCTTCAAGCGTATTTCTGCTTTTTATGCGCAATTCTTCCCTGAAGGTGAAGACTCCAAAGTGTTCAAAGATTCAGATATTGAGTCTTTTCTTGATTTGATGGAGCAAGCAGGCTGGGAAGTCTCAACGTCTGAGCAACTGATTGGGTGCGGCAAAGTACAAATCTTCACTGAAGGTCAAAACTCTTTAGCGTTATGTGCAGACCAATGCGAAAGCTGTTTTGATGGCGAGTTGCTCGTAAAGCCAATGAGTTGGTTTGTGCGTGGCAATCATGCTGAGTTTGTTGAGAAAGCAGTGCAAGCGGGCTTTATGGTTCATAAGGTAACAGACTACAAATCGATGGTGAAATACCATGGCGAGTACCTTATTTTTCCAGCAAACGAAGGCAACCAGTTAGCCGAAATTCCACTCTCGTTCAAAGCTGACTAAAGTGACATTTTGAGTGTTTAGAAGCCCCTGTTATTGGGGCTTTTTGTTTTCTAAACGGTTTGCTTCTTTCGCGATGGCTTTGACCATGCCTTTAAATATGAAAAGATGGGCTGGCATCATTGCAAACCAATAAAGCAGTCCAAGAAACCCTTGCGGGTGCCACCAGGCGGTAATATCCAGCTCTCGTTCGTCACCGAGATCTTTGATGGTAATTTCTAAACGCCCAAGGCCTGGGCCTTTCATACCAAAAAACAGTGAAAGAAACTGATTATTATCGCAGCGAATCACTTTCCAAGAGTCAATAAAATCACCGACTTTAAGCTCTGGTCCAGGAGGAGAAACGCGAATCGGTTTTCCGCCACCAAAAAAGATATCGAGCCATTCACGTGTACGCCACAAAATGTTGGCAAAGTAATAGCCTTTTTCGCGACTCCCGATCTTTTGCGCCACTTTCCATAATGCCGCAGCGGAGGCATTAGTTTTAATGCTCGCTCCAGCTTGTTTTGGGTAATAGCCATATCCTGGTTGCCATCGACGAAGCGCTGCGGGTTCAAACCCCCAGACATTACTGCGTACAAATGTGCCTTCATCTTGAATGGTATCAGTTACCGCTTGCTCGTAGCTGATCAGCGTTTGAGGAAATCGTTCTTCAATCGCTTTGGAGTTTGCAATGTAGTCGTGCTCTAAGCCCGCAAGTAATGCTTTACCGATACTAGTTGGCACTGAGGTAACTAAACCTAGCCAGTACGATGCCATTTTCGGAGTAAGTAGCGGGGTCGACCACAGTCGATACGGCTTGTTCGTGATTCGGCAAATGACTTTGAACTGTTCGCGGTAGCTAAGTGTATCTGGCCCACCAACTTCATAAATTTGACTTTCTTCTGGAGAGGGGGCTTCTGCTAACTTCAACAAATAGTGGTTGAGATTGGGCAAGGCAATAGGGTTCGCTTTTGAGTCGACCCATTTAGGCGCGATCAAAATAGGTAAGTTGTAGACAAAGTCACGCATGATTTCGAAAGCAGCAGAGCCGGGGCCGATGATAACGCCTGCACGCAATTCAGTTACTGGAATACCAGACTGTCGAATTATTTTTCCCGTGGCTTTACGAGCGGCTAAATGGCGAGAGTTTCCGGTTTGAGGTTGAATGGCACTCAAATAGATAACATGCTCGACGGAGCTTTGTTCCAACGCATATTTGAAGTTCAAAGCAAGGTTTAGTTCGTACTCAACAAAGTCATCACCTTGAGCCATCCCGTGCACGAGAAAAAAGACTAAATCAAAATCGTTCACTACAGCCTTCGTGGTCTCTGCGTCAGCCAAGTCGAGATACCTTAACGTTAAATTAGGGTGAGGCTGAGTTCTTGACTCTAAATAATCAATATGTCGCGCCGCCGCTGTGACGGCGTAACCTTTATCTAAAAGTAACGGAAGAAGTTGAGAGCCAATGTAACCCGAGGCGCCTAGCACCAACACCTTTTTCATTATCTGTCCTTTTATCGTTGGTGGAATAAACACCACGGAGTATAATCATGAGACACTTTCCCCATTCTATCAATAAGTTGTCGTTGGAGCGCTTGTGACTTTTCTTTCTCAACTCTCAATACACGCAGATAAAGCATTCTTACGTCGTTTATTTGCAATCGCGTTACCAATTACACTGCAAAGCATGATGTTTTCAAGCCGAAGCCTCGTCGATGTTCTTATGCTTGGTCAACTTGGTGAAGCAGAAATTGCCGCAGTTGGAGTTGCTGCGCGCGCGACTTTCGTCACCACCATTATGTTAGTTGGGGTGACAACGGGTGGTGCATTGTTAACCGCTCAATATTGGGGGGCTGGCGATAAAGTTGGGGTGCGTCGCAGTACCGCTTTAACATGGATGATCGCAATGATGTTTGCTGCGATTGCTGTTGCTTTGTTTGTTGTTTTTCCACAGCCCATCATGAGTTTGACTACCGATTCACAAGAAGTGATTGAGCTAGGGGCCAGCTATCTCATTATTTCGTCGGTTAGCATGTTTGCTGTTGCATGTGTGGCCAGTATGTCGGTGGGCCTAAGGGCGATGCACCAACCAGGCCTAAGCACTTTTTTTAGTGGTATAGGCATTTTATCTAATGTTTTTCTTAACTGGGTTTTAATTTTTGGTCAATTAGGCTTTCCTGCTCTGGGTATTACGGGAGCAGCGATCGCAACGGTAATCAGTGGCGCGATCGAAGTAGGTTGCTTGTTTGGTTATCTATGGTTGAAAAAACACATAATCGCATTTGGTTGGGATGATATACGCGCAGGATTGGTCTTAGATAAAATTACGCGTTTCTTGAGCCTCTCTTTGCCAACCACATTTAACTTCTTGGCGTGGGCTGGTGGGCTGTTTGCTTATCACGCCATCATGGGGCAAGCAGGTGTACAAGGTTTGGCGGCACTTTCCGTAATGACACCTGTTGAGTCGATCGCATTGGCGATGATGATTGGTTTATCGAATGCGGCTGCAGTTCTAGTCGGGAACCAGCTCGGCGCTCGTAATTTTGAACCTGTTTATTATCAAGCATGGGCGACGGTCATTTTGAATGTGCTTATCGCATTTGTGGTCGCCGTCTTGTTGATAGTGTCAAATCAATGGATCCTTAATGCGTTTAGTGCACTGACAACAGACACTCGCGAGCTAGCTGAACAGTTTATGGTGATTCTTGCGTTGGGTGTCGTGTTACGCTCGGTACCGATGATGGCGATTGTTGGTGTATTACGTGCGGGCGGTGATGTTAAGTTTTGTTTGTATCAAGACATCTTGGCGCAGTGGGTGATCGGGATTCCACTCGCAGCATTTGCAGCGATTTATCTCAATTGGGACCCACAATGGGTTTACTTACTCTTTTTGACGGAAGAAGTTGTGAAGTGGGCGATTTGCTTGCCAAGAATGGTTAGCCGAAAATGGATGAAAAACCTGATTGGCCAGTAAGGAGGAACAGAGTTTATTTTGGCTGCAAAAATCTGCTCAAAACGTCAACAAAATTAGCAACAGAAAGTGAATCGAGTTGCATTTGTACTTCCATAGTGTGATCAAGCATTCAAAATACTTTCTACTAACAGGATTTTAGTGTAGATTCTGATCCCAATTTTTAAACACCATCCGAGCGGCATAATCAATGTTAAAACTGTCAGACCTATGTAAAGGCTATGTAGACGGGGGAGAGTTTCACCCTGTATTACAAGGGGCAGAATTAACATTGCAGCAAGGCGACCAAGTTGCTCTGATGGGAGAAAGTGGTTCGGGTAAAAGTACTCTGCTGAATTTAATCGCCGGATTAGATACTGCTGACTCTGGTGAAGTGCAGTTTCCAAATTTTGCTATGCATGAAGCACCGGAGCATTTAAGAACCCTTTATCGCCGCAACAATATTGGTAATATCTTCCAACAATTCAACCTGCTTCCTACACTTAATATTGCCGACAATATTCGTTTTTGTCGTCAGTTAAAAGGTCTGCCGGAAGATAAAGAGTTGTGGCGTCAAATTCTTTCTGCTTTGGACTTAATGCCATTGCTAGGACGTTATCCGGAAGAGGCGTCTGGTGGGCAGCAACAACGTGCGGCGATTGCTCGCGCCCTTTATATGGAACCCAAAATCCTGCTTGCTGATGAGCCAACTGGTAGCCTAGACGAGCGAAACGCAGAAGCAGTAATGCGCTTATTAACGAGTCTCGCTCGCCAATTGGAGTGTACTTTGCTGTTAGTGACGCACAGTGAAAAAGTGGCCGCCCATATGGAAGGAAAGATTCGACTTCAAGGAGGGCAGCTACATGTTATGGCCCGTAGTTAAGGCACTACTCGGTCATTACCGTCGTTACCCTCTACAAATTATTCTTGTCTGGCTGGGATTAACTTTAGGCGTGTCCCTCCTTGTTGGTGTTACTTCTATCAACCAGCATGCAAAACAAAGTTATGCCACTGGGGAAAAACTTTTCTCTAATCCTTTGCCATACCGAATCCGAACGAAGCACTCTGCCAATAAAATTCCTCAAGGTTTCTATATTCAGTTACGTCGAGCTGGGTTTAATCAATGTGCACCGTTTGACGTGCTTCATCTAGATGCCAAGACCGATATGAGCCTGATGTTGGTGGGGATAGATCCTGTCGCGATGATCCCACTACAACAAGGAAAATCGCTAGGTGAGATGCCTGTTTTATCACTAATGAAGCCTCCTTATCCTATTCTTGTTAGTCAAGATTTGGCCGCTTACATGAGTTGGCAGGATGGGGACTTCATTGAGATGAATGACGGAAGCCGTCTTGGGCCTATTCAAGTAGATAAGGACAAGATGCTTTCGGGTACTCGGCTGGTTACTGATATATCGTTGTTGCGTATGCTCAAGCGGAGCTCAGGTTTGTCTGCGATTTCTTGTGGTGAAATGCCAGAGGAAAAGCTAATAGCACTGAAAAACATGCTGCCAAACGGAATGACGCTTGTTAGGAATACGCGTACTGAGCTTGAGTCGCTAACTAACGCATTCCATATGAATCTCACCGCGATGGGAATGCTGTCGTTTTTGGTCGGGTTGTTTATTTTTTATCAAGCGATGTCTCTGTCTTTCATCCAGCGACAACGTTTGGTAGGTATTTTGAGACAGACTGGTGTTAACGGAACACAGTTAGCGCAAGCCTTATTGCTAGAGTTGTCTTTGCTCGTCTTTATTGCGTGGGCGTGTGGTAACTTTTTTGGCTTGATCTTAGCAAATGAGCTTATCCCAGCAGTGTCTTCGAGCCTGAGTGATTTGTATGATGCCAACGTAGGCTTAACCATAGGATGGTCATGGCAATCTAGCTTATACAGTCTAATCATGGCAGCGATGGGTGCGTTGATATCGTGTCTGTGGCCATTAATCCGTTTGCTGAAGTCACAACCAATCCGCCTCTCTTCTCGACTGTCGCTAATGCGATTTGCTGGAAGAGAGTTCTCTTGGCAGGCGCTTGCGGCGTGTGCGTTTTGTGTCGCTGCAATAGCGGTATATCAGGCGCCGAAAACACAAGAAACCGGCTTTGCTATTATTGCGCTGATGTTGGTTAGTGTGGCGTTGTTTATGCCATTTATTATGTGGCATATGTTCCAAAGTTTTTCTTATACCATGCGATGGGTTCGTGTCCGTTGGTTTTTTGCTGATGCAGCAGCCAGCATGAGCTATCGCGGTGTGGCTACGATGGCGTTTATGTTAGCGCTGGCGGCAAACATTGGTGTAGAAACAATGGTCGGAAGCTTTCGAGATACAACCGATAAGTGGCTAAATCAGCGATTAGCCGCTGATGTGTACATCTATCCGACCAACAATTCAGCCGCTAGGATGAGCGCATGGCTCCAGAATCAGCCAGAGGTGAACTCGGTTTGGTGGCGCTGGGAAAAAGATATGCCGACCGAGCATGGTGCTCTGCAAGTTGTGAGTACGGGCTCTTCTGAAGGTGAGTTAGACTCACTTACCGTCAAGTTAGGTGTCCCAAATTACTGGTATCAACTGCACGCTACCAAGAGCTTAATGGTCAGTGAGTCGATGGCCTTGAAGCTGGATATCCGCCCTGGCGATTTCATTAACTTGCAAGAACCGCTTGGTGGTGACTGGCAAGTCGTAGGCGTTTACTACGATTATGGAAACCCATATAACCAGGTGATGATGTCGCACCGGAATTGGCTGTATGCATTTGCAGGTACGGGTAATGTTGGTCTTGGCGTAGTATTAAAAGATAACGTCAATGGAGAAGGGCTGAAAAATCGCTTAGAGAATGTATTCCGTCTCCCGCAAGATCGTGTGTTTGATAACGGTAATATTTATAGCCAAGCAATGAGAGTGTTTGATCATACCTTTGCGATAGCAGGAACCTTGGGCAATATCACGCTGATTATTGCAGTGTTTGGTTTATTCTTTGCGACGTTGGCAGGAGAACTTTCACGGCAGCGGCATTTTTCCTTATTAAGGTGCATGGGTGTGTCCGGAAAAGAACTTGTCGTATTAGGTGGTTTGCAGCTATTCGTCTTCGGAGCCATTTCTGCGATTATTGCAGTGCCGCTCGGCTTGGCGCTCGCACATTTGATCGTTGATATTATCATTAAGCAATCATTTGGCTGGTCTCTAGAGCTTCAAACGATTCCATGGGAGTATGCTCAAACCATTGCTTGGGCGATGCTTGCCATCATGGTTGCTGGCGCATTGCCAGTTATTAGAATGATCAAAAGTACACCGATGAAGTCATTAAGGGACGCGTTGTAATGAAAAAAATGGGCTCTAAAAAACGCTTGTTGGTTTCAACGCTCATTATTGTTACGTTCGCTTTTCTGACTGGGGCTGCTTTTTACTCAACTTTTTGGTTAGAGGCGACAGCAACACGAGAAAGCGAACTTGATTCTATCTTAACGCGTGAAAATCAAACGATTTTCGAGCCTGTACTACCTAATGAGCATGTCTCTTTACCCTCAGACTTTCGCTTTCATCCCGAGTACCAGCATGAATGGTGGCACTACTTTGCGAAGCTAAAAGATGAGCAAGGCAAGATCTACAATGTTCAATGGAGCTATTTCAGGGTTGCGACGGACGAGCGAGAAACCAGCGGTTGGCAGAACCCTCAATTGTACATTTCACATGTTGTCGTCAGTCATGGCTCGCATGTATGGAAAGAGCAACGGGTAGCTAGAGGAGGGATAGGCCAAGCTGGTATGATCAATCGTCCTTTCAGGTTATGGATTGATAATTGGACTTGGCGATCACTCGGTGCGACGCCTTTCCCGGGTAACTTGAATGTGAATACTGATACGTTTGGACTTGAGCTCAATACCATGACAAACGGCCCCTTTGTCGTGAATGGAGACAAAGGTTTCCAAGTTAAACATGCGTTGCAATCTGTTGCTTCTTTCAGCTTCAGTGCTCCATTTTTAAAAGTAAAAGGCAGCTTAAGCTTAAATGGTAAGCGATTCTTAGTGACGGGTTCTGCTTGGGCGCAAAAAGAGTGGGGCAGCGGCTTAATTGGTGAGGGGCAACAAGGCTGGGATTGGTTTGTTTTCAATTTAGATGATGGTCGAGCATTAACTGTTAGCCGTTATCGTCACCATGGGCAAACACCGCACGTGTTTGGCACGTTGTCGACACGCTCAGGTAAAGTCATCAACCTCTCAGACGATGATATCAGTATCAAGCCAATGCAAGTGACCAGTTTATCCAATGGAAGAAGGTTACCTTTGCAATGGATTATCAATATTCCGAAGCATCAAATTAATTTGACTACCCGCATTATCAAGTCAGATATGTGGCTACCCTTTGTAATACCTTACTGGGAAGGGCCTACTTTAGCCTCCGGCTCCAATGAGGCTTGGGGCTTTATGCAGCTGACAGGCTATTGAGTTGTGAAGAAAACCACCCCCTACGGGTGGTTTTTTAGTGCGCGAAGCTTCCTAGCTTTTTCTCAAAAGTACGGGGTTATCATGATGGTACAAGCCGTGTTATGCTGATTTTCTCATCATCTTGATAAATATTTGGTGCGACAAAAACAAATACGATCTCCGATCAAAATTGAGTGTCATGTTGGAAAATACGATGTATAGTAAACTTAACATCGAAAAAACCGAAGTTTATACTCTGAAGAAGCGATTATTCTAAAGTTTTCGACAGCTATACACTCTTATCACTCTTTGTTAATCGTTTATTAAGATAATAAATATAAGGACGAAACCATGAACGATGTCATTCGTGACTTTTTCAAAATGGAATCAGCAGGTGGTATTCTTCTCGTAATCGCAGCGGCAATTGCGATGACCATTGCTAACTCACCGCTGGGCGAAACTTATCAATCTGTACTGCATACTTATGTATTCGGTATGTCAGTTTCTCACTGGATTAATGACGGCCTAATGGCTGTTTTCTTCTTACTTATTGGCCTTGAAGTGAAGCGAGAGCTACTTGAAGGAGCGCTAAAATCAAAAGAAACCGCAATTTTCCCTGCGATTGCAGCGGTTGGTGGTATGTTAGCCCCTGCTCTTATTTACGTTGCGTTTAATGCTAACGACCCAGAGGCGGTTTCTGGCTGGGCCATTCCAGCTGCGACGGATATTGCATTTGCTCTAGGTATCATGGCGCTACTAGGTAAGCGCGTACCAGTAAGCCTTAAAGTGTTTTTGTTAGCTCTCGCTATCATCGACGATTTAGGCGTGGTTGTTATTATTGCACTGTTTTACACAGGTGATCTTTCTAGCATGGCGCTGCTTGTTGGCTTCATCATGACTGGTGTCCTGTTCATGTTGAATGCGAAGGAAGTAACGAAACTGACGCCATACATGATAGTCGGCGCGATCTTATGGTTTGCGGTACTTAAATCTGGTGTTCACGCAACACTTGCAGGCGTAGTGATCGGCTTTGCTATTCCTCTTAAGGGTAAACAGGGCGAACATTCCCCACTTAAGCACATGGAGCACGCACTTCATCCATACGTGGCATTTGGTATCTTACCTCTATTCGCATTTGCAAATGCGGGGATTTCGCTAGAAGGCGTATCGATGTCAGGCCTAACTTCAATGCTGCCATTAGGTATTGCTTTGGGGCTACTGGTTGGTAAGCCTCTAGGTATCTTCACCTTTAGTTGGGCAGCTGTGAAAATGGGTGTAGCTAAGTTACCGGAAGGCATTAACTTCAAGCATATCTTTGCGGTCTCTGTGTTGTGTGGTATCGGTTTTACAATGTCTATATTCATTTCCTCTTTAGCGTTTGGAAATGTAAGCCCTGAGTTTGATACCTATGCTCGACTAGGTATCTTAATGGGCTCGACGACAGCCGCGTTACTTGGCTACGCGTTACTGCACTTTTCTTTGCCTAAGAAAGCGCAAGCGTAAGATACACACTGTTTAGTAAAGCCTCCCATTCGGGAGGCTTTTTTATGTCTGCAGATTGGCACATCAACCACTTCAGGGTGGTTACTTTTGTGACCAACTAAGGCCTAGCTTATGGAGATGGGGCAAATCATCGAAAGAGGCGCTTGGTAAATCTACAGGCGAAAAAAAGCCCAGCCGAAAATTTGACTGGGCGGATACAAACATAGGAGTTAATAAGAAAAAAGCAGCAACGTAACAATTAGATGGAAACAAGTTTGACGGCCAGTGAAACTTCAAATGCCCTAACTGTTACGTATATTCAGACCGAGCCTTTTCCAAACAGTTCCATTTTTTTTCAAAAAATTTCTACTTAATGCTTTCTAGCTTCTTACACACCCGAAAGTAATAGAAAAATCGAGATGGATTACCAACTTGGCGAAGTTACTAACTTCTGTGTTTCTCATTTTATCTCCCCTAGAACCGAAGATGTATTTCATTCTCTCGTCGCTCACTCCGAGCCGCCAAGGCTATTGTTAGCGTTTCAATTGCGATGGACTGAGAAATTTGATCGTTTTCTTCTGACAAGCTTCACTGGAGTATTCGATTGAATTTCAAAAGATTAGATCACACCTTTTATTGTCTGGTCAGACCAATTGGTTAAAGTGTGATGTTAATCATTTGTTAATCTGAAGTTTCGGGAGTATATTTTCAAACAGTTGTTTAATACGAGTGATTAAAATGGCCCCGAGAACATCAACAAAAGAAAAAATACTCGATGTCGCAGAAGGACTCTTTGCTGAACATGGCTTTAATGATACTTCGCTAAGAACGATAACAGGTAAAGCTAACGTTAACTTAGCATCGGTAAACTATCACTTTGGCGATAAAAAAACGCTGGTTAGAGCGGTTTTAGATAGGTATTTAGAAGCACTAATGCCGAGCATTAAGACTTCATTAATTGAGTTAAACACGCGCGATAGCTACAACATGGACGATGTCTTTGAGTCATTGCGATTACCTTTACGTACATTAAACGATGTACGCCCAAATGGTACTGCGCTATTTATGTTGTTAATTGGCCGCGGTTATACAGACGTTCAAGGTCATCTACGCTGGTTCATTACCACCAGATACGAAGAGGTACTGAACCTTTTCACTTTCTCGATAATGAAGGCGAACCCGGAACTATGTGAAGAACAGTTGTTTTGGCGATTGCACTTCACGTTAGGAACCTGTGTATTTACGATGGCTTCAAGCCAGGCTCTTTCGGAGCTGGCAGAAAGTAAGTTTGAAAAGGAAGTCGATGTGAAATCTGTCGTCGATTTACTGATTCCATATTTGTCAGCAGGAATGTCAGCAAAGCAGTTGGCATAAGACAAATAAGAAAGTTAAACCAATAATAAGATTATACCCCGAGCGGTTACGTGAACAAAAGGATCTGAACTATGAGCTCTCTACGAAGAAAATGGATTAGTGACCCGGCTTTTAAAGTGTTCAAAAAAGTATTGCCGCCTCTGTCTAGCACCGAGAAAGAGGCGATGGAAGCGGGTAGTGTATGGTGGGATGCCGAACTATTCTCAGGCAAGCCAAACTTCACAACATTGCATCATTATCCAACGCCTACACTGACGGCAGAAGAGCAGTCATTTATGGATAATGAGCTTGAGACCCTGCTAGAAATGCTTGATGACCAGAAGATTGTCAAAGAAGACAGGGATTTACCGCCTGAAGTATGGGAGTACCTACGTAAAGAGCGATTTTTCTCTTTGATCATCTCGAAAGCATATGGTGGTCGTGAATTTTCCGCTTTGGCGAACTCAACCATTGTTTCTCGTATTGCGACTCGAAGTATCAGTACCGCAGTATCGGTAATGGTACCGAACTCTCTTGGTCCTGGTGAGCTGCTATCGCACTATGGTACGCAAGAGCAAAAAGATTACTGGTTGCCTCGTTTAGCTGATGGTACAGACATCCCTTGTTTCGCCCTAACTGGCCCTGAAGCGGGTTCTGATGCGGGTGGCATACCTGATCAAGGCGTAGTTTGTTACGGCACCCATGAAGGCAAAGAAGTGCTTGGCGTGCGAGTTAGTTGGAATAAACGCTACATCACGCTTGCGCCAGTTGCGACAGTGCTCGGGTTAGCATTTAAACTGCAAGATCCTGAAGGGCTACTTGGAGACAAGAAAGAGGTTGGCATTACATGTGCGTTGATTCCCGCTGACCATGAAGGTGTCGAGATAGGTGAACGCCATGATCCTCTGGGGTCTGCGTTCATGAATGGTCCAACTCGTGGTGAAGATGTCTTCATCCCTATGGACTGGTTGATCGGTGGCGCTGATTACGCAGGTAAAGGTTGGCGTATGCTGGTTGAGTGTCTTTCTGCGGGGCGTGGTATCTCTCTTCCAGCGCTTGGCACAGCGATTGGTCACCTTACTACACGTACAACAGGTGCTTATGCTTACGTGCGTAAACAGTTTGGAATGTCGATCGGTAAGTTTGAAGGTGTTGCAGAAGCAATGGGGCGCATTGGTGGTCTTACTTACCTACTAGAAGCGACGCGTACGCTAACGACGACTTCTCTCGATATGAAAGAAAAACCTGGGATTGTAACCGCGATTGCCAAGTACCACATGACGGAAATCGCGCGTACCATTCTAAATGATTCGTTTGATATCCATGCGGGTCGTGCGATTCAAGATGGCCCAATGAACTATCTTGCTAAACATTACCTTGGGGTCCCGGTTGCTATCACCGTTGAAGGCGCGAATATTCTGACTCGTAACCTGATGATTTTTGGTCAAGGTGCGACTCGATGTCACCCATATGTTCTAAAAGAAATGGAAGCCGCGGCGAATCCAGATTCTGAACAAGGTGCGGAAGAATTTGATAACTTACTCTTTAAACACATCAAGCACGCGCTCGGTAATACATTCGGTGCATTTGGTGCAGCACTAACTGGTTCTCGATTTGTTAACGCGCACATGAGTGGCCCAACGCAGCAATACTACAAAGACATTACTCGTCTCAGTCGTGCACTTGCAGTAAGTGCAGACTTTGCGATGTTAACCTTAGGTGGAGACTTGAAGCGTAAAGAAATGATCTCCGCACGTTTGGGTGATGGATTAAGCTATCTATACATGGCATCTGCTGCCTTGAAAAAGTATGAAGATGAAGGCCGTCAGCAAGGCGATCTAGACTTCGTTCATTACGCTGTTCAACACTGTTTGTATAACGCTTCTAAGTCATTAAATGAGGCTTACACCAACTTCCCTGTGAAATATGTTGGCGGTGTGCTTAAGGGGCTATTGTTCCCGCTTGGTAATCATTTCAATAAGCCAAGTGATGAGCTGTGTGTGAATTTGGCTGAAGCGATGATAACGCCAGGCGCGCAACGTGATCGCCTCACGCATCTGTGCTACATCGGAAAATCAGAGGATGACAGCGTAGGCTTAATGGAGAATGCATTCCTTGCAATGTACGACATTAAACCTTTGGAGCGTAAACTTATGAAGGCTGCGAAGGATGGTAAAGTGGCTCGTAAAGGTCTGCTACATGATCGTTTGCAGCAAGCATTTGAAGCAGGCGTGTTAACTGAACAAGAAATTGATCAAATCATGGCTGCAGATAAATTGCGCTACAAGGCGATTCAAGTTGACCACTTTAGTCATGACTTTTCTGAAGTGCGAACTCATAGCCCAAAAAAGTCGCAGTTGAATCCGGCGGCATAATAGACAACTAATGTTAAGAAAAGCACCTCAATGAGGTGCTTTTTTGTATTCTTGGGGAGTGGATGGTGGGATAGTGCTCCAACCACTTGCCTTTTAAGAGCATTTTTACAGAAATTAGATGCGAAATCCCAACGAAACTTTTATCCTAACAAGGTTTTTTAAAGGAAGTTGAATATGATCATCAAACCTAGAATTCGTGGATTTATCTGTACTACAACGCACCCTGTTGGTTGTGAAGCTAACGTAAAAGAACAAATTGCGTACACCAAAGCGCAAGGTCCAATCAAAAACGCACCTAAGCGTGTTCTTGTTGTTGGTGCATCAAGTGGCTACGGTCTATCTTCTCGTATCGCTGCGGCATTTGGTGGCGGTGCATCAACTATCGGTGTTTTCTTCGAAAAAGAAGGTACTGAGAAGAAACCAGGTACAGCAGGTTTTTACAATGCCGCTGCTTTTGAAAAGCTAGCGCGTGAAGAAGGCCTGTACGCAAAAAGCTTAAACGGCGACGCTTTCTCAAATGAAGCGAAACAGAAAACTATCGAGCTGATCAAAGAAGACTTAGGTCAAATCGATATGGTGGTTTACTCACTGGCATCTCCAGTACGTAAAATGCCAGAAACTGGTGAATTAGTTCGTTCATCTCTTAAACCTATCGGTGAAACTTACACATCAACGGCTGTTGATACCAACAAAGATGTGATCATCGAAGCTAGCGTTGAGCCTGCAACAGAAGAAGAAATCAAAGACACTGTCACTGTAATGGGCGGTGAAGATTGGGAACTTTGGATCAATGCGTTGTCTGATGCTGGTGTTCTTGCTGAAGGTTGTAAGACCGTCGCGTACAGCTACATTGGTACTGAGCTAACTTGGCCAATTTATTGGGATGGTGCACTAGGTAAAGCAAAAATGGACCTAGACCGTGCAGCGAAAGCGCTAAACGACAAGTTAGCAGCAACAGGCGGCAGTGCCAATGTTGCGGTACTTAAATCTGTTGTAACTCAGGCGAGTTCTGCAATTCCTGTTATGCCACTGTATATCGCAATGGTATTCAAGAAAATGCGCGAAGAAGGTGTGCACGAAGGCTGTATGGAACAAATCTACCGTATGTTCAGCCAACGTCTATACAAAGAAGACGGTAGCACGGCAGAAGTTGATGAGATGAACCGCCTACGTCTGGATGACTGGGAACTTCGTGACGACATTCAGCAGCACTGTCGTGAGCTATGGCCTCAAATTACGACTGAGAATCTAAAAGAGCTGACTGACTACGTTGAGTACAAAGAAGAGTTCTTGAAACTATTTGGTTTCGGCGTTGAAGGCGTAGATTACGAAGCGGATGTGAATCCAGCAGTTGAAGCAGACTTCATTCAAATCTAATCACAGACTAGATAACCAATAAACAAAAGGCGCTCATTGAGCGCCTTTTTGTATATCATAGTCAAAGTGAGTATTAACTTAGTATTATCAGAATCGTACCAGCTAGCGTCATTAAAATATTCGCAATCGCATAGGTACCCGCATAACCAAGGGCAGGGATGGTGGACTTAGCGTAGTCGTTAACGACATCCATAGCTGGAGCGCAAGTACGGGCGCCAATAATGGCACCGAAGAGCAGGGCACGGTTCATCTTGAGTACGTGTGCGCCAACTAAGTAAGCCAGAACCACAGGCACGACACTGACAATAAATGCCAAACCAATGACTTTTGGACCTACTTGCGTTAGGTGCTCGAACATCTTTCCACCTGCACTTAGACCAATTCCCACCATAAAGAACATTAACCCTAGATCTTTGACCATATTCAGCGCCCCTTGTGGGACATAACCGAAAGTAGGGTGATTTGCTCGTAAGAAACCAAGCGTAATACCGGATAACAGAAGACCCACCGCATTACCCAAACTGAAAGACACCTGACCGAACGTCATTGTGATGAGGCCAAACAGAATACCCAAAATAAAGAAGCTACAAAAAGCGAGCAAATCGGCCATTTGACTGTGGATCGAGATGAAACCGATTTTTTCCGCCAGTCCATGTACTCGGCTTTTCTCGCCGCTCACTTGAAGGACGTCCCCTTTAGCGAGCACAATGTCTAAGTCCATAGGCATTTCAATCTGAGCGCGAACTACGCGGTTTAAGAAACAGCCAAACTCAGACAAATTCAAATCCGATAAACGTTTACCAGCGATAGCGTCACTTTTTACGACGATTTCTTCTTCAACGATGCGTAAATCAAGCAAGTTACGGTCGAATACTTCTTTACCATTACGGAAGCTAGGGTCTAATCGAGCATGGCTGTCAGGGAAGCCAACCAATGCAATTTCATCTCCCTCTTGCAAGATAGCATCACCATCTGGGTGGGCGAGAATACCATTGCGGCGGATTCGTTCAATGTAACAGCCAGTTTGACGATAAATACCCAGTTCTCGTAAGTTTTTACCATCAGTCCAGTCAATTAGCTCTGGGCCCACTCGGTAAGCTCGAATAATGGGTAAATACACTTTTCTCTGGCTTGAATTTCCAAGGCCACGCTCTTGTGCGATTTGCTGCGCGGAATCAGAAAGGTTTTGTTTTTGCAGTTTTGGCAACAATTTAGCAAACATGATCATGCTAATTAAGCCGACCAGATAAGCCATCGCGTAGCCTACGGATAGATTTTCTAATACCAGAGAAAATTCCATATTCCGCGGTATAGTCGCAAGGCCAGAGTTAAGAGCATCTTGTGCACCAACCAGTACTGGCGTTGCGGTCAATGCGCCTGCCATCATACCGGCAGATAAGCCAAAATCGAGGCCGAAATAGTGACTCAAGCCATACGTTAAGCTGACCGCAGACACGAGAACGGTCATGCTTAAAATAAAATAATGCTTACCATCTCTGAAGAATATACCAAAAAAGTTTGGTCCAGCTTCAATGCCAACGCAGTAGATAAACAGCATAAAGCCAATGGTTAAAGCTTCTGCATTAAATGAGAAACCAAGGTGGCCCATTACCAAAGAGGTAATAAGAACGCCAATAGAGTTGCCTAATTGTAATTTGCCAAATCGAATTTTTCCGATGGCAAGGCCAATGGCTAATACGACGAAGATTAGAAGGATAGGGTTTTGCTCGAGAAGGTATACGACGTCTATGTTCACTGTGTGGCTCGGTAGAGTGTGTGCCAAAAAAGATTAAGAACTGTGAATTGTAACTAAATATAGCAAAAAGATAAGTGAATTTTTTTAGGTTTTACCATTAGTTGACTTAACGTAATAACCAGCTGAAAAATAATAAAAAAGCCGCATGAAGCGGCTTTTTTGAAAACAGTCTTTATTACTCGTCAAATAGACCTAGGTGCTCTTTCGCGTATGCTTCGAACTCGTCGCAGCCACCGATATGCTCTTGGTCGATAAAGATCTGAGGAACGGTTTCAACTGGTTTACCAACTGTTTTCTCAAGATCTGCTTTAGAAATACCTTCAGCGTGAATATCAACGTAACGGTAGTTGAAGTCATCACGTTTTGCTTTTAGCGTTTCTGCGTGCTCTTTTGCACGAACACAGAAAGGACATGCAGGGCGACCAAAGATAACAACGAACATAATCTTATTTCTCCTAAATCTATTCTTTTTTGAAAGCGTACAAAACATAGCGGCTGAGTGCGCTTTCTTTTGTTGGAGTAACTATGCCCGATCCAGATACGGAAATAAAGCGGCAATTACCTCTTGGTTCTATAGGTGAAATCTATCGAATAAAAACTAAACGCGTGTTCTTATTTTACGGCTCTGAAGTATGTGAAGTGACGCATAAAAAACATACATTCTAAAGGGTTAATGATGGCAAGGTGGAATTGGTCAATTTTTTTTGTTTAAAAAAATAGCAATCTATTTTGGCTATACGCAAATAACTTCAACTCTAACATAAGTGTTAAATCAGAGGGCGAGAGGTTATTTGGGGATATTCTTTTGGGAGGGTGTGCATGTTTCAGTTTATGACTGCAACAAGGATTATATTTGGTGAAGGTGCACTTCAATCTTCATTATCCGTTATTAACCAATTTGGCTACAGTGTTTTGCTGGTCACTGGGCAGGATACCCAACGAGCCGCCCCCATTATCCAATATCTTAAAGCTCAAAATATGCGTTACCAGCACGTAGCTATCGTTGGTGAACCATACATCACGATGGTAGAAGAGACCGCAGTGCTCGGTAGAAAATTCCAACCTGATATGGTGGTTGCGATAGGTGGTGGCAGCGTCATCGATATGGGCAAAGCCTTAGCTGCCATTATTCCCAATCAAGGCAATGTTTACGATTACGTAGAAGTGGTAGGAAGAAGCGTCCCTTTAAAAGCAAAGCCTCTTCATTTTATTGCAATTCCTACGACAGCAAGCACCGGTTCAGAAGTGACCAGAAATGCTGTGCTGAAATCTGGACAAGATAAAGTGAAAGTGAGTCTTCGAAGCCCTGATATGCTCGCAGACGTTGCCATTGTAGACCCGACACTTACTTACGGGACCGACCAATACACATCTGGACGTGGCGCAATGGATGCGTTCACTCATTTAATGGAAGCGTATGTGTGTGGTGAGCCAAACCCTCTTACTGATATGGTCTGCGAAGAGGGGCTACGCCGTTTAAGCCGTTCAGTGATTGCCGCTTGTAAGCAAGATAATCATAAGGCGCGCTCTGATTTATCGTTCGCTGCATTGCTTGGTGGTATGGCGATTACTAATGCCAAATTAGGTGCCGCTCATGGGTTAGCATCGGCGTTAGGAGGCAAGTTAGACGCCCCCCATAGCGTTATTACGGCTCGCCTAGCTCCGCACGTGATGCAGGAGAACATTAACGCCGCTAAACTCGCGGGTAGGAATGATGTGATAAGTCGTTATCGCAAGCTGGCCCAATTAGTTACTGAGCGAGTAAATGCTAACGAACACGATGGAATTCTTTGGGTAAATATGGTGCTAGATAAGTTAGCGTTACCGCTACTGGCTCAATTTGGAGTATGCCAAACCTCTTTTGAGCAAGTGGCGAATGATGCGCTTAAATCAATGGCAATCAAAGGGAATCCTTTACCTCTTAATCAGGAACGTTTGATACACATATTGCAGCAAGTCTGTGATTGTAGCGGAGAGTGCGCAGCTGAGAGTGCACAACATGTCAGTTCTGTTGAAGTACTGGAATCAAGAACGGACTTATCGAGTGTCAACGACTTAGGGTGATTGCTCCCTTAGCAGCATTAAAACAAAAGGGGAGCCTTGAGCTCCCCTAGATAAAGTATTGACTAAGCTTTAGTGCTTAGTACTGGCTTAGTTTGTCATAGCGACTGTCTTTCAACGCATCTTTTACGCGTTTTAGGTTCTCACGGAAACCTGTACCACGGCGAAGAGTGAAGCCAGTTGCTAGCACATCAATCACTGTCATTTGTACAACTCGGCTTGCCATTGGCATGTAAACGTCGGTATCTTCTGGAATATCGAGCGTGATGGCCAGCGAGCTTGCCTTTTCTAGAGGAGAATCCTTCGCTGTAATCGCAATAACTGTTGCGCCATTTTCACGAGCAAGGTTCGCTATTTCTACCTGACTCTTTGTTCGACCGGTATGAGAAATAAGAACCACAACATCATTATCACTGCAGTTGATACAACTCATGCGCTGCATAACAATATCTTCAAAACAAGTAATTGGAATATTAAAGCGAATAAACTTGTTTTGTGCGTCTCGGGCAACAGAAGATGATGCACCAAGGCCAAAGAATGAAATGCGCTTCGCTTGCGTTAGCAAATCGACCGCACGGTTCACTTGCATTGGATCTAGGCTATTTTTCGCGACATCTAAACACGCCATCGTCGATTCGAAAATCTTATGGGTGTACGCGTCTGGGCCATCGTCTTCTTCCACATTACGGTTAACGTAAGGGGTGCCGTTGGCTAGGCTCTGTGCCAAGTGAAGCTTAAAATCTGGAAAGCCCTTGGTGTCCAGACGACGACAGAAGCGGTTTACAGTGGGCTCACTAACGTCGGCCATTTTAGCCAGCGTTGCAATGCTTGAATGAATTGCAGTTTGTGGAGACGCCATAATTACTTCCGCAACTTTGCGCTCTGACTTACTGAAATTCTCCAGGTTTTTTTGAATTTTTTCTAATGTATTCATAGTGTTCACGAGGGTATAGAGAACAACTCGCTGGCTCTGCTAACGAAAGGAAACACGAAGATTCCGGAGTAGAGTGGGGCGTTAACGAAAACAACCAGCGCCATAGAATCAGTATAAACCTGATCTTCAATCAGTCTAAACCAATAACGGGTACTATTTAGTGAGAATTTGACAGGCCTCAAACAAAATGTTGTAAAAACTACAGAATTGGATGTGTAAACGAAGTTTTGTTGCGCTAGTCGCGCGATAATGATGTTTGAGTTACATCAAAACGAAAAAAAATTTCAAATTGATGTAACTCGATCTTGCTGTTAAGACGATTGAATATCAACAACCAGCTGTTGAATTCTTTTCATCAAATTTGGTGCTTGCTTGGCGATTTCGCGTTGTTCATCAAGCACTGAGCTCAAAATTTCTTTTGTGGTCAGTGGATTTGCCAAAACCACTCGAAACACTATCGTATTCATGCGTTGCCATTGGTCTGGGTTCAGTCTTGTACGTGAAACGAACGATTTGCCCGTTTCGCGCTGACGCTTTTGAATAAACTGTGTTAACTCATTGATCAGCTCATTCAGTTGTTCTTTTTGTGAGCCTTCTGCTTGTGCTAATGCTTCACGGATGAATGGCGGCAAATAACGGTATGTGAGCAGACAAAGCTCTGGTTCAGAAACTAACTCGAAATCATCTTGCTGTTTGATTAAATCCGCAAAGTATCGAGCTTTTTCAATGCTTTGGTCAATCAGAAGCTCGTAACCTGGGCGACTTATGATGTGCATTGCGGCGTAGACCAACATCGCCATCCCCGAACGTGAACCTTCTAATGTATGGCTGCCTAGGTCTTTTGAACCTTTGCGCAATATATATTGAGCGTGATGCTCTATGGATTTCATTGCGTCAGGGTCTTTGAACAGAACCATACCAGCGCCCATCGGGATGTAGAGCTGCTTGTGCGCATCAATAGTTACTGAGTCTGCCATTTCCACACCTTTAAGAAGGTGACGGTGATGGTTAGACATAAGTGTTGCGCCACCCCATGCGGCATCCACATGGAAGTGACAGCTGTGAGCTTGGCAGACTTCAGCGATTTCAGGCAATGGATCAACATTACCTGTCTCTGTTGTCCCAGCCACACCAATAACAGCAATAGGCTTGATATTTTGTTTTTCGAGCTCAACAATTTTCGCTTTCAGGTCGTTGACAATAATACGGTTGTTGGCATCGGTTTTAACCGCAACCAAGCCCTCTTGGCCTAGCCCTAATACATCGGCTGCTTTCTTAAGGGAGTAGTGACCACGCTCAGACACTAGCACCGCTAAGCCATCATAGCCATAGTGCTTCATGGCTTTAAAAAGGCCTTCCTTCTCAACGCCTTTAAATGAGCCATTGGCTCTTAACGCTTTGTTACGTGCTACCCAAAGCGCAGTGATATTGGCAATGGTGCCGCCGGAACAAAATGCGCCTAATGAGTGGTTTGCACTGTGCATCCACTGATTGTAAAAAGTATCATTCTGACCATATATCAAGCGATGCAGCATACCCAAAACTTGACGCTCAAGTGGCGTAAAGGCTTTGGAAGTCTCTATTTTTACCAGGTTTTGGTTTAAGGCGATCATGATCTTTGACAGTGGCATCAAGAAATAAGGCAGTGCCGATGTCATATGACCAATGAAGCTTGGTGAAGATGTGTGAACTGAGTGCGACACCAAAGTGTCGAGTAAGTGCTCTGTATGATCTGACACGAACTCTGGCTGCTCAGGAATCTGAGCAGAAGAAAAGTCTTTTTCGATTTCGCGTAAAGGCTTTTCTTCTGCCACGATGTGTTCACGAAGAAATTGATTTAGATTTCGCGAGAGGCTCTCGTCAATTTTAGTTAACGTTGAGTCCGGACCTTCTGGGACAGTGAAGATCTTTAGCAAGCTCTCAAAGCTAACATCAGCGGTTTTTTGTTCCTTAACCATAGCAAAGAATCTTTGTAGTTATTTTGGTAATGCGAGCGGCACAATCTAAACTAAAACGGGCGCAAAGTCCCGTTTTAATTGTTGAAACCCAAGTTGTAGAAATGAAAATTTTAGGTGAAGGTTACGATATTCACATTAAAAAATTCTAGATTGAGTACGTTAAAACACTCTGATGTTATCGAATGCTAATCAACGACTAATGCGAGCAATCTTAGTCACATTTCTGCTTTTCAATCTTTTCTATTGACTGATTGTACTTATTAAGTGCGGTATCAATTTGTTGGGGATGACTAAGCAGATCAGCGAATGCTGAACGAAGCTCGTAGTTTTTTGGATGGTTAGTTGATTGACGGTCGCTAAATGTCTGTTTTGCAACTTCACCTAACTTATCGCTTCGGGTCGCTAACTGCTTAACGTCATGTTGCTCTAGTTTTAACCATGCTTCGATTGGCTGTTCCGTCGCAACGCGGCTAGGGTCCTTCTCTAGAAAGTAGTGAACCGCTTCGCGGTTTAATTCAAAGTGATGTTTACGTCCATCCAAGAACCATTGGCTAACTTCTTTCAGATCTGGATATTGGGTAACCGTCAAATCAACAAGATCTTGATACCACTGTAGTGAGGCATCGACGTAGCCATCATATTTGCTAGCAAGACATTGTTGATCTGCGGCAAGCGTAAAAGTTGAGCTTGTAGCGAGGAGCGCTGCAACGACAAAGCGTTTCATTCTTCTTCCTTCTGGTTGTTATCCCTTTATTAACGCAATGCACATCAGTTGATGTTTCTCCCTTCTTTCTATTTGGTCGTGACAAATCGTTGGGCTGAATGACGAAAAGAAAGAGGGGTCTTGCCAAAAAATATTGACCACTTTGACGTTAACTGGGTATTTAAATTTTTGCCGTATTGTAATGGATGTTAAAGCGAAAACCTGAGATCTAGCTAGCAAGTGATACAAAGAAAAGCATCATAACTGGTACCAATAAACTCAAAATAAAGCCGCTAACGATAGCAACAGGAACACAACGCACACCACCGGTAGTTTGAATAACGGGTAGGGTGAAGTCCATTGCTGTTGCACCGGCATAACCAATTGCGGTGCACGGATAGCTACGAATAAAGAGAGGAATGGCAACCAGTGCGACTAGCTCTCTCATCAATTCAATCAAGAACGACGCGCCACCAAATACCGGACCAAAAGCGTCACCCATTAAAATACCTGCGAGGGAATACCAGCCAAAACCTGAAGCCATTGCGAGTGCTTTATAAAGAGGAAGATCCAAAAGCACCGCTGCAAAAACGCCACCAAGCATACATGTTGCGATGACAACAGCCGCAATGGCCATTCCTTGTTTATTTAATAGGATTTGACGCAGAGTAAGTCCACTATTACGCAGCTGAATACCAATAAAAAATAGAAGTAGAAAGAGTATCCATTCGCTTGCTGTATCTACCCAACTCAAATCAATGGGTAACAGCAGGCCAACCACTAACCCTCCGCCAACGACCACGATAAGCTTAACTGACTCTAAAGCCATCGAAGATAACGGTAGCTTCTTTTGATTCTGATTGGTCTGGAGTGGAATAATTTTATCAATAATAGGCAGAGCCAACAGGTTGCAGGCACTTAGACACAAAAAAAACGTACTCGCATAGAGGAGAATACTTTGTAAGTTGCTGCTTAAATTATCGAGCGCCGCCAAACTAAGACCCATCAACGACAAAATGACGTAAATAAGGTAGGACGTTGACTGATTGATCTTCTCCAATAACGAAGATCGAGATATAGGAATTAGATACCCCACTACAAGCGGAGCGAAAATAAATAGCATCCCTGAAAACATAAAGCTCAATGATTCCTTTTTGAGATAACATCAACACGCATAAATCAAATTATCTATCGGTTGAAATTAGAGACATTTCACCACATACAGCTCAGCCTTGAGCGAATCGTTTTATCACGGATAAGGTATTATCAGAAAACGATAAATTACAAACCGCTAGCATTGAGTACAGCACGGATTTGATCATTGAAGTCAGTATCACTCATGTTACTAAGTTCATACAAGACTTCTGCACCAGTTAAGTTGAATTCAACTTCGTGTTCGTCAATGCGTTCATCGTGATTGCGAAACATCAATAAATGATGCGCAATTCTAGCGATGTCGAGATAACTCACTTCTGGTCGCGTTAATTCGTATTTTTCGTTTGAGGATACTTCTCTGAAGTCGTTGTCAAATCCCCAACGCTCAAGCACTAGTTTACTTGTGGCAGAACAACGTGTTTGGAAGATTTGCAATGCAATATCTGGGTCTAAGTAATTGCCCCTATCTAAGTACAAGTGGTACTCATTAATTAGGCAAAATAACCCAATATCGGCTAATAGACCGACCAATAACGCCTTTTCTTGCTCTAGATGGCCATAAGTGCCTGGCTCGTGGCTACGAAACGATTGAACCAACATCACCATGACGGCACCGAGCTCACGCGATATCGCGGCACTCTTCACCAAGATGGCATTGCATTCTTTAGTGAGATTAACTGAGTGTTTAAGTTGCTCAATCGCTTGTGCGGTAACAATATCACGTACACGAAGTATTCCGAGACGAGATACCGCTGTAGTTAAGTCGTTGCAGGTGATATTTCTGCGATTGAAAATCACAGAGTTAGCGACTCGTAAAACGACCGCTGCTAATCCGGGATCTTCCAATAAACAGTTAGCAACATCGGCAATCGTGGTGTGTTCTTCGACACATAACTGCTGAATTTTAAGCACGACATCAGGAATAGGAGGTAACGAAATCTTACCCGTGGAGATGGACTGTTCTACCAGCTGAGCAAACTCGGATTCCAGTGCGTTTATAAGCTTATCTTTATTATTTGGCAGCCAAAAAAATGATAAATGTTCCATTGTGACGCTGTACTTGAGATCTTTCGTACAGTGTACCCTTACAGCGTATTCTTTATCAATTAAATGCGTATTATGTGCCCGTAATTGCCAGCGAGATCATAATGATGGCGCGTTTTAGGCATGCTATGCGTCAAAAAAATATCACCACACGAACAATAAGTGTGAAACTAATCACGTATGCAGAATTTATACTTTTTTATATGTGACCTATGTCCTAACTTATTTTTCAACGTTAAGTATGATTAAGCAAGTTGGTGAGCACAACTCACAAAAATATCGCCAACAAATCGACATTTATAATTCGCTATAAGCTGCTGTTTATCTGGTGACATCGCTAATCGGGGTAATTTATTCAGATTAAAGAGGTCAATGGACATGACAGACCAAGCTTTTTTTAAATATGTACGCACCTTCAGTGAGTACCAAAAACGTTCTATGTTCGGTGGTATTGGTTTATTCACCGATGATGCTATGTTTGCGCTTGTCAGCAATGATTGCTGCTACTTACGTGGTGGTAATGGGCTAGATGAAGTGTTTACTCAACTGAGCTGTGAGAAGTATAAGCACGTCAAAAAACAGACGACGGCAACCGTAAATTATTATGATGTAACCGATTTATTCGAATCCGGATATGTAGGGCTTGATGAACTGGTACAGAAATCAATTGAATACTCAATTAAGGAACGGAAATATCAAAAGTCCTCTGCCAGTAGACGCTTAAGAGACTTACCCAACATGCAACTAACCCTTGAACGTATGGTCAAGAAAGCCGGTGTTGATGACGTAGAAACCTTTTTAGAACTTGGACCTGTAAAAGTCTTCAACAAAGTTAAAACGGCTTACGGTAATGATGTTGATGTAAAGCTACTGTGGAAATTTGCTGGTGCAACTGATGGCGTACATTGGAAACTGATCCAAGAGCCGCGTAAAAAACAGTTATTGGCACTGTGTGACTAAGCGAAGCTGATCGCACAATGATTGACTCGTTTCGATGGAGTTAGCGGGTCGTAAAGGCAAGTGTGAAAAGCGGAAAAAGGACGTTGAAGTTTTTTACCACTTCATTGAGTTAGTCATTAAATTAGACAAAAAAACCGAGGCAGAGACCTCGGTTTTTGTTTTTTTAATTTGCTCTTTTCTTATAGCACAAATCTTAAAACTTAAAACGCGTAGTGAACATTACCTGATCACCGTAAAAATCGTTGATACGTGCTTCAGCACCCAAAGAGAAAAGCTCTGTTGAGTGGAATCGAGCGTAGGCAGAGCCAGTCCAATCGTCATCGTTATCGATAGAAACGTAGCCGACTTTGCCGCCTACTTCTAATTGAGGGCCCAACCATTGGCGAACACCTAAGTTAAGCTCCATACCAACATCTGTGCTGCTCTCATTCGAAGGTTGCACAACGCGCATTAGCATTTCACCAGTAAGATCTGCCCAGTTGTTTAGCGGAGAATGGAAGCCAAAGCCTGCAGCTGAGTCAAAATCACTTTCAAACTCAGAGTCAATACGAGCAATAACATGCGCGTTCGGGTGAATTGATTTGCTGAATCCAGCACCAAATGTCACAGGACTTGCGCCAATACGTGCTTCGAAATAGTCGTAGCTAAAGTTGCTCATAGTTGCTGGCGCATTGCGATCGTTTGCAGCTAGGGCATGGCTTGATGCCACTAGTAAGGCAGCGGCTAATAGTGTTTTACGCATAACTAACGATAAACCTTGTTCATTATTTCCATGGATTCAAGCAACCACTTGAACCGTAATCTGATTTGTCCGACATCATAATAAAAAGGAAGGTCCACGACCAACAAAAATGTGTCGATGTTTTGTCAATTAACTTAATAGTTCCTTGGTTTAAGCAAAAACTACGCCATATACGTAGTGTCCGAGAATTTCACTCGGACAAGTAACGATGTTTTTCTAACCTCATTCGACTATGCGAGGTTAGGTGGTGCAATGAGCATCGTTGAGTTCAAGTTAGAACCAAACACTTTATTACTCGCCAAAGCTTGCTCTTCTTTCTGCCATGGAGTTGAGGATTGCCTCAGAATCAAGGATTTGAGTCCAGGATAGCAGGTTATCATCATTCTCAATCACAAACGCGGTAAGCTGAGACACGATTGCTTTTCTCAATGCTTCACCTTTCCAAGGTTTGGCAATGTAATAATCGAGACTCGCGTTATTTACGGCTTCTACGGTGTCTTCCAAACCAGCTTGTCCTGTGAGTAAAACTTTGCGCGCTGCTTTTGTGTCACCATTTTGACTGAGTTCGATTAAGAAGCTGATCCCAGTTTGTTCCGGCATAATGTGGTCACATAAAATGAGCGCAAGCTGAACTTCTTCTTCCGCCATCTCCTCAATCACTTGCCGAGCTTCAGTCACCGATTCCGCTCCTTCGACGACAAAGTTCTCCTCGAAGGGAGCAAGATCTTGGAGCACGCTATCCAAGACTTCTCGTTCGTCATCGACACATAAAATTAGATACTTGGTCATGTTTCATCTCCTTCTTCGATGACTGGTAACCAGACGGTCATTCGTGTGAACTGGCCGATCTCTGATTCGACGTCAATCCACCCTCTGTGTGCTGTTACGATTTGCTGGCAGATGGACAGCCCGATGCCTAAGCCAAAATTACCTTCTTTTTTTGTGGTGAAGTTCAGCTCGAAAATGGCGTCTCTTTGCGATTCAGGAATGCCACATCCATTATCTTCAAATGAGATAACGGCATAATGTGTGTGCTCTTTTTCTACAAGGCGTGTTTGTATGTTTAACACACCTTTCTCTGGAAATGCGTCAATGGCGTTAGAGACCAAGTTCGTCCACACCTGTTGGAGTGCGATCGGTTGACAAAGGATGGAAGGCAAGTTTGCATAGTCGGTTGAAACTTGGTGCATTTTTAATTTGTTCTCGAAAATCACCAAGGTGTCTTCAATGCCCTCATGAATATCGGCATAGTGCAGGGTCTCATCATCTGACCGAGCATATCCTTTCAGGCTTTTTACCATATCAGCAATTCGTGCTGCACAGACATTAATTGAGCGAAGTGTAGAACCTGCTTTGTGGTATTGCTCTAGTGTATTGAGAGCATGATAAGACGCTTGCTGCTTTCTCGTTAGTTGGGTAAGTAGCTCGTGATCGGATTCTAAACCAAGGCTCACCACTTTCTTTGCCAACGCTCGGTCTGGAAGAGTATGGCTAAGCGCTTTTACGCGTGATCTGAGCTCGGCGGTTGAAGCGGGTTTTGAGGTTTGCGCTTTGTTCAGTAATTCAATGCCTTTGGTTTGTATATCGGAACTGGGCGCATCGTTAAGTAATCGTTCTAGCGTATGCGTTAAATTCTCTACGCCCCTCAATATCGCGGCTACTGGATTGTTTAGTTCGTGGGCTACTCCCGCAACCAATTGACCAAGCATCGCCATTTTTTCTCTTTCAATGAGCTGCTGGTGGGCTGATTCTAAAGATTCGAGCGTTTTTTGAAGTTGCAGTTTGGTGTTGATGCTTCTTTGCAATCGGCGGTTGAAGTGGCGTAAAAGCAAGTTTGTAAAAAGAGGCAGTAAGTTTGAGTCGCTTTGCATCACTTTATTGAATACGTTGCGATCGAGTTTGATAACTTCTGTTTTGGTTAGTGTTAGAGCTGTCGAGAAAGAACATTCCCCAGTAACAAACGACATGCCTCCGACAATATTCCCTTTGTTATGGCGTACAACCTCTCGCTGCATGCCTTGCTCATCGCGCTTGTACAGAGCCACTTCACCTTCGGTGATAAACCACAAAAAGCAATTTGGCTCGCCTTCCACGGTTAATAAGTGTTCAGGTGAGTATGTACGGCAAGCTCTTGTTTCGTCATTATCTTTGAAAAATTGCTGGAGAGCGGAGATCACTTGCTCGGCTAACTCGGCATCAGACATCGAGTGGTAGTCGTGTAAGAATCCGGCTTGATAATGGCTCATCTGGTTATTGATGTGCGCTCGCAACAAGCTGTGATGATCCAATATCTGACTGTAACTTAGCAGGTCTTCTTTGCCATTTCGCAAGATAAATTGGGTCAGCTCTTTTTGCACTGTGTTAAATAAGACGTGATCTGGCAAAGGTTTAGTGAGGCAGTGGTCGAGCCTGCCCTCATTAACGGCAGTGAGAATTGCCTCTATATCAGACGAGCAGCTAATAAGAATTTTTCTTGCTTGCTCGGTATGTGGCATCCGGTCTAAACCAATAAGAAAATCCACGCCGTTAAAATGAGCGTGATGGCTCGCTATAACTAAAGCAACAGTCTGTTCTCTTTCTTCTAGATACTCTAAAGCGCTTTGAGCCTCTTCTATCGATTCGACAGAAAAAATATCAAACTTACTTGAGAAGGCAGACAGCTCCAATCGAAACTGTTCAGCACTGATTGGGTTGTTGTCGAGACACAACACAGCATAACGATTCACAGATGTTTTAGCTCCGGTTAAAACTTCGCCACGCAAACTTTAACAATAAAAGGACATGATGAGTGGGAGCCAAGTATGATTCCTGATTAATGGACTAGAATAAGCATCAATAGTCTGATTTGTCTCAATGTTTTCTCCGCAGGTGGTTTGGGGTAGACTGACCGAAAATATCTAATAAGTGACGTTATGCAAAATCTTAAAAAAATCGGCGCCATTGGTGGTGCTATCTCATTAGCACTGTGTTGGCCATTGGCTGTCGGACAAATTGGTCAGTCCATCATTGAAGATGGTATTACCAATATGAATGATGAAATGATTAAAGGCGAAGTGGTCGAGTATCAGCGTGGCTATTTGTCTTCAGTCGTGCTGACTCGTTATTCAGTTGTTGATCCTGAGCTTAAAACGCAGTTAGAGCGTGATGGTATGCCAACGACGTTTGACGTAACCAGTGATGTTAGCCACGGTCTAACAAGCCTAACAGCAGATTCAAAATTGGTGGACAATGACTTTTTGCCTCTCACGATGCATAGCCAGACTCAACTAAATGGCAATACAGCATTTATCCTCGACCTAGACAGTTGGCATTATCGTAACGAAGCGCAAGGCGTTTCTGTTTCTACAAGCCCTGCAAAAGTAACAGGTGATGTGACGGTATTGGGTGATCTCAATTACCAAGTTTCCGTTCCTTCTGTTCAAGTGGATTTTGAAAACGGTGAAGAGCTTCATCTGAATGCATTGACAGGGCAAGGTAAAGGAAAGCAAGCAAAAGGCTACTGGTTAGGCGAGCAATCTTTCTCTCTAGAGAAGCTAGATGTGGTTGATGCGAACTTAACGCCTGTCTTTTTGATTGAAAATGCGAGCTACCGTGGTAACACTACGATGAGTGAGTCTGGTGATAAGCTGAACAGTCAATTAAACCTAGATGCTAAGAAACTACGTTTAACTGATGGGACGGATGTCGATAACTTTAAGTTGGATTTCTCAATTGCAGATGTGGATAGCCAGTCTTTTGATCAAATTATGTCTATCTATCAAAGCTCTCCTATGTTAGATGAGCAGGAAATTGCGAATTTATTGCCGCATGTCGATACGCTGTTTAGCAAAGGTTTTGATTTATCCGTGAACGAGCTTTCACTCGCGTTCGGTGACGGCAAGTTCCACAATGAGTGGCAACTATCCATCCCTGAAGGTACTGAGCATATTACTCAAGATCCAATGAAGTTGGTGACGGCCACTACTGGTGAACTTAGCACTTACTTCTCTGATGAATTAGTAACGCATTACCCATTTATTCAAGAAGGGATTGATGAGCTCCTTATTATGGAGTTGATCGAAAAAGTAGAGGGCGGTTATCAATTAAAAGCAGAAATTGGTGAAGGCAAATTGAAGTTCGAAAATGGGCATGAGTTCCCATTGGTGGCTCTACTTATGCCTGCTTTGATGCAACAACAGTAATTCGTGTTGTTGCGAATTTGTTCCAATTCAACGCTTAGTCTTTAAAAAGAGGTCGTAAGACCTCTTTTCTTGTTTTTATCACTGCGAAAACGTGATATTAATTTCTTAATATTTACATAGCAGGAGCAATGAGCATCATGGAACAAAATACGGACAACGTATTTAACTTCAGTGCAGGGCCAGCAGGTCTGCCTAAAGCAGTTATGCAGCAAGCACAACAGGAACTAATCGATTGGCAAGGCCTTGGTACTTCGGTCATGGAAATCAGCCACCGAAGCAAAGAGTTCATCAAAGTTGCAGAAGAAGCCGAGCAGGATTTACGTGATCTTCTGAATATTCCGGACAACTATAAAGTACTGTTCTGCCAAGGTGGTGCTCGTGCTCAGTTTGCTGCTGTTCCTCTAAACTTACTTGGTGATGCCGATACGGCAACTTACATCGATGGTGGTTATTGGGCTGAAAGCGCGGTAGCTGAAGCGAAAAAATACTGCGAACCAGACGTGTTTGATGCAAAAACAGAAATCAACGGGAAAGTCGCGGTTCTACCTGCAAGTGAATGGAAAATTGCTCCAGAAGCGGCTTACGTTCACTTCTGTCCAAATGAGACCATTGATGGTATTGAGATTAACGATCTTCCTATCACCGATAAACCGATTGTTGCGGACATGTCTTCGACAATTCTTTCTCGTGAAATCGATGTGTCTAAATACGGTGTAATTTACGCGGGCGCTCAGAAAAATATTGGTCCTTCCGGCATTGCTATTGCTATCGTGCGCGATGATTTATTAGGTATGGCGAAGCAGGTACTACCAAGTATCTTGGATTACACTGTTTTGGCAGAAAAAGAATCAATGTTCAACACGCCACCAACCTTTGCATGGTACCTGTCTGGTCTTGTTTTCAAATGGCTGAAGGCACAGGGTGGAGTAAAATCGATTGAGCAAGTGAACCGCGCTAAAGCCGCGCTACTGTATGATTACATCGATCAGTCTGATTTCTACCGTAATGGCGTGCACTCAGCAAACCGTTCTTTGATGAACGTGCCATTTCAACTTGCTAAGCCTGAACTGGATGCAACCTTCCTTGAGCTAGCAGACTCTAAAGGGCTGAAAGCGCTAAAAGGTCACCGAGCAGTTGGTGGTATGCGAGCATCCATTTATAACGCAATGCCGCTAGAAGGTGTTCAAGCGTTAGTAGACTTCATGCAAGAGTTTGAGAAAAACTACGCGTAAGCTCAAACTGATAGTTGTTCTCCAAAGCGTCGCTATTGCGGCGCTTTTGTTTATCTCAACTCACATCATTCCAGGAAGGTAAAATGACCAAGGCAAATATTGAAGCGCTGACTAAGCAGTTCCCACTCTTGGCAGCACTTATTGATCTTGAAGAGGTTTGTTGGTTTAACCCCCATATCACTTCCTTGGAGGAAGGCTTACCTCATGTCGGGTTAGATGAAAAAGATATTCAAGCGGCGAGTGAACGGCTAGCACGATTTGCGCCTTATTTGATGAAAGCGTTTCCCGAAACGGAAACGTCGCGTGGCGTTATTGAGTCCGCAGTGGTGGATATTCCCAATATGAAAGTGCGTTTGGAGCAGCAATACGACACACCAATATTGGGCCATTTAATGCTCAAAAAAGACAGTCATTTGCCAATTTCTGGTTCGATCAAAGCGAGAGGTGGTATTTATGAAGTGCTCACTCATGCAGAAAAGTTGGCGTTTGAAGCCGGCTTGCTCTGTGAAAGCGATGATTACAGCAAATTGTTCAGCAATGAGTTTCGGCAGTTTTTTAAGCAGTACAGTATTGCAGTTGGCTCAACCGGCAATCTTGGTATGTCCATCGGTATCATGAGTGCGAAGCTGGGTTTTTCAGTTTCAGTCCACATGTCTGCGGATGCGCGGGAATGGAAGAAAAATAAGCTCCGGTCACATGGTGTTAATGTCGTAGAGCACCAAGAAGATTATGGTATTGCTGTCGCGCAAGGTCGTAAAGAGGCAGAAAAAGATCCCAACTGTTTCTTTATCGATGATGAAAACTCACGGACGCTGTTTCTAGGTTACTCTGTTGCGGGTGAGCGTCTTAAGCAGCAGTTTGATGACTTGGGAATCGTGGTTGATGAGCATCATCCATTGTTTGTTTATCTTCCTTGTGGTGTTGGCGGCGGGCCTGGTGGCGTGGCATTTGGCTTGAAGGTAGCGTTTGGCGAGCATGTCCATTGTATTTTCGCGGAGCCAACGCACTCCCCGTGCATGCTGTTGGGCGTACATACAGGCTTGCATGACGATATTTCGGTACAAGATTTGGGTATCGATAACATCACCGCCGCTGATGGCTTGGCAGTCGGGCGTGCTTCGGGATTTGTCGGAAGAGCGATGGAAAGGCTACTTGATGGTTTTTACACCATTGATGACGCTCGTATGTATCACCACTTGGGTGAGTTAAGTGAACTGGAAGGTATTAATCTAGAGCCTTCTGCATTAGCTGGTATGATTGGGGCAGTGCACGTCTCGAATAACCATGCTTATCAGTCTCGAATGAAATTTGACGAAGAAAAACTCAAAAACGCAACACATCTTGTTTGGGCAACAGGTGGGGGCATGGTTCCGGAAGATGAAATGGCGGCTTATCTCAAAAAATCTGGTCGGTAAATCAACACTGTATACGTGCTTAATTAGGTAACTAATAATACAGGAATAACAAAAGGGCTCATCGTTTGATGAGCCCTTCTCGTCACTGAAAATCGAATTATAGAGATTGTAATAGCTGGTAGTAACGACCTTTTTGAGCGAGTAGCGTTGGATGGTCGCCTTGTTCGATGATCTCACCTTGTTCCATCAAACAGATGCTATCCATGCTTTCTAGCTCTATCAGTCGGTGTGTAATGAATACTACTGTCTTATTAGCAAAGTGTTCATTGAAAAGCGCCATCACTTTTTGTTCCGTACGCTTATCGAGGCCTTCAGTCGGTTCATCTAAGAGTAGGATTGGGGCATCACGTAGCAATGCTCGAGCAATACCGATTCGGCGTTTCTCACCACCAGATAACTGACGGCCGCCGTCGCCTAACCAAGCGCCTAACCCCGGCTCTTCCAGAAGTCCGCCAAGCTCGACTTTTTGTAAAATAGTAGACAGTTGCTCATCACTTGCATCCGGAGCGGCCATGAGTAAGTTGTCACGTAGTGTCCCGTTTAGTACATCAACGCGTTGACTGACCACTGTCATTGCTTCTCGTAGGTCAGACTCGCTCCAATCTTGCAGTTTTGTACCACCGATTCGAACTTCACCTTGGTTAACATCCCAGTAGCGACAAAGAAGCTGAATCAGTGTTGATTTACCTGAACCTGTTTGACCTACAATCGCTGTTTTAGTGCCCAACGGTAGTGAGAGTGACAAGTCTTTCAGCACCTTTTGCTGACCGTCAGGGTAAGTGAAGTCAATGTTGTCGAATTCAATGTCTAACGTTGTGTCTTTATGTTTCGACTGCTCAGGGAAGACAACGTCAGGTTCAGCCAAAATTACTTCATTTAAACGACGAGCAGAAGTCAACGTTTGACCGAGATACTGGAATGCGCCCGCGATAGGCATCAGAATCTCAAAGCTCGCCATGGTTGCAAACGCAAACAGCGCAATCCAAGGATCAGGAGCACGACCACCTACGCCGTCTGCAGCAAACCAAAGCATCACAACCAGTGTAAGGCCGTTCACCAGCATAAGCAGGCCTGAAGCCATGCCCGTTAAATTCGCGTTCACAAACTGATTAGACAACAGCTGCTTTTGCTTCTCTAGAATGAGATTGCGATAACGCTCTTCTGCTCCAAAGATACTCAGTTCGCTGTAGCCTTGAAGCCAGTCCAGAGTCGCCACTCGCAACTGCGCTTTATGATGAGTGAGATTCTCGCCATTGTTTTTACCCAGTTTATAGAACAGCACCGGCCATACAAACAACATTACGGTAAGAATCGAACCAAGCAGCAGCGCGAGATGCCAATCAAAGAACGCCAGGACAGCCGTTAAACTCAATATGCCAAAAATACCAATCACGACAGGGCTGATAAGTCGAAGGTATACGTGATCCATCGCATCTACGTCCGCTACTAAGCGGTTGAGCAGATCGGCATCACGCATCGTAGAAACACGACCCGGAATCAGTGGTGCAAGTTTCTTAAAGAAGAAGATACGTAGATCGGTAAGCAGCTTGAACGTTGCATTGTGGCTAACGACACGTTCTCCCCATCGACCTGCGGTTCGAGCCATTGCAGCGCCGCGTACCCCGGCACCTGGTAACATGTAGTTGAAGGTCTCACGAGCAACCGTCAAGCCTGCCACCGCTGCGGCTGACATAAACCAACCTGATAGCGTTAATAAGCCAATAGACGCCGCTAAGGTCAGAAATGCCAGTAGCATACCTAGCGAAAGACCAAACCAGTGTTTTTTATAGAGTTTTAGATAAGGGAGTAAATCACGCATCTAAGTTCCCCTTGTCTGTTTCACGTTGTGCGAGGTTCGCTTCCAACATGTCTTTAAATAAGCCACCTTCTGTCGACAGTGTGGCGTAATCACCACGTTGAACAATCTGGCCGTCCTGCATAACAAGAATTTGCGATACGTTTTGTAAAGGCGCAAGTTGGTGAGTAATCATCAAATTCGTTGTGGCATGCGCATACTTGTTAATGCCTTCCATCACGAGTTTTTCACTGCGAGCATCTAAGCTTGCGGTTGGTTCATCTAATAACCAAAAACGACCATTTTGTAGCATGGCGCGAGCCAGTGCTAAACGCTGCGCTTGGCCGACAGATAAACCACCAGAACGATCAGATATCGGATAATCCAACCCATGCATTTCAACAAATTCAGCAGCGTGAGAGTCATTCAACACAGAATGTACGTCTGCATCCTGAATATTGTGCTTACCTAGTGTGATGTTATCTCGAATGCTACCGTGTAATAGCATCGGGTTTTGACCAATCCAGCTTACTGCCTCTCGCCATGTGGCTAGATCCAGTTGCGACAATTCGCAGCCATTAATTTTTAAGCTACCTTGATAAGGCATGAAACCGAGGATTGTGTTTACCAAACTTGTTTTACCTGCGCCACTTGGTCCAACCAACGCTGTACTTTTGTTGGCTTCAAGAGAGAATGATAGGGGACCTGCGAGCTGCTTACCTTCCGGACTAAAAATGGTTAACTGGTCCGCTTCAATATGGATAGGGCTGTTTTTATCTAACGCTTGGGTACCATCTTTGATTTGATCGACTTCCAAATCCAGAAACTCGACAATGCTTTCTGCTGCGCCAACCGCTTGCTGTTTCGCATGATAGAACGTGCCCAAATCACGTAATGGCTGATAAAACTCTGGAGCAAGAATCAGAATGAACAAACCAGCAAAGAGCGTAACACCCGTGCCGTAGTAGCCGAAGTCCAGCTCCCCGATATAACTAAAGCCAAAGTAGACAGCGGTAATTGCGATAGAAATAGAAGTGAAAAACTCTAACACCGCAGAAGACAGAAACGCGATTTTCAGAACGTCCATGGTACGAGTACGAAAGACTTCTGAAGCACCCTTTAGCGTCTCAGTTTCAGATTTTGTTCTATCGAATAAGCGAATGGTCGTCATTGCTTGCAAGCGGTCATAAAAGTGACCCGACAAACGCTGCATCGCTTTAAAGTTTTTACGGTTTGCTTCTGCGGCTTTCATCCCAACCAGTGCCATGAAAATAGGCACTAGTGGTGCAGTGACCAGGAAGATCAAGCCTGCTGCCCAGTTTACTGGGAATACGACAACCAAAATGATGAAAGGCACTAGTACCGATAATGACATTTGAGGCAAGTAGCGTGAGAAGAAATCTTGCATATCTTCTACCTGCTCTAAGATGAGCGTTGCCCAACTGCCAGCAGGTTTGCCTTTGATGTAAGCTGGCCCAAGTTTATGAACTTTATCTAAAATGAGTTGGCGAATATAAACTCGAATTTGCTCCCCGCAACGGTAACCGGCAAGCTCTCGACCCCAGGTACAAGCAGCTCGACCGATAACCGTGCCACCGAGCCCAACAAAATGCCAAATGAGGTCGGCTTTGTCGACTTGGTCAATGATTAACTGGTGCAGAATGGAGGCGAGCAGGGCTGCTTGAGCCAATAAAAACACGCCTGAAAGTACGCCTAGGCCTATCGCAATCATAAGCCAGCGCTTGGCTAACTTACTTTGTTGCTTCAGCCACTTATTCAAGCTGCTTTGCTTTTTCTTATCCATCGTGAAGGCTTAATGATAATTGTTTTAATGAGGCGGTAGTATACAAAAGAAAACCCAGCGGGAATACCGCTGGGCTTTAAGGATATGACACAAATGTGAAAAGTTATTTGTCACCAAGTGAGTCTAAGAAACGTTCAGCATCTAGTGCAGCCATACAACCTGTACCTGCAGAGGTGATCGCTTGACGGTAGTTGTGGTCCATTACGTCGCCAGCTGCAAATACACCTTCGATACTAGTTTGTGTTGCGTTGCCTTCAAGACCTGATTGAACGATGATGTAGCCATCTTTCATGTCTACTTGGCCTTCAAAGATTTGTGTGTTTGGCTGGTGGCCAATTGCGATGAATGCACCCATTACATCGATATCTTCTGTCGCACCGCTGTTCACGTCTTTAATGCGGACGCCCGTTACGCCCATATCGTCCCCCAGTACTTCATCGAGAGTGCGATCGGTATGAAGAACGATATTACCGCTTTCAACTTTATCCATCAGACGTTTCACAAGGATCTTCTCTGCGCGGAATGAATCGCGGCGGTGGATCAGGTGAACTTCTGACGCAATGTTAGATAGGTATAGCGCTTCTTCAACAGCCGTGTTACCACCGCCCACAACTGCAACTTTCTGATTACGGTAGAAGAAACCGTCACAGGTTGCACAAGCAGAAACGCCGCGACCTTTAAATGCTTCTTCAGACTCAAGGCCAAGGTATTTTGCTGATGCGCCGGTAGATATGATTAAGGCATCACAAGTGTACTCACCTGAGTCGCCTTTTAAACGAAATGGGCGTTGTGATAGCTCTACTTCATTGATGTGATCAAATACGATTTCAGTTTCAAAACGCTCGGCGTGTTCTTTCATGCGATCCATCAATGCTGGACCTGTCAGTCCCTCAGCATCGCCTGGCCAGTTTTCAACTTCAGTTGTGGTGGTTAGCTGACCACCTTGTTGCATTCCCGTCACAAGCACAGGGTTTAAGTTTGCACGCGCTGCGTAGACGGCAGCTGTGTATCCTGCAGGACCAGAACCAAGAATTAATAATTTACAGTGTTTTACGTCGCTCATTATGGCTCCAAAAAGGGCGTAACATTTCCCTCGATTGTATGGAAATTCTTAGTGCTTTAAAAGCATAAACAACGATTGTGATCGAATAATTGGTTATAGATTAGAACCCACTAAATATTGATAGAGAACGTTGACTTCTAGCATAAAATTCTATTCGTAGTAGAGAAGTCTAGTTTCAAATATTGTCAAAGCGTAAAACTGAAACATGGTTCTGTTTTTGTGGTTTGATTTGGTTTGTTATGTTGTTTTAGTTGTTTTGTTGAAGCTATCAACGTTAAAAGCTGGTAATTGCAGAATATTTGCGTAACCTAGTGTGTAAATTAAATGTTAATTAATGTACCTCATTAAAGGAGCAAATGATGTTACATTCACGTGAGAATACTCTACATTTAACACAGCTCAGCATGGCAGCAATTGAGCAGCTTTCCCCATCGTTTGAAGAACTGCCTCGTACCGAACATGCAGATGGTCAGTATCGACTACGACGTTATTCTGTGGTTGGTTTTGATAACGGCAAAGTCATCGACTTAAATAAAAATAGCTTTGTTCAATCCTCTGATATCAACCGATTTCAAGGTGATGTTGTAAGACAATTCGAGCCAATTGAGAAGGATATTCTTACCAGCGATGGATTTCGAGAAATGTGTGAATTGTTTGTCAATGCGAATCATCTGCCAAACGGTCAAGAAATAGAAATTCACCAAATCCGTATCAGGGCACTGGAAGAAGAAACCCAAGTAGCACCTGAAGGTGTGCACCAAGACGGTTTTGATCACATTGCAATGGTTGGTGTGGGACGCCATAACATCATCGGTGGCGACATCATGCTGTACAGCAGCCATAACCAAGCCCCATTTTTCCGTAAAGTGCTAGAAACCGGAGAGGTCGCAATCTTGGCTGATAGCAAGCTGTGGCATAACGCGTGCCCAATCCGCTCTGTTATTGATGACGAAGCGGGCCATATGGATGTATTTGTACTCACGGCTACGGATAAGCGTAATGAACTTCAATCTTAATCAGATCAGAGAGCAATTTCCGGCGTTGGCTCAATACCACAACGACAAGCCCGTGACGTTTTTTGATGGTCCAGGTGGCTCACAAGTGCCTCAATCAGTACTAGACAGCATGGTTGGGTATTTAGGTCGTTTCAACGCTAACTTAGGCGGGCATTATTTTTCTAGCCAAGTGACCGTTGACGTAATGCAAAATGCGCGTGAGTCGGCTCAGGCTCTACTTAATGCCCCTTCATCTGGCAATATTGTCTTCGGTGCCAATATGACCTCACTAACCTTTCAGCTTAGTCGCGCGATTAGTCGAGATTGGCAAGCAGGAGATGAGATCATTGTCTCCGCTTTGGATCACTATTCAAATGTATCCAGCTGGCAGCAAGCGGCAGAAGATAAAGGCGTTACGGTTCATCAAGTTCGTATCAACGAAGAAGATTGTACGCTTGATATGGAGCATTTAAGCCGCCTTCTTTCTGATAAAACGCGCATTGTCGCTGTGACTTATGCATCGAACACGACGGGTTCTATTGTGGATGTACAGCAAGTAGTCAGCATGGCGCACAATGTTGGGGCACAAGTTTATGTGGATGCCGTCCATTATGCGCCTCATCATTTGGTTGATGTTCAAGCGTTAGGTTGTGACTTTTTAGCTTGCTCAGCTTACAAGTTTTTCGGACCGCACGTTGGTATTGCTTACATAGCCGATCAGTGGCTCCACAGTATTCGCCCTTACAAAGTCGAGCCTGCCACTAATATAGGCCCTGGTCGATTTGAAACAGGAACGCAAAGTTTTGAAGGTCTTGCTGGTGTCGTTTCTGCGGTTGAGTATCTGGCTCAATTTGGTGAAGTCGGTTTACCTCTTCGCCAACGATTGGAGCAAAGCTACCAACTGTATGAACAACATGAGCAGCGCTTGAGTGAGCGCTTCTTACAGCGTTTGAATGCATTAGATGGTGTCAATCTATTCGGTATCGCAAAGGAAGATAGCCAACTCCGCACGCCAACTTTTGCGCTAACGTTTGACCGATATTCTCCAGAATTCATCGCGAAAACACTGGGTGAACATAACATTTGTGTATGGAATGGTCACTTTTATGCGTTGGGCTTAGTTCGTCAACTTGGTTTAGAAGAATCGGGTGGTGTAGTGCGAATTGGTTGTATGCATTACAACACAATAGAAGAAGTCGATATGTTATTCGATGTGCTAGAAAGCATCCTTGACGCATAACTAACGATTTCTTCCTAATAGAAAAACAAAAGCTCGAGTCAAACTCGAGCTTTTTTCGTTTTTATTTGAATCAACGCGTTTTACAAGCGATTACGCACTAACTTCAACTTCAACTTCATAGGAAGTGAATTTTCTTACATTAATAACGCCGGTATCAAAGATGAGGTATTGACCTTTGATGCCTTGCAAAGTGCCAGTAACAACCGGGTTTTTATCGAAGTTATGCGAAGTGATCTTCGTTGGGTGCTGTTGTACCGGGTAGCTAAGGTCGGTAATGCTTTCGTTTAATACTTCAATGGCATCTTCGCCGAATTGCTGTTTTATCTCGGCAATTTTCTCTTCGACTAAAGGCAATAGCTCAGCAAAACGGTCCTGCAATGCCATAGGTTCACCGTCACCTTTAAGCAGTGTGCGCCAATTGGTCTTGTCTGCGATATGTTTCGCCAGTTCAACTTCAATTAAACCGGAGATATGGCGAGTTTTTACTTTAAAAATTGGCAAGCCCTGAGTCGCGCCTTGGTCAATCCAACGAGTCGGGATTTGAGTATGACGAGTAATACCAACTTTTAAGCTGGATGTGTTGGACAGGTAGACAAAGTGATCCACCATGCAATTCTCTTCACCCCATTGTGGTTCGCGACAAGTCCCTTGATCGTAGTGGCAGGTCTCTGGCTTCATGATACACATGTCGCAGCTTGCTAGCTTTTTCATGCATACAAAACAGTGGCCTTGCGAATAACTCTTTTTCGTTTTCTTTCCACATGAGCAACAAAAAATATTGCCAGTGTGAGTCAGTGTGAGCGTTTTACCCAGAAACGGAGTTAAGTCGATCTCTTCCTCACCGACAGGAAGACGGTAGTTGACGGCACCGTCCAGAGAAGCACGCATTTTGTTTAGCGTGCCAGTTGCAATTAATGACATGACATTACTCATTATTGTGTTTTTGCACAGTATATACTGAAGTGGAGAAGAGATGCAGGGTTGACAGGAGCTTTAAAGTAAATGTCTTGCACTAAATTATTATGCATCGTGTTTTATTTGCTAAAAATTATGGCTGTGAAATGCTTCGCAAATAGAAGTTGGGCTGCACTTTTTAGAAATTTTGAAACGTGATAACGGTTCAAAATCCGTTACTATGTGTCGAAACTAAGAATTGAATGAAAAAGCGATTTTATTTCTTGATAAATCACCTTGATTTCATTTTTTGAAATTATTGAACCCCACGTATTGTATAATCTCAGCAGGTCACTTGCCCATGAAGTGGATCCATAACTTTATCTTTGCTCTTTCTATTTGCACTATCAGTTTGGTTGCCCTTTATAGTGTGCTTGGCGATACGCGAAAGCTGACCATTACACCTGAGCATTTCAATATCTATGCAACTAAAGATGCCAGTGAAGGAGGTGTGAGTGAGGCTGATATCACATACGATCGGCAAAGCCTAGTTCTTAGCTGTGAACTAAAGCAGAGCTCGTATGCTTGGCCTTATTGCGGAATCTCGGTTTATACCGATTCAGCAACGCCAACACAGGGTATTGACCTTTCCAACTACCATACGATTCGATTGAAGGTGCGATATGAAGAGGCAGGAATAGGGGCTAACCCTAGCCACGACCTACGTTTGTATCTTCGCAATTATAATTCTGAGTATTCCAAACCGGACGACGAGTACACCATTAAATATAATGGCATGCAGTTTTCTCCGTCGGGTTCGATCGATATTGTCGAAATTCCGATTAAAAATCTTCAGGTGATGACCTGGTGGTTAGCAGATAACGGAGTCGCGATTGAACACTCTGCACCTGAATTTTCAAACATCACACGTATTGATATTGCAACTGGGTCTGGTGCGGCACTTGGTAAACATAGAATTGTGATTGATAAAATTGAGTTTGAAGGCGCTTACCTTGCGCAAGAAACATTGTTGTATGCATTATTATTCTCTTGGATGGCGCTTGGACTGGCGTTTTCACTGCATGAGTTACGAAAAAATAGAGTGGCTTATGAAAAAGCACAAAAGCGTCACCGTCATTTGGAGAAGGTTAATGATACTTTGCGAGCTCAAAACTATGAGTTTGCAGAGTTAGCGCATCGAGATGCTTTGACGGGCGCGATGAACCGATATGCTGTGCAACACTGGCTGGAACAACAATCTCGTCAGGTTCGCTGGGGGCATAACACCTTCAGTATTCTCTATTTGGACTTGGATAAGTTTAAAAAGGTGAACGACAAATTTGGGCACCAAATGGGGGATGACATATTGCGCGAATTTGTCATGGTGGTAGCGACTTCTATTTACTCAGACGATCGACTCGTTCGTTGGGGCGGCGAAGAGTTTGTCGTATTTTGCCCTGATACCAATATTGAACAAGCGTTAGAGAAGGCAGAAATGATTCGCAAAAATGTGGAGGATCATTTGTGGGTGCACGGTGAATCATTAACTTGCAGTATTGGCGTTGCCCAAATGCAGAATGAACGCGTCTCAGAAACCATGGCGAGAGCTGACGAAGTGTTGTATCAGGCGAAGCGCAATGGTCGCAACCGAGTGGAAGCTCATTATGGTTTACTTGCTTGCGAAAAGAAGCAAGCCTGATAGCCGTTCACTTAAAGGAAAGAAAAAAGGTGGCCAACTGGCCACCAAGAGGGAAACTGCTGAACACCACTTAGGGGGGAAGTTTGGGTTATCGATACGATTACCGTGAGCAGCAGTGTAGTGCTAATCGAACTTGCTATTTTTACCAGAACAACCAAGCGAAAAGCGTTAGTGCAGCAATACAGGCAATGTTTAATACGAAACCAATTCGCATCATTTCTTTTTGCTTGATATGACCCGTACCGAACACAATCGCGTTTGGAGGTGTTGCAACAGGTAACATAAATGCACAAGATGCAGCGACGGCAATCAGTGCAGAGAGAATAACCGGAGACATGCCTAAGGCTTCTGCAATGGTCGCAAATACAGGGACAAGTAGCGCAGCACTGGCGGTGTTACTCGCAAACTCAGTCAAGAAGACAACAAAAGCAACCACTGCAAGAATCGTTAAGAGAATACCGGCTTGCTCAAGGAAGCCTGACAAGCTATGAGCCAAAAATACGCTTGTTCCGGTTGCTTTTAGGACGTTACTCAGACAGATACCACCACCAAATAGGATTAACACACCCCAGTCGGTTGTTTTCTCAATATCTTTCCACTCGACGGCGCGAGAAGCACCAAGTAGAAGGATGGCGCCAATGGCTACAAGAGTATCGAACTTCGCGAAGCCACCCAGCATAGCGTTAATAGGCTTACTGAATATCCACAAAGTTACGGTCAGTAAGAAAATCGCCAACGTAATCATTTTGCCGTTTGTCCATTCGACTGGTTGATGGTCAAGGTCAAACTTGTGGCTAAGGTCAGGCTTAGTCATCGTGTACAATACGAGGATAGCGATTGGCATTAATACTAGGGAAATAGGTACACCAAACTTCATCCATTCAGTGAAGCTTAGACCAACTTCAGCGGCTGCAATTGCGTTTGGTGGGCTACCAACCAGTGTTGCAATACCACCAATTGAAGCACTGTAAGCGATACCGAGTAGAACAAACAAAAAGGTGTTGTGGTTTTTCTTGGCGTCTAGCTTTGTCATCACACCCAGCACAAGCGGTAACATCATCGCGGCGGTGGCGGTGTTTGAAATCCACATTGACAGGCCAGCACTCACACCAAATAGCATGAATACAGCGACAGACATTTTTCCTCTTGCCAGCAATAGTACTTTATCTGCAATCGCTTGATCTAACTTTTGTTTATGTAGAGCCGCAGCTAGTGCAAAACCACCCAAAAATAGAAAAATGATGGAGTTGGAAAAGTTATTCAGTGCGGCTTGAGTGTTGAACACACCCAAAAATACCGCAAGTAGTGGTATGAGCAGCGCAGTAATACTGACGTGAATCGCTTCGGTTAGCCACAAAATAGCAACAAAAACTAAGATGCTCAGGCCGGTTACTACTTGTGGTTCAAAGGGTAAGGTATTAAACAAGATAATGAACAATAGGATATTCGCGTTCAAAATCATGCTGTTGCGAGTGAAGAACCAATTCTTCAATGTCACAGCGAGTGCGGTCATGGGTAGTGCTCCTTTTGCATTGCCTTTTGTCGGTTTTTTATGGCAAAGTAACTGACTTGTAGTTATTTATTGATGAAATGTTACTTTGAATGCGAAAAAGAGTTTTGCCTGAATCGTAGAGCAAATTAGAAAGTGTGATGTTGAGAATTGGAAATGGGTAGAAAACTACCCATTTGTTTTATAGAAATGTTACTAGGCTTGTGAGCCACGTTATTCCTCTATTCGACGGGGACTTGAAGAGGCTCGTTATCTGCTTTATTTGGCTCTTTTACTGCAACGATAGGTTCTTGAGGGCCAAGGAACTTAGGCTGCGTATTGATAATATACAGGTCTAAAAACGCTTTCACACGGGCTAGCAGTTCTCGAACACGCATCGATGTTTTTTGCTTGTTGGCCGTCGGCCCTGCTACCGCGAGACACTGTGCATCAATGCTGTAAGCATCAGCGATGAACAGTGCGCGTTCACAGTGAAAGCGCTGAGTCACAATCAGAAATCGCTCCGAAGCAAAAATTTTTTTTGCTCGTACAATCGAATCTAAGGTACGAAAGCCAGCATAATCAAGGTGAATCACTTCTTCAGGCACGCCTGCTTTAAGTAAGTCGCGTTTCATTGTCCACGGTTCGTTGTATGAACGGTGGGCGTTATCACCACTCAATAAAAACTGTTTTACTTTGCCTTGGTTGTAAAGCTCAATCGCCGCATTAATGCGATGAGTGTAGTAAGTGTTGAGGGTCTTTCCGATGTATTTACTGGTACCAAGAACTACGGCAACCTCATGTTGAGGGATTTGCTCGTATTCAGTGAAAATGCTCTCTTTGGCTTGTAAAACCACCCACCGGTCGATGGCAATAACAGAAACAAGCAGACTAAGTGCAGAGATCGACAAAATCAAAGCAAATCGCTTCCAGGAAAATTTCAGCTTCCACTTTGATCTTATGCGAGAAAACAACAAAACGTTTTATATCCTTAACTAAAAATGTAGTTCTCATCATATCTGATAGAAACAAAAAGAGAGAAGCCCATTTATGCCAAAATCTGGTTAGGATGATAAAAAAATAAAAGCCCCTACATGGTAGGGGCTAATTATTAAACGAATTGTCTCAAGCTTAGAACGCAGTGCGTTTGTAGCGGCGGTAAACAGGTTGCCAGAACGACTGTTCAATTGCCACGTTCAATGCTTCATCAGTAATTTCTAATGCGACACCTTGTTCAATTGCCTTTTTACCAACGGCAAATGCGATTTTTTTCGATACTAAGTGGATCTCTTCTAGTGGTGGAAGTAGAGCCCCACGACCGTTGATTGCTAGAGGAGAACATGTTGCGAGCGCGCGACTTGATTCCATTAGCATCTCGTCAGTGACACGTTTTGCATTGACAGCAAGTACACCAAGGCCAATGCCTGGGAAGATGTAGCTGTTGTTACATTGTGCAATAGGGTAAGTGCGACCTTCATGAACCACTGGCTCAAATGGGCTACCTGTCGCAACCAGTGCTTCACCATTTGTCCAACGAATGATGTCGTTCGGTGTCGCTTCCACGCGGCTTGTTGGGTTCGACAGTGGGAAGACAATCGGACGCTTACAGTGTTTATGCATTTCTTCGATGACTTCTTGGCTAAATAGGCCAGGAGCACCAGAAACACCAATTAGTACCGTTGGCTTGGCGTTACGCATAACATCGAGTAGTGAGAAGCCATTTCCTTCATTTTCCCACTCTTTCGTATTGGTATGCTTTTGCACCAAGCGTTGTTGGAAATCAAGAAGGTTAGGCATGCCTTCTTGTAACAGACCCCAACGGTCAACCATGTAAACTTGTGAGCGAGCTTGCTCGTCAGAAATTCCTTCCGATACCATTTGTGCGATGATCGCTTCTGCGATACCACAACCAGCAGACCCTGCGCCTAGGAAGGTAATACGTTGTTTAGAAAGCTGAGTTCCTGCTGCTTTACAAGCTGCAAGTAGAGAGCCAACAGTAACAGCTGCAGTACCCTGAATATCATCATTGAAGCAACACACGCGGTCTTTGTAACGCTCTAGAAGAGGCATCGCATTTTTCTGAGCAAAGTCTTCGAACTGGATCAAAGCATCAGGCCAACGGCGCTGTACCGCTTGGATAAACTCTTCTACAAATGCATCGTATTCTGCACCCGTAATACGAGGATGACGCCAACCCATGTACATCGGATCAGCTAAGCGTTGCGGGTTATTGGTACCCACATCAAGCACGATTGGTAGCGTGTAAGCAGGGCTGATACCACCACACGCGGTATATAGTGACAGTTTACCGATAGGAATACCCATGCCGCCGATACCCTGGTCACCCAAGCCAAGGATACGTTCGCCATCTGTCACAACAATCACTTTAACGTTGTGGTTTGCTGCGTTGTTCAGCAAGTCGTCAATACGGTCACGGTTCGGGTATGAAATGAACAGACCGCGACCACGACGGTAAATGTTAGAGAAGTTTTCACATGCTGCGCCAACAGTCGGCGTGTAGATGATAGGCATCATCTCAGAAATGTGATTTTGCACTAGGCGGTAATACAATGTTTCGTTGGTGTCTTGGATATTACGCAGATAAATGTGTTTATCCATATCGCTTTCGAAACTTTTGTATTGCTGGTAGGCACGTTCCACCTGCTCTTGGATAGTTTCGGTCGACTCTGGAAGCAGACCTTCTAAGTTGAATGAACTACGTTCTTCAGCAGAGAATGCACTGCCTTTGTTCAAAAGAGGGGTTGCTAAAAGAGCCGGACCCGCATATGGAATATATAGTGGGCGTTTATCGTTGTTCATTGGGTGCCTTATGTAGGGTTGAAGGATGCGCACCAAATTTTAACGGGTTCACTATTTAGTTGTAAACATGCGTTGATGCACATCAATGTAATGTCGCAAAAAAATTCAGATACCGACGAAAATATCGGCAATATTGGTTGTTTAGAGATACCTAAAGCAGGATTTTTTTACTTGGGTATAATGTTTTGCATCATCAAATCAAATCCAATTTCTATGTTTCAACTACCTATCGACAGCCTGCAAGCCGAGTTTGACCATCATGTAAGCCTTAACCATCTTGTGGTGGAAGCCGAAACCGGGTCGGGTAAATCTACCCGCTTGCCCATGTGGGCGGCAAAACACGGACGCGTTCTGGTTATTGAACCACGTCGAATTGCTTGTACCTCGCTGGCTGAATTTCTTGCGGAGCAATCTGGAGAGCCAATAGGTCGCAAAGTCGGTTACGCGATCAAGCTTCATGCCTATTTTGATGAAAAAACCGAAGTTGTATTTGTCACTCCGGGGGTTGCACTGCGTTGGTTTTCGGAAAACAAGCTAGCAGACTTTGATGTCGTGATAGTGGACGAATTTCACGAGCGACGCTGGGATATTGATCTATTAACCGCCATTTTGAAGCAAGAAAATCAACATCGATTGATCGTCACTTCCGCTACCTTAGAAGGCGAAAAGCTTGCTCGTTACCTGAATGCTAAGCGCCTGAGTTCGGAGGGACGTTGCTTTCCAGTCACGGTGACACATCGTTCTACAGACAGCCGCTATTTACCGAACAAAAAGGGATGTGAACAGGAGGTTGTCGGAGCGGTAAAAGAAGCACTGGAAGATGAAGATGGCGATATTCTTGTTTTTCTCCCAGGACGTAAAGAGATCGCCCAATGCGCGCAGATGCTACAAAGCAGCAGTGATGTCATGGTGGTTAAACTTCATGCCTCGGTCAGTGATGCAGAACGACATCGTGCGCTGACGGTACAAAAGCAACGGAAAGTCGTATTGGCAACCAACGTCGCGGAAACCTCTCTGACCATTCCTAATATCCGGGTGGTAATCGATAGCGGCTTAGAGCGCAGAACTGTACAACGAAATGGACGTACAGCACTGACGTTAACCAACATTTCTAAGGCCAGTGCCGCGCAGCGAATGGGGCGAGCAGGTCGCGTTACCGAAGGGGCTTGTATTCGTCTATATGGTGAGCACGCGCCTTTAGAGTTGGTGACACCTCCAGAATTACACAGAGAAGAGCTCGTCGAGCCCATGCTGGCAGCGGCTTGTTGTGGGTACCGTCTCTCAACACTCGATTTTCTCGACTCAATTCCCCCAAAGTCGCTAGAGGCATCTCATTCGACGTTGTTATCCATGGAAGCGATTGATGAGGATGGCAATGTCACGCAGCACGGGAGAAAAGTATATCCACTACCCATTGATGCACTGTTTGCCGATCTCGTTACCAGAATTCAAGCGAAGACAGAGAAGGAAGCAATGATTGACTTGGCAGCAGCATTATCTGTGCCTGCTCAACTCTATCAGCGACAAAGTGGTGAAGTCGCTGAGCTTCTATCTCAAGAGGAACCATACGGGTGTGATGCCTCTTTGCTTATCCGTTTGGTTCGGGGGGAGCGACTTCCGGGCATTGTCATTGATGCCAGCGCACTCGAAGAGGCGCAAGGTTTAGCGAAACAAATGCGAGAAGCATTTGAATTACCGGAACTTGACGTTGCCTCTCGATATAAACGTGAAGCGCTCTTTTTCTCCATCGCCTCATTGCACCCTGAGCTTGTGTTTGTCCGACGAGCTCGTCGAAGGGATGCTCTAGGAAATGGCGTAGTCGAGATGCTGGTTGGGCGTAACAGCCGCTTTCCTGATAAAGAAGAAGCGGCCATCGTGCTAGATAGCCATAGCGTGCCAGGACGAGGTGTTAAGCAAACACTAAACCTCGCATCGGTTATGATGCCTATCCCGCTGACGTTATTACGCGAACTTGAGCTAGGGGAGTGGCAACAAGGTGAGACGAATTATGAAGAGGAGACCCCAAGAGCAACGATGCATTTTGTCTACGCCGGACGAACAATCTGTACTGAACATCAAGCGTTAAAAGGTGATGTTGCTGTTCAGTCTATTGTCGAAATGATAGAAGACGAGACACTGTTACCAGGTTTTGCTTCTCAAAGAAAACAGCAAATCCAACACTGGAAACTCTACAACGCATTGGGCCTTAATGTCGAAGGAGAAGAGGTTAACGACTTGGCCTCCTTGACATTTTCTAGCTGGTTAAAGGATCAGTTGGAAACATTAGGCGTTGAAAACATCGATGATATGGCGTTGTTTGAACCAGAAGACTTAACATTTAATGGTGTTCCAGAATGGGAATACGACGATTTCACGGAGCAGTACCCTTTAGAACTTTCGCTGCCAGAACTCCAACTAGATGTCGAGTATTACGCGTCTCGCAAGCTGGTACAGGTCGTTTATCGAGAGGGAAACCGAAAGGGAGGCCCGAAGCGTTGGGAGCTGCCACGTTGGGCGGGTTGGAAGATACAGTATAAAAAGGCCAGTCGAGTGATTGATGTGAAGTAGGTCGGCGGATGACGTTGTGACAAGAATTGATATTTTCTTGGTGAATCTATAATGATTTCATATTGATAGCGTTACTTGCGTGTTGTTTTTAGTTTCTTAATTGAAATATTAATCAATTGAATGCTTATATATGGCGAAGCTGTACATCAGTTGTTACAAAGCTGGTTTTAATATTTCCTTTTGTATGTAAATTAGGGCATAAAAGACGAATGTTTTATATCCCATTGCTATATCAAAACAGTTGAACGATATTTGGTATATCTCATTTTCGAGTGTCGGGGGCATAGAATGGATCAACAAGGAAAGACGTGCATTGAATTCGACTACACTAGCTTTTTAGGAGCGACAGGTAGTAAAAAATGGACCTTTTTAGAGGCATTTGCCACCATAGCGCCTATTTTCGGTTTGATGTGGAAACAGAACATTGCGGAATTGAGCAAGCCTGAAGATCGGTTGTGGGATGCCGCATTAAAATCGATGTCTTCTCGTAAAAGTGATGAATCCAATTTGGTCCGCTTAACCCAGTTAGCTAAACATGAAGGGATCAATGAATTGCGAGTCGTTATGCCATATTCGCTCGATGTTCAGCAAATCGAGTACATAGAATCTCGCAGTCAGTTGAAGGTGGATACGTCAGAACAAGATGTCCTTAACATCAAGTTTTAGGCTGAGCATTTCCACTTCATCGATGTACCACTTAACAATAGTGCAATGAAAAGCGACCTCAAAGTAGGTCGCTTTTTTATTTTGAGGTTTTTGTCACAGGTCTTGGAAGTGTGATGAATATAGAGTATTTGCACTTAAATTAACAAAAATGTAACGTTTGGAAATGCAATTGTCATAACTAGCTTCTAACTTTGTGTTTTTAGGACAAATTACCGACTAAGTGGTTGGTACTGTAAGTTCGAATTAACGTCCCTTATTGGCACACAAGGATGATTGAGTCACCACGTCATTTGGGCATAAAAACAAACACAATAAGAAAGGAAGTCAATATGTCTTTGTCTCGTCGAGACTTTATGAAAGCTGCCTCTTCAACGGCGATTGTTACCGGGCTGGTGGGCTGTGGTAGCGATGCTAGTGAATCTGTTGCGGTTACCTTTGAGCACGGAGTGGCGAGTGGAGATCCTACTCAAACACAAGTAATCATTTGGACTCGTGTTACAACCTCAGCGAGCTACGCAGATGTAAGCTGGCAAGTTTCATCTAACGAAAATTTTACTGATATCGTGCAAAGTGGCACTTTTGCCACAGACACGAGCCGAGATTTCACGGTAAAAGTCGATGTTCAAAATCTCAACGCAAATTCTCGTTACTACTATCGATTCATGGTTGGTGATGTCACTAGCGAAGTCGGGCAAACTCAAACATTACCAGAAGATGGTGTAGAAAAGGCATCCATGGCGGTTGTTTCTTGTGCAAACTATCCTGCTGGCTATTTCCATGTGTACCGAGAGATTTTAAATCAACATGAGCAAGACCCGTTTGATGTGGTGCTTCATCTCGGTGATTACATATATGAGTATGGTGCTGGTGGTTACGCTAATGAAGATGCTGAGGCACTAGGGCGAGAGCCAAGCAAAGGCACTGAATGCATTACCTTAGATGATTACCGAAAACGGTATGCGCAATATCGCCAAGATGCTGATCTGCAAGCGTTACATGCGAGCCTACCAATGATTGCTGTCTGGGATGACCATGAGCTTGCAAATGATACTTGGAAAAATGGTGCGGAAAACCATCAAGAAGAGGAAGGCAGTTTTAATGATCGTCGTGCAGCTGCGGCTGCCGCGTGGACAGAATGGTTGCCCGTTCGTGAAAACACTTTCTCAAACATGCTGATTTACCGTCAGTTTTCGTTTGGAAGTTTAGTCAATTTGATGATGCTCGACACGCGACTTGTGGGGCGTGATAAACCGTTGGATTATTTCTCGCTCAGCTCACCAACGATGGAAGCTATTGGCGGTTTAGTTGCTCAGTCGCGCAGTCAAGACCGAGAGCTGTTAGGCGCTGACCAACTCGCTTGGCTGATGGATGTGTTCAGTACGCACGACGCAACTTGGAATGTGCTAGGGCAACAAGTGTTAATGTCTCGTATGGAGTTGCCAAGTTCGGTTATGACCGCGATGTTTCAATTGTTTACTGCCACTGAAGAACAAAAAACAGAGGCGTTATTAGCGGTAAACTCTGCGATTACGGGTTATCTCTCTGACCCAAGTTTAGATACCATTGCTTTGCCATATAACCTAGATGCATGGGATGGTTACTACGTTGAGCGAGAGAGCGTTTATCAACTGGCCAAAGCCAGCAGTGGTAACTTTGTCTGTTTGGCAGGAGATACGCACAACGCATGGGCAAGTGAGCTTAAAGACATATCTAAGCATCCTATCGGGGTAGAGTTTGCGACTAGCTCGGTGAGTTCCCCTGGGTTAGAGGCCTACCTCGCGTTAGACCCTGTCGCGATCGCTCAAATGGAATACACGCTGCCGCACTTAGTGTCAGAATTACAGTGGGCAGACATCAAACAGCGTGGCTTTATGCGCGTTACTTTTACGCCCGACAAGGCAGAGTCGACCTGGTATTTCGTATCAACGATTAAAGACAAAACATATCAGGTGACGACTAAGTCAGCCTTTACAACAGATGGCACTACGTTAAACATCAGCTAAACTGAACCTAATATGAAAAAAGTCCGCAAGCTAGTGCGGACTTTTTATTGGAAAGCGTTTAGCAATCTAGCGACAGTGCTAGTCAATCAATCCGTATTCTTTGCTCAGAACTTCGATGATTTCCGCTTTCGGATTCTCACTCAAATGAATCGGCTTGCCTGTAATCTTCTCGGCAATACCAATGTAGGTGCTCGAAATCGCCATCAAAGATTCGACGGGTAAAGCATTATCACGAGCGAGTGCTTCACGCTCTGGCATACGTTCTTTGTTTAGCAAGATATCTGGGTCAGGGAAGTGGTTAAGTAGGAACTGGCGGAAACCTTCTTTTGAGTTCTCTACGATGTGACCTGCTTGGTACTCTTTAGCATCCCATATACGAGACGAGTCTGGTGTACCCACTTCATCCATGTAAATCAGCTTTTCATTGCCAGCAGCATCATGAACATAACCAAATTCGAATTTGGTATCGACAAAGATTTGGTCGATTTCTTCTAACGCTTGGCTGATAACGTTAAAGCCTTCTTTCAGCAATTTTTCGTAGAGTGCGATATCGTCAGCGCTTGAGAAGTTAAATGCTTCGTAGTTGTCTACGATGTTTTGACGAGTAATATTTACGTCATCCGCTTCTGGCACACCGGGAATGCCTTTTAGAATGCCTTTTGTGGATGGGGTCATTAGCAACTCTGGCAGTGCTTTGTCTTTTCCTAACCCTTCAGGAAGTTGGATTCCACAAAACTCGCGCTCGCCATTTGCGTAAGCGCGCCACATCGAACCCGTGATGTATTTGCGGCAGATGGCTTCGATTTTTACCGGTTTGGCTTTTTGTACAATCCAAACAAAAGGGTGAGGAATGTCTAGAATATGGCTATCTGCTAAGCCATTTTCTTTGAACAGTTTGAACCAGTGATTAGAAATCGCATTAAGCGAAGCCCCTTTACCCGGGACACCATTAAGACCACCTTCAGCATGCCAAATACAATCGAATGCAGAGATTCGGTCGCTAATCACCATGATAGCCAAAGGCGCATCTGGAGCGACATCGTATCCTTTTTCTTTGATCAGTCGGGCGCTGTCTTCTTCAGTTAACCAGTAAACTGAACGAACTTTTCCACTATGAACGGGTTTATGGGTGCGAATTGGCAGGTCGTCATTGACGGCAAGTACTTGATTAGCAAGGCTCATTGCGACATTCCTATCATCTTAATCAAACGTCAGAAAGAGAAGATATTCAGCAAAATGTGGGCGCTGAATAAATCGAATGTGGGCATCATACCAGAACTATTTTAACTCGCCAGAGAAAAAGCAAACGTTTGCTTGTTTTCTTTAATACAAAAAAATGCCCCCTTAAAAAGGAGGCGAGATGCAGGATGGATAACGTCGAACTTATTAGTGGTACTTATTAACTCTGCCTTCGACGAAAAAGACTTCACACTGATAGCGCTGCGCCATGTCGCGCAACATAGATTGATTCATAAGTGCAATTTTATTTGATGCAACAACAGCACTGGCATTGCCTGATCGGATGGCTTTGATCACGATCTCGACTTCTGAAAGCTGTTGAGAGGGCTTCATTTGAATAACGTTTTTACAGCAAATATTAGAAGCAGTGAGTTGTTCAAAGTCTGGACGAGGGCAGTCTGCTGTAAACAAAATCCATTGTTTCTGCTGCGATAAAACAGCCAGCTTAGATAGAAGCTGATCCGAAACGGCCATGGGCTTAGTTGCTTGTGCCAATACGTTGTAACGAGAGTATGTATGAGATTGACTTTGTAACTGCATCTTACTGTTCCTTTATACATGCTGTATGTGTATACAGTAGTTTGTTTTGGTGACCTGATCAACCAGTTTCTCAAAAGTTATTTGCGGTTTTTTGAGAAGGAAATAAAAGGATTTGATTCTAAGTAATTGAATTTATGTGGTTGTTTTTCATTTTTGATATGTCTAACATCAATTTAAAAATGTGAGGTGAGTAGAAAACTGGACGAGAGACATACAGGGGTTTACTACTGTATATACAGGTGTTTTTCACGGACAATGGTTTGTATACAGTGGGAGAGGGCTGATAACCGATGCGACGTGCTATGTAAGATAGGAGGGAATACGAGATAGAGATTGGAAATAGGGCTTGGCCGATCAAAAAAGCGCCTTAAAAGGCGCCTTTGAAAATCAGTTCCGTTGATTCCGTCTTGCTTAGCTCGCTCGTTGCAAGCGTTCGCGCATTTGTAATTCGCCTTGGTTAAATAGGCGCACGTCGATTTTCGCCATATCGTAACAAGCTTTACATGAGTAGTGGTGCTTGCCATCCAAATAATCGTGACGAGTTACAAGACTAGGTTTTTTACACCAATCACAGGTGCCTTCTTCAGTGAACATTGATTTTCTCCCCACCTAGATTAATTTGAGTCGTTAGGTGTTATTTTGCGCCGGGCATTATGGCATAAAAGCGCGACTTAAGTTAAATGTCTGTTAATTTCTTTGAGAGGGAGATCGATTGCGGTGCTTGATTATATGGGAATAAAAGCATGGCAGCCAAAGTATCCTGACCTATTTTTACTGTTTTGTAACATTTTGTGAGACGAGCTTAAAGGCATGATTGAGTCGCTTCATTTCTTCTTCACTGCCCCTTGTGTCAGGATGATAAAGCTTTGATAACTGTCTATAGCGTAGCTTGATTGCCTGTAAATCAGGGATGGTTTGTGGTGTGTAGCCAAGCATGGCGCATGCGACGCTTAGCTTATGGTTTTCTGCCTGAGTTTTGGATTTCTTAAACTCTCTGAATACTTTCTCTAACTGACGCTTCAGTTGCTTGTTCGTAAACTCTAGCTCTTTTATTTTTTCCGCCATTCGTTGATTTTGGCTTTCCTCTTTGGCTTCACGCGCTTTTCTATTCTGCTTGAGTTTTTTGATCACGAGGAAACTTAAGCCGCAGATGATGAGTATCGCCGCTAGCCAAATCAGCCATAGAAACGGCGAGTGTTCTACTTTGGGGTTTGCAACTGTGCTTTTCTCTTCTAGTGTTTGCTCCGCCTTTTTATCGAGCGACTTTATTTGCGAGACTTGCTTAGCTCGCAGTTGGTTGAAGCGCTGCTCTAACAGTTGATTATAAGCTTGTTCTGCTGCTGGATTATGCTGAGAAGCCATTTGATACAAGGCTTCAGTCAATTGAGAAGTTGTGACCTTATCTGGATTGCGCTGAATAAAATCGGCGAGAAGAAATCCACGATCGGTTGGGTCATTGAGTGCGATAGAGGTTAGCCAATATAACGCTTGTGTTTCATTTTTTTCGCCATTTATCCCTTTAGCAAAGTCGTTCGCGAGCTGTTTTTGTGCAGGGAGGTAACCTTGGTTGGCGGATTGCTCTAGCCAGTAGCGCGTTTCTGGTGAGGCTTCAGCTTCGTTTGATGCCAATAATTGTTGTGCGTACTCGTATTGTTCGATGGGGTCATTTGGAGCTTGAGAGGCAAGTGAGTAGCCAGAAAAGCTGAGGCTAAATAAGCAGAGTAGGGCAGACGTTTTGACAGACATTAATATGTCAGGCCTAACGATAATGGTTAGGCCTGCTCCGGTAATTTTTTATTATTACCGTTATGGTGCAACCAAATTACTTCAGTGGCAAGATCTGGATTTCAACACGACGGTTGCACGCACGACCTTCAGAAGTTTGGTTTGAGCAAATTGGGTTACGTTCGCCGTAGCCGCGTGCAATTGCACGACCAGGTGCAACGTTTTGAGATACTAGGAATTGACGTACGGACTCTGCACGGCGCTCTGACAATGTTTGGTTGTATGACTCACTGCCTGTGCTATCCGTGTAACCATCAATAACGAGACTGGTATCTGGGTACTCAACTAGGATGCGAGCAACACCACGTAGAGTATTATGGATGCTAGCATCAAGCTGGTAAGAGCTTGAAGAGAAGCCGATACCGTTTTCCATACGCAGTAAAAGCTGATTTTCACCAACACGCTGAACTTGTACGCCAGAGTTTAGCAAAGCGCGACGTAATTCCGCTTCTTGTTGGTCAAAGTAGTAACCAACGCCAGCGCCAGTCGCTCCGCCTGCGGCTGCACCAATGAGTGCATGCTGACGACGTTCTTTAGCATCATCACCCGTTGCTAGGCCGATTGCTGCGCCAGCGATCGCACCAATAAGCGCGCCTTGCGTGGTGGAGTTAGTTTCGTATTCACCCGTTGTTGCATTTTGGCGTTGAGTGGCTTGACAGCCAGTAAGAGCTAGCACTAGAGCTAGTGCAATAGGCATCTTTTTCAAGGGAAAATCTCCGTATAAAACTGAGGCGAAACCATGCCTCATAATGGGATGCGAATTATGAATAAACAAGCATTAATATTTGTTATGAGAAAGTAAGATTGATAAGAGTTTCTGTAAGAAAATTCCTATCAATACTGCCAAAGCTCTCAAAGTAAGCCCCATCGACATCGAAGTCATTGCTGCTTATGTGAATCCTTTACTATTCTGGCTATTTCGATGAATCGCCCAACATTTTGCGTGCTTGTTCGCCGCCCACTCCACGATTAACTGAAACCTTTCTACCTTTCTTTAAGCCCACTTCGTAGTCTTCAGTTAGGTTTTTCATCGCTTCTTTCAATTGCTTCTTGAACGTTTCGCGGTCAATGTTTTGGAATTCTTTATCAATATAGTCATTAATTTTATTGGCCGACTCTTCATCTGGAGAAATAATTGGCAATTTTTCAATCGCGCCTTCCACCCAGCCAGATACAAATGAGTTCACACGGCGAGTCACTTCCTGAGAAGAGGTGCCGGTGCCAGCAAAGCTGTTTCGGAATTGTCCGGTACTTTCGTTCATCTCGCGATAAACAATATCGAAAGCAAATGCAGCAAAAATAGCGCGATCTGCTTCACCGATAAATTCGACACGTTTGAGCCCTTTGTGATTCAACAATACTGCTTCGACACCGAATTTTGTGTTAATGCCGCGAATCACTCGCAATATGGTAGAACTGATGTTCGCTGGTAGCAGATGAGAAGATTGTGTTTTTCCCATTCTGATGAACTCAATATCGTCTTTATCGAGACCATATTTAAGCATGAGGCGATGTGCCATTTTGATAGCATTGGCAGCCTCATTAACATTAGCGGAATTGCCCAGTTCTAAGCACTTGGCGATTTTTTTCAGAGCTTTTTGTTTATCCATCGACAACCAGTAACGAAAGCAGAAAATTTATGAAGTCAGACATATTACCTTTTTTGACATAAAAACGAAATACAAGGTGGGACTGAAGATAATTTCTGCACATAAAAAGAAGCCTCGCATTAAGCGAGGCTGGCGTTTTAGTTCGTCGTAATCAGTATGAAGTCGTACTTGTGTCTAAGAAGCCATTCTTCATTAAGATTCGTTAGAATTACAACCCGAGCTGGTTGAGCAAGTCATCGGCATCATCGTTTGATCCCGACGATTTAGATTCTTTCTCAGCCAACTGTTTACGTGTTGCCTCTAAAATGTCGTCTGGGTTTTCGTCTTCAGCAACTTCAAACTCTTCCAGTTGGATGAACTCAGTTTTATCCATTGCTAGCTCGAGATAGAAAATATTGTTGTTTTCGGTGGAGAACGTCACTCTGCGCGCTTGAGGGCGGTCAAGGTTGGTATCAACTTGTAAGATAACTTGCTTATTCAGCGCCAGCATTTTTGGTTGGTTTTGTGTGATGTTCGTTTGCAGGTCTTTACGAATTTTATTAGTGAAGTCTCCGACCAGTTGATTCATGAGTTCACCCAGAACATCGCCTACCTCGTCAGAAGTATGAGATATTGCCAGTTCTTCTTCTGGCATGCCCATATTACGCATGTAGTTGGTGTAGATCTCCAGTGCGGCTTTTGCCGTAAAATTAATCACAACTAGCCCGGTAAATCCGCCATCAAACAGAACAAAACAGCCAAAATCTGGTTTGAGGCTAGTCTTGTGGATTTTTTGCACCATTGCTGAATAATTTACTTGAGAAGATGTCGCCGAAGTAAGTACGCCAGAAACAGACTGGCAAAGTTTGAGAAGGATATCTTCAGTGGTCACAATTTTATTTTTTTTCATTCTGAAAACTCATCTAGAAACGCGATTCGTTCCCCAATGTAAGGCATCAAGCGTGAAAAAATAAAGCATAAGTTTAATTATTGTATCGAGATTCTGATTTGCTCGTCTTTTTAAATGTTGTAAAGTGACGAAATTCAAAGAATATTACTTCACTAACTCTTTTGTGGTGTTATTTTTCGCTTAGCGCCAATTTGTATGAGAAGTGAGCAAATAATTACACAACCCGCAGCTGATCGGATCAGCGTCGTAGGGGCAGGAAGCAAATGTTACCAAGATTACACTCGCAAACTGATGTCGATCCTCTTGTTCTTAGTTTTCTGAAAGAGCTTGAGCACGCCGGATTCACTGGTGATATCGAAAGCCAATATTCAAGTCGACTAGCGGTTGCCACTGACAACAGTGTTTACCAGCAACTTCCTCAGTCTGTCGTTCATCCCAAAACGACAGAAGATGTTTCTCTCCTCGGGAAACTGAGCAATAAAGAAAAGTACGAACGAATTACCTTTTCACCTCGTGGTGGCGGCACAGGGACCAATGGTCAGTCGCTTACCAAAGGTATTGTGGTGGATATGTCTCGTCACATGAACAAAGTGCTTGAGATTAATGAGAAAGAAGGCTGGGTTCGTGTACAAACTGGTGTAGTGAAAGACCAGTTAAATGACGCTGTTCGCCCTTATGGCTACTTCTTCTCTCCAGACTTATCTACCAGTAACCGTGCAACGATTGGCGGCATGGTCAACACCGATGCTTCTGGTCAAGGTTCTCTGAAATACGGAAAAACATCCGATCATGTTTTGTCGCTACAAGCGGTGTTTGCTGATGGTTCAATTTTAGAGTCGGACTTGTCTCATGGTTACCCAAAAGAAGGCGAGTTTGCTGCCAAGGCGCTACGTGTAACGGAATCCGTATGTCGTGAAAAACGCCAGCAGATCGTAGATAAGTTTCCTCCTCTTAACCGATTTTTAACGGGCTACGATTTAAAAAATGCCTTGAATGAAGAAGGTGACCGTTTCGATATCACACGAGTACTGTGCGGCGCTGAAGGTTCATTGGCATTCATTACCGAAGCGAAGCTTAACCTGACGCCAATTCCGAAAGCGCGTACTTTGGTTAACGTTAAATACAACAGCTTTGATTCTGCACTGCGTAATGCACCGTTTATGGTAGAAGCGAAGGCGCTGTCTGTAGAAACCGTTGACTCAAAAGTGCTTAATCTCGCGAAGCAAGATATCGTTTGGCACACCGTGAGCGATTTACTTACCGATGTTCCAAATAAAGAGATGCTTGGTATCAATATGGTGGAATACGCAGGTCAGGACGAAGAGGAAGTTGCTGCTCAGGTTGCAGCATTGACCGCCAAGCTCGATACCATGTTGGAAACAGAAGAAGCGGGCATTATCGGCTACCAAGTTTGTAACGATGTAGCGAGCATTGGGCGTATTTACAACATGCGTAAAAAAGCGGTGGGTTTGTTAGGCGCAGCAAAAGGTCGTGCTAAACCGGTCGCATTCGCTGAAGATACCTGTGTGCCACCAGAAAACCTGGCGGACTTCATTGTAGAGTTTCGAGAACTGTTAGACAGCAAGTCTCTGAATTACGGCATGTTTGGTCACGTCGATGCTGGGGTGCTTCACGTACGTCCTGCGTTGGATTTGTGTGACCCGCACCAAGAAGCATTGATGCACGAAGTTTCTGATGAAGTGGTCAAGCTGGTGGCGAAATACGGTGGTTTGATGTGGGGTGAACACGGCAAAGGTTTCCGTTCAGAATATGGCCCTGAGTTTTTCGGCGACGAGTTGTTTACTGAACTGAGACGTGTGAAAGCGGCATTCGATCCACACAACAAAATGAACCCGGGCAAAATCTGTACACCGCTGGATAGTGATGCAGAGCTTGTCAAAGTTACCGATACCAAACGTGGTTACTATGACCGTCAGATTGACGTTCAAGTACGTGACAGCTTTAAACAAGCGATGGAATGTAACGGTAACGGTTTGTGTTTTAACTACGATACTAGCTCGCCAATGTGTCCATCGATGAAAGTAACAGCCGATCGTCGTCATTCACCGAAAGGTCGTGCGGGTTTGGTTCGCGAGTGGTTGCGTCAGCTCACTGAACAAGGCATTGATATCCTTGACTTAGAAAAGCAAACACTAGAAAACAAAACATCAATCAAAACCATGATTGACCGCGTACGTCATTCTATCAATCGTCGTCACGAGTATGACTTCTCTCACGAAGTGTATGAAGCGATGAATGGTTGTTTGGCGTGTAAAGCGTGTGCGAGTCAGTGTCCGATTAAAGTCGATGTTCCGAGCTTTCGCTCGCGCTTTTTAAACATCTATCACTCTCGTTACCAACGTCCTGCAAAAGACTATCTGGTTGCCAACATTGAGACTATGCTGCCGATGATGGCGAAAGCGCCAGGTGTCGTAAATGGTGTTTTGAAGCAGTCGTGGGTGAAAAGTTTAACGGCATCTACGGTCGGGTATGTCGATGCGCCGTTGTTATCAGTACCCACCTTGAAACAACGAGTAGAGTCGCTGACAACGCCTTATGATCTGCAAGCGCTCAGTGGTTTGTCTTCGTCTGAAAAGAGCAAGCATGTTTTAATTGTTCAAGACCCATTCACTAGCTACTACGACGCTGATGTCGTTGAAGACTTCGTTAAGTTATTGAAAAAGCTGGGTATGCATCCGGTACTTCTGCCGTTTAAGCCGAATGGTAAAGCACAACACATTAAAGGGTTTTTACGTCAGTTTAAGGACACAGCAGCCGACACAGCGAAGTTCTTGGCGATGGTAGCGGATTTGGATATCCCATTAGTTGGCGTCGATCCTGCTTTGGTGCTGTGTTATCGAGATGAATACGCTGAAGTGCTTGGCAGTAAGCGAGGTAATTTCGATGTACTAACAGCCCACGAATGGCTTTACCCAAGACTAGAAGCGTTTGAAAGCGGAGAGCATAAGGCGCAGGAACCTTGGTATCTGTTTGCGCACTGTACTGAAAAAACCAAAATGCCCAATGCGGAAAAAGAGTGGGGCGCTATTTTTGCTCACTTTGGTGCAGTTTTGAATACGGTACCTGTTGGTTGTTGTGGTATGGCGGGTACGTTTGGTCATGAGGTTGATAAGTTGTCGATGTCGAAAGACATTTACAATTTAAGCTGGAAGCCGAGCTTAGATAAGTTGGATAACGAGAGATGTTTGATTACAGGCTATTCTTGCCGCAGCCAAGTTAAACGCTTTGAAGGAACGAAGCCCAAGCATCCCGTTCAGGCATTGTTAACTTTGTTGTAATCGGACTAGATCAAGCCCAGTTTTACTGGGCTTTTTAGAAACCGTATTTAGACCCTTTCAAAGGATATGAATCTTGAGAAAACTTGAACTCAAAGTCCCACCTGTTGTGGTGTTTTTGCTAGTCATACTTTTGATGTACGGACTTAAAGTTTTGACGCCGAGCATGAACATTCGAGTACCCTTTGTTGAATTTGTAGTAGGTGTATTAACTTTGTTTTCTGGCTACATGGGCATTGCTGGCGTGTATGAATTTCGCAAAGTAAAAACCACAGTAAACCCAGTAAAACCTGAAGCGGCATCTTCTGTTGTAAGAACAGGTGTGTTTGCCTTTTCACGCAACCCTATGTACACGGCATTATTGCTTCTAATCATAGCAACTGGTTTGTGGTGGCAGCACTTGAGTGTGGTGCTTTGTGGCGTGATATTTGTCAGTTATATGAATCGGTTTCAAATCAAGCCTGAGGAACGCGTTTTAGAGCGATTGTTTGGTGAAGAGTATGTGGATTATAAAAACCATGTTCGTCGTTGGCTCTAAGCATTGCGTTTAGTTTTGTTTGGATGAGACATAAAAAGAAAGCCCAACGGTCGACGTTGGGCTTTCTTTTAGTAAACACTTTTTTTGTGCGCTTCTGATAGGGCAGTCGACTAGGCTGCCTTAACGAACTTTGCTAGGAATGCATCCTTACGTTCATTAAAGCGGCGTACAAGGTCGTCAACCGCTTCTTGGTCATATGGCTTCAAGCCACTTGCAACCATGCGCTTAATACCTTTACCAACGACTTCACCGTCTTCTTTAAACGCAAAGTTTAAGGTGACTACACCTCGTTTTCCTTCTACGTCGAATGTTGCGCCAGTGAAATCCACCTCTGGATGCGTAAGGTCTAAGCGTGAAAATTCGACTTCCATGCTTTCATAAATAACTAATGGACGCTGGCAGTTAATCATCATTTGCTTCTCTTCCATAAGAGGAACCATGATGTGAGGGAAGTTCATACCAGAAAATTGCACGTAATTTGTCACTACATGCTCAATAAATGCCGGATCGTGGTTAGTTTCACCTTCACGGGACATGTGTAAGTATTCTTTACCTGCCTCGTCAACAACAGCGCTTTCTTTGTCACACTTATTTTCAATATGAAGTGCTACACCATCGTTTACCATGCCAGAGAAGTTAAAACGCATCTTTTGGCTAACGCCTTCTTTACTAAGAAGCACAGCGAAAAGTAAATCTCCAGGGACACAAAAGCGTTTGTTGTCTTCATCATGAATTGGGTTGTAGTCACCTGCGACACGTTTTGCAAAGTGGCTTGCTTGTTCGCGAGTGAACTGAAACTGGTGATTAGTGTTTGAAAAATAAGGTGTTAGAAACATAATTTTTACGTAGTAACCAAAACTGTGTGGGATTATATGCGAATATCTGCGTAGCAATGGTCCATCCAGTGAAAACTTCACCGTATCCTAACAATAAGACACTATTTCGGCGGATAAACCGTTAAAAACGCATACTTTAGCAACGCTTTTATTTGTGAAAACAATAAACAACGACCTTTTCGCTCGCCTATCTTTTAAAGTATAGCCATCAAAGTAGACAGGCGTTCATAAATAGTGCCATCAACATGTTTAATCGTATGTAAAAAGGCTCCACGCTGAACGTAGAGCCTTCAAGTCATTATCTGTTTATTCGATGAAATGCCAGTTATGCTTGGTTATTGAACACTTGGTAACAAGCTCTCTGGCATGAGCGTGTTGTGGATAGCCAGCTTAAGCAGAGTATTTGCCTGTTCAATGTCTGGAGCAAAGTAGCGATCTTTATCGTAGAACGATACTTTTTCACGCAACATTTGTTTCGCAATCTCAATACGCTCAGAGGACTTGTTTGGCGCTCTAAAGTCTAGGCCTTGTGCTGCTGAGAGGTACTCGACAGCCAGAATACCGCGAGTGTTTTCGCCCATTTCTTTCAATCTGCGAGCCGCGAATGTTGCCATTGACACGTGATCTTCTTGGTTTGCAGATGTTGGCAAGCTGTCTACTGACGCTGGGTGAGCGAGCGTTTTGTTTTCACTTGCTAACGCAGCAGAGGTCACCTGAGCGATCATGAAACCAGAGTTCACACCACCATTGTCGACTAAGAACGGTGGCAGTTTTGATAGCGCGCTATCGATAAGTAATGCCATACGACGTTCAGACAAGCTGCCGATCTCGGCAATCGCAAGTGCTAGGTTGTCGGCTGCCATTGCAACAGGCTCCGCGTGGAAGTTACCGCCAGAGATGATGTCACCATCTTCAGCAAACACCAACGGATTATCTGATACGGAGTTCGCTTCTACTTGTAGTACTTCCGCCGCATTGCGGATTTGCTGTAAACACGCACCCATCACTTGAGGCTGACAGCGCAAAGAATACGGGTCTTGTACTTTTTCACAGTTAGTGTGCGAATCACCTATTTCACTCGATGTGTCTAACAAATGACGGTATGCGAGTGCTGCGTCCATTTGGCTGCGATGACCACGTACACGGTGAATGCGCGGATCGAATGGACGTCGGCTGCCGAGAGCGGCTTCAACAGACATTGCACCACAAACGGTTGCTGACGCGAAAAGGTCTTCCGCGATAAACAGGCCTTCCAATGCGAACGCTGTGGATGCCTGAGTCCCATTTAGTAGCGCTAAGCCTTCTTTTGGCGCCAGAGTGATAGGCTCTAGACCTGCGATTTTTAAAGCTTCTTGCCCGGAAATGATATTACCGTTGTGGCGAGCTTGTCCTTCTCCCAGTAATACTGTGCTCATATGGGCTAGAGGAGCTAAGTCACCTGATGCGCCAACAGAGCCCTTTTTAGGTACGCAAGGGTAAACTTGTGCGTTGACTAGGTCGGTCAGCATATTAATGACTTTTAGGCGAATCCCAGAAAAGCCACGAGACAGACTATTGATTTTTAATACCATCATCAGACGAACCGTTTCATCTGACATAAACTCACCGATACCTGCCGCATGAGAGAGAACGATACTGCGTTGCAGTGTTTCTAAATCTTCTGGTGCTATTCGTGTGTTAGCCAATAGCCCAAAACCAGTGTTAATTCCGTAAACCGTTCGATCTTCCGCGATGACTCGGTCTACGACCTGTGTGCTTTCTTCAATGGCCGGAATGGCTTCAGGATCCAAAGTAAGGTTGACTGGTGAACGGCTCACTTGGCGTAGTTCGTTTAAGCTAATATGACCTGGCTTTAGCGTTAAATTTAACATCTCTTTCATCCTTACTTGAGCTTCTTCAGTTCTTCGTTGAGCATTGGCAAATCTAGCCCTTGCTCTGCTGCACATTGTTTAGCGATATCGTATCCTGCATCAGCATGACGCATCACGCCTGTTGCTGGGTCGTTATGCAGCACGCGGGCAATACGTTCTGAGGCATCTTCACTGCCGTCACAGCAGATAACCATACCTGAGTGTTGCGAGAAGCCCATACCTACGCCACCACCGTGGTGTAGTGAAACCCAAGTTGCGCCGCCCGCCGTGTTGAGTAGCGCGTTTAATAATGGCCAGTCTGATACGGCGTCAGAACCGTCCATCATACCTTCGGTTTCACGGTTCGGGCTTGCTACAGAGCCAGAGTCTAAGTGGTCTCGACCAATGACAACGGGCGCCTTAAGTTCGCCATTTTTCACCATTTCGTTGAATGCTTGACCAAGACGCTCACGATCTTTAAGACCAACCCAGCAAATACGCGCAGGTAAACCTTGGAACTGGATGCGTTCGCGAGCCATATCTAGCCAGTTATGTAAGTGCGGATTATCTGGAATTAGCTCTTTTACTTTTTGGTCGGTTTTATAAATGTCCTCAGGATCGCCAGAGAGAGCAGTCCAACGGAAAGGACCGATACCTTCACAGAATAGAGGACGAATGTAGGCTGGAACGAAGCCAGGGAAATCAAATGCGTTTTCTATGCCTTCTTCCAAGGCCATCTGGCGGATGTTGTTGCCATAGTCGAGTGTTGCGGCGCCGCGATTTTGCAGCTCTAACATCGCTTGAACTTGCACAGCCATGGATTTTTTCGCGGCTTTTACGACCATTGCTTCATCTTGCAAACGCATTTCTGCTGCGTGAGACATGCTCCAGCCTTGTGGTAAATAGCCATTGAGCGGGTCGTGTGCAGACGTTTGGTCTGTTACGACATCAGGCGTGATATTACGTTCTACCAGCTCAGAGAAAACGTCTGCTGCATTACCTAGTAGGCCAACCGATATTGGTGTGTCTGACTCTTTAATGATAGCTAGCGCTTCATCTAAAGAAGTCGCTTTCTTATCGACATAGCCTGTACGTAGGCGGTAATCGATACGTGATTCATCACACTCTACTGCAATCATGGAGAAGCCCGCCATTGTACCAGCGAGAGGTTGAGCACCACCCATGCCACCGAGACCACCTGTTAGAATCCAACGGCCCTTTGCTTCACCGTCAAAGTGTTTTTTTGCAACAGATACGAACGTTTCGTATGTGCCTTGTACGATACCTTGCGATCCAATGTATATCCAGCTGCCAGCGGTCATTTGGCCGTACATCATCAAGCCTTGTTTATCTAGCTCGTTGAAGTGTTCCCAGTTTGCCCAATGCGGAACAAGGTTTGAGTTTGCGATAAGCACGCGTGGGGCATTTTTATGAGTAGGGAAAACACCAACAGGCTTGCCTGATTGAACTAAAAGCGTTTGGTCATCTTCGAGTCTTTCAAGTACTTCAACAATCTTGTCGTAACATTCCCAGTTTCGCGCTGCTCGGCCAATGCCGCCATATACAACCAGTGAATGTGGATGTTCTGCAACATCAGGATCAAGGTTGTTCATCAGCATACGAAGAGGGGCTTCGGTTAGCCAAGATTTTGCGCGCAGTTTATCTCCGTGAGGTGCACGAATTGTTCTGCTTGTATCAAGTCGTGGATCTTGTCCCTGGCGCTGTGTCATTTCAGACTCCTTTAGTTTCTCGTGATGACCAAGTACTTGCTTGGTCGTAATAATCAGTGGCATCTGGGATGCATTATGGTTTGTGCTGTTTTTCCGCCATCGCGTTGGCGATATCCCAACACAAACGGGCAGCTAATCGTGCAGTTTGACTATCGACGTCATAATTTGGGTTGTATTCGGCGATATCAGCCAGCATTAGCTTATTTTTGTAATGAAGAATTCGCTCTAAAAAGGGTGCAATAGTGTCGTAACTCACTCCCCGAGCTGCTGGTGCGCTGACTCCAGGTGCGGTTGCGGCAGGAAATACATCTAGATCAATGGTCAAATAGAGGTAGTCACAGTCGTCAATAAAATGCTGAAGCTGAGTTAAGTGATAACTGTGGTTTAGGTAGCAGAGCTGATTGTCCTCTACATACCAAACATTTAACGCATCTGCTTTTTCAAATAGCGCTTTAGTGTTGCTACTGCGGCTTACACCAATACAAGCGTAATGAAAGTCCCAATCGTTGCGTTGGCAAAAATGATGAATTTGGTTGAAGGGGGTGCCAGAGCTTGGTCTTATGTCGGTGAGGTTGCTCTCAAATGCGCGCAAATCGAAATGAGCATCGAAATTAATAATGCCGATTTTAGGCTTCTTCTCTGGATGGTGCGCTTTAAAATATTCCGCTAAGCCGGAAAACGAGGCCCACGCAATCTCATGCCCACCACCTAGCACGATGACTGGAGTATGGGGCAGTGCGCTTGAAATGGTTGCTGCACATAGAGCTTGGCTCTCTTCCAGTAAGTCGTCTTCACACACCACAGTACCTAAGTCATATAGTGGGGCGTCTTGGTGCCATGCTAAATTAGCGAGTGCTCGTCGGATTAAGTCTGGCGCTTTTTTCGCGCCAATGCGTCCTTTGTTTCTCGCAACGCCAGCGTCGGTAGCAAAACCGAGTAATGAGACGCCATGCGCAACGGCACTCAACTCATCTGCTTTTTGGCGTTGAACAACGTGATGAATTCGCTGACCAAGCTTGCCGTCCTCGGCATCATGACGGCCTTGCCAATGAAATAGGGGAGAGTGTAGGTCGAATTGAGACATATTATTGGCCTCCGTGTGAAATGTATTCACCATTTACTATACGACCTACCAGACGTTTTGCTCCGACTTGATAGCTTAAATCCGCAGGGCTTTCGATATCCCAGATAGAGAAGTCCGCATCAAACCCTACTTTGATTTCGCCACGTGAGTTTTGATAACCCAGAGCTTTGGCTGCATGTTGCGTTACACCACGCAGTGCTTCTTGCGGTGTAAGGCGAAATAGCGTGCACGCCATATTCAGCATGAGTGTGAGATCAGAAAATGGTGATGTACCTGGGTTGACGTCCGTAGCAATTGCCATCGGCACGTTATGCTCTCTCAACAACTCAATCGGTGGTAACTGAGTTTCTCTTAGAAAATAAAAAGCGCCAGGCAATAGAGTGGCGACGGTGTTTGATCGAGCAAGTGCTTTAACACCTTGCTCATCTAGAAACTCGATGTGATCCGCTGACAGACCGTTGTATTGCGCAGTGAGGGCTGTACCACCGAGATTAGAAAGTTGCTCAGTATGCCCTTTAACCTTTAAGCCGTGGCGTTTTGCAGCTACAAACACTTTTTCTGTTTGTTCAAGATTGAAACCAATCGATTCACAAAAAACATCGACACTCGTAGCTAATTCTTCCTTTGCGACAACAGGGATTATGTCCTGACAAATGTGCTCAATATAATCATCTGCACGACCTTGGAACTCTGGCGGAATGGCGTGAGCGGCGAGAAGTGTAGTGGTGATTTTAACTTTGCGCTCTTGTTCAAGCATTTTGGCTGCACGGAGCATTTTTATTTCATCATTCAGTGTCAATCCGTAGCCTGATTTCACTTCGACAGAAGTGACGCCGCTCGCGAGTAGCCCGTCTAAACGTGGCAACGCTAACTCAACTAATTGCGCTTCGGTTGCTGAACGCGTCGCATGCACCGTTGAAAGTATCCCACCGCCTTGTTTGGAAATTTCTTGATATGGCACGCCGTTTAAGCGCATTTCAAATTCGTTGGCACGATTGCCCGCGTAAATAAGATGAGTGTGGCAGTCGATCAAACCTGGCAGAACTAACTTGCCTTGAAGGTCGATACTCTGAGCGTAATGTTGGGCAGACAACAGGGACTCGGTTTGTGGCGCGTCTTCACCAATGGCACAAGTACTGATCGCAACGATTTTTCCAGATTGAATACCAATGCGCGCTGGAGGCGTTGGAAGGTATCCGCATTCTCCCGATTGCATGGTAACTAGACGTGCGTTTTCAATCAGCAAATCCATGTTTGTGTCCCTGTGTTTATTTGTATCATTAAATGTATATACAAATAAATAGAGCAAAATAAGAATACTGACAAGATTGATGTTGCTAAAATGTGATCAAAACGTAGATCTAGAGGACAAATCTTGTCCTTAAATGAGCACTTTTGAGCTCAGCTTATATTTGTTACCAGGGTGATAAAGTAGGGCGGTACTGACTAATTTATCTTGGCTCCACGTTCTGCGATTCAAGAGAAGGCAAGGTTCATTGGCTTGCATTTTTAAGTCTTGCTTAATACGGCTTTCAGGCACAATTGCCTCTACAGTATGTTCTATCGCGCTGAGTGGGCAATTATCTGACAGGTATTGATTTGGAGTGATTTGTGTGAAGTCTTGATTTAAATAACTCGGGGCATATTGGCTATTCACCCAGCGGAGCTCCAATTGAATCGGCGTTTGGTCTTCATAGTGAATAATTTCACTGTAAAACACTGTCGTGCCTAACATAACGCCGAGTTTTGTCGCAATGTTGTCATCTGCTTTTATAGCAATCTGTTTGAGCACTTTACTGCCATACTTTCGCCCTCTATCGCTGACTTCTTCGGCAATGTTTCGAATGTCTAGCAGGGGAGATTCTGACTTTTCACCAGGATCACACACGAACGTGCCTAAGCGTGGGCGACGTTGTAATCGGCCCTCATTAACTAAATCCCGAATTGCTTTGTTCACTGTCATTCTACTGACACCAAATTGCTCGGTAAGCTCAATCTCGGTGGCGATGCGATGACCAACTACCCACTCTCCAGCCTCAATTTTATCCAGGATAAATTGTTTAATTTGAATGTAGAGTGGTGCAGACATAATCATTTTCCTTTATTTGACTATACAAATACTGCTTAATTTAGGTACAAATTGCAAACATTTCTCGACGAATGTACCGCTTAGTGACCGAGCAATCCTATTGCAGAGCTGAATGACTCTTGCTGCTGAGTATTATTTGGATTGATGATTGAATTCAAACATTTTCTTGTGGTCTATTGCTTGCACAGCAGAAAACAATTGTGTAAACAAACGATTATTAGAAGAAAAATCGCTAAAAAAGGAAAAGTATGTTTAAAAAATTGAAAGCATCACTGGGGATCGGCTCTGCAAAAGTAGATACCACTTTGGACGAAATGAGCGTGTTTCAAGGAGCGACGCTGAAAGGGCATGTTCATATCAAAGGCGGAGACGTCGAACAACAAATTGATGCTATTACGATTAAATTGAACACGGAAATGAAAGTCGAAGTGGATGATAGCGTAAGTTACCAAACCTTCACTATTGATCAATTGAAAGCAGTTGACCCTTTTGTGATTCAACCTAATGAAGAAAAGCAGGTTCCGTTTGAGCTAAAACTGCATGATGAAACGCCAATTACTGCGGTTAGCGCACTTAAGAATCAATGTCATGTTTGGGTCGAGACGACGTTAGATATTGATTTTGCGATTGACCCGCGTGACCGTGACTATATTGAAGTGAAACCACTACCAGTAGCATCTCGGGTTATTCAAGCGATCGAGCAAGCTGGCTTCACTATGGTTAAAGCCGATGTTGAAAAAGGCTTTTTGCGCGGTGGCTCGTTTGCCTCTCGCTCTGGTATTTATCAAGAGCTAGAGTTCCGTAACAGCGGCTTTATCTCATCAAAAGAAATTGAGCTCTCTTTTATTCTGGAAGGGCAGGTCATGCATTGTTTGGCAGAGATTGACCGTTCGCTCAGCTTGGCTGGTGACCAATATCGCTCGTTTACGTTGCCGATCAATGCAACCGATGCTCAAGTCGCTGCCGCAGTTACACCAACGCTAAATCTATAGCTCTCATCAACTTGATGAAAATATGTACCGATATCCTATTGTGAAAGCGATATCGGTACTGTTATCCATGTTTCTTGCGTTCTCTACGGCTAAAAACTCAAGCGCTGAATTTTCCATTAGATATCGATAGCCCAATACCAGTTCATTAGAGGCATCAGCAAACTCTGTGGGCCCTTCTGTTGAGCCTTGATACCAATGATATTCCAACATCAGGTGATGGTTATCTTCTAAGGCATAACGGTACCCACCCGCAATGGCAATCGTATTATGTCGATAGGGCAGATCGAGCAAGGCACGGTCATCCGAGCGAAAAGTCATGCCAATCATCGAATAAAATGCATGAGCATCACTTAAGTAGCTGTAGTTTAATTGGAAGCCTTGCTCGAAACTGCTACCTTGAAAAGTGCCGTGAGCCACATCGTTAAAATACAAACTGCCGCCAATCGATAGGCCGTGATGTTCATTTTGGAACACTTGATACTGTAAGTAAGTAGATAGGTTATTGGCCAGTGTTTGTCCTTCGAAATCATCTTCAAGCACATCATATTGCGGCATTGAAATGTAAAAACGATCTCTGTCTACTTTATCCCGCCCATTTTGTCCGATACCGAAAAGTTTATGGAAGCTTTTCGTCAGTCCATCTAAATGGTTGTCAGCGGCAAAGACCCATCGATAGTTGAGCTCCCACTGCCAACGGTTGCTGACTTGCCATTTGCTGCCTAATTCGATTTGATTGTGGTAATAATCCAGTGCGTATTCATCAGTATGAGCCCAAACACTTGCCACGGTTCCCGAACCATAGGCTTCGACAAAACCAGAGGGCAGACTGTGCCCTGAACGTAGTATGTTGGTGTGACTAACCACTTGCATTGGGGATTGTGCGTAAGAACGCAGCGGGCCATACAAGTCATTTGATGCGAAGGCTTGCAAAGAACATATCGAGGTGCTTAGAAGCACCATAAAGCGCGATTTGAAATAGACCATGATGAATACCTACATGCAAACTACTCTATAAAACAACTATATACCTAAATCGCACGTTGAGCTCTCGCCCAGCGTGTTAGGCTTTGTATCGGTTCACACGTAATAGGCGATATTGTAATTTGTTGTGTAAGTTCATTGAGGGGCAATTCCGTTGGTCCCTTAAAAGCATGATCAGATTGTCGTGACGGGTCTGCGGTTAAGTTCTTATGACAAAACAAAATCGCGCTTTGCATTCTAAATGTGAGCTAGGTACAATCCCATTTTCGATAACGGTCCGGTATTCGTGTTACCGAGAGGCCTTTATTGACTCTCAACTATTTTCAACAAATAGCTTCTAATTTGAATAACATGTGTTGCTTGGTGTGCAACACCACTGTAAAGGACATAGCATGCCTATTATTACTCTTCCTGACGGCAGTCAGCGTCAATTTGACAACCCAGTTTCTACTATGGAAGTTGCGCAATCGATCGGTCCTGGTCTTGCAAAAGCAACTATCGCTGGTCGTGTAAACGGTAACCGCGTTGATGCGTGTGATCTAATTGAAGAAGACGCAAGCCTTGAAATCATCACAGTTAAAGATGAAGTAGACGGTCTAGAAATCGTTCGTCACTCTTGTGCTCACCTTCTGGGTCACGCTCTTAAGCAGCTTTACCCTCAAGCTAAAATGGCGATCGGTCCAACCATCGACAATGGCTTCTACTACGATATCGACCTAGACGAATCTCTAACGCAAGAAGATCTTGAAAAGATTGAAAAGCGTATGAAAGAGCTAGCGAAAACCAAGTACGAAGTGGTTAAGAAAAAAGTAAGCTGGCAGGAAGCGCGTGATACGTTTGAATCACGTGGCGAACCATACAAAGTGGAAATCCTAGACGAAAACGTATCTCGTGATGATCGTCCAGGTCTTTACCACCATGAAGAATACATCGACATGTGTCGTGGTCCACACGTACCTAACATGAGCTTCTGTCAACATTTCACACTATTAAATGTGGCAGGCGCATACTGGCGTGGTAACAGCGACAACAAAATGCTTCAACGTATCTACGGTACAGCATTCCACGATAAGAAAGCTCTGAAAGCGCACCTAACTCGCCTAGAAGAAGCGGCGAAGCGCGACCACCGTAAGATTGGTAAGCAACTAGACCTATTCCACATGCAGCAAGAAGCGCCGGGTATGGTGTTCTGGCATCACAATGGTTGGTCTATCTTCCGTGATCTAGAAGTATTCATTCGCGCTAAGCTAGATGAGTACGGTTACCAAGAAGTAAAAGGTCCGCTAATGATGGACCGTGTTCTTTGGGAACGCTCAGGTCACTGGGATAAATACGCTGATGCAATGTTCACAACTTCTTCTGAGAACCGTGAATACGCGATTAAGCCAATGAACTGTCCAGGTCACGTACAGATCTTCAACCAAGGTCTAAAATCGTACCGCGACCTACCGCTACGTATGGCTGAGTTTGGCTCATGTCACCGTAACGAACCATCTGGTGCACTACACGGTATTATGCGTGTACGTGGCTTTACTCAGGATGACGCTCACATTTTCTGTACTGAGAGCCAAATTCAAGAAGAAGTAACAAACTGTATCAAGATGGTGTACGATACGTACCAAACATTTGGTTTCGACAACATCGTAGTGAAACTGTCTACTCGTCCAGAGAAACGTGTAGGTTCAGATGAAATCTGGGATCAATCTGAAGAAGCATTGAAGCAGTCTCTTGAATCGATGGATATCCCATACGAAATTCAAGAAGGCGAGGGTGCGTTCTACGGTCCTAAGATTGAATTCACACTATACGATTGTCTAGACCGTGCGTGGCAGTGTGGTACTGTCCAGCTAGACTTCAACCTACCAGGTCGCTTAGGTGCAACTTATGTAGGTGAAAACAATGAACGTCTTGTACCGGTAATGATTCACCGTGCGATTCTAGGTTCACTAGAGCGCTTCATCGGTATCCTTATCGAAGAATATGCTGGTTTCTTCCCAACTTGGTTGGCGCCAGAACAAGCAGTTCTTATGAACATTACTGATAAACAGTCAGGTTATGTTCAAGAAATAGTACAAAAACTACAAAAAAGTGGAATTAGAGCTAAAGCGGACTTGAGAAATGAGAAGATTGGCTTTAAAATCCGCGAACATACTTTGAAGCGTGTACCGTATATGCTTGTTGTTGGTGACCAAGAAATGGAAGCTGGCGAAATTGCAGTGCGTACTCGTAAAGGTAAAGATCTTGGTAAATTTAAAGTGGATGATTTTATTGCATACATCCAAGACGAGATCTCTAGCCGTAAGCTCAATCTGGAGGAATAAGCTATTAAAGGCGGAAGACGTGGCCAACAGCCGGTAAAACAAAACCCGCACCGTATCAACGGTGAAATTCGTGGTATTCGTGAAGTTCGACTAACAGGCGCTGACGGTGAATCAGTTGGTGTTGTATCGATTCAAGAAGCCATTGCAGCTGCTGAAGAAGCTGGTATGGATCTCGTTGAGATCAGTCCTAACGCCGAGCCACCTGTTTGTCGTGTGATGGACTATGGTAAGTTCCTCTTCGAGAAGAGCAAAACTGCTAAAGAGCAGAAGAAGAAGCAAAAGCAGGTCCAGATCAAGGAAGTAAAATTCCGTCCTGGAACTGATATTGGAGACTATCAGGTAAAACTACGCAACCTGACGCGTTTCCTTGAAGAAGGCAACAAAGTGAAAGTAACAATTCGCTTCCGTGGCCGAGAGATGGCACACCAAGACATCGGTGTTGACGTTCTAAATCGTCTTAAGGAAGATACTGCAGAAATTGCTGTAGTTGAATCTTTCCCTAAGAAGATTGAAGGTCGCCAGATGATCATGGTGCTAGCCCCTAAAAAGAAGTAATTAACGGCTCATCAAGTAATTAAAACCTAGCCGCTTTCCTTTATATAAAGGCATATGGCTGGGTTTTGTTCGCCCTAATTACGTTGTTTATTAAACCTACTCAATGCGGAGTTATTCATCATGCCTAAGATGAAAACCAACAAAGGTGCTGCTAAGCGTTTTAAGAAAACTGCTGGTGGTATTAAGTACAAGCACGCTACAAAACGTCACATCCTGACTAAGCGTACTACTAAGAACAAGCGTCAACTACGTCCGAATGCAATCCTTCCAAAATGTGAAGTGGCTGCAGTAATCCGTATGTTGCCATACGCTTAATTCTTTTTAGTTATCAATCGTTTAGTTTAGGAGAAGCATAATGCCTCGCGTAAAACGTGGTGTACAAGCTCGTGCACGTCATAAGAAAGTTCTAAAACAAGCTAAAGGTTACTACGGTGCGCGTTCACGTGTTTACCGCGTAGCTTTCCAAGCAGTTACTAAAGCTGGTCAATACGCTTACCGTGACCGTCGCGCTAAGAAACGTCAATTCCGTCAACTATGGATTGCACGTATCAATGCGGCATCTCGTCAAAATGGTCTATCTTACAGCCGTTTCATCAACGGTCTGAAGAAAGCATCTATCGAGATCGACCGTAAGATCCTTGCGGACATCGCAGTATTCGACAAAGCTGCATTTGCAGTTCTAGTTGAAAAAGCGAAAGCTGCTCTTTAATTAGCAGTTTAGGATTAAGAGAAGGAGAGCATTAGCTCTCCTTTTTTATTGCTAAAATTTATACCCAAATGACTTTTAGCTTGGCTATTTAGAGTATTGTTTATCAGTCTTCTCAATTTATTGGTTAGCATCTTATGTTAGTTATAAGGTAGCTTGGGTATAAATTTTTACGTTTATAAGGGATTAAAAATGATCTACACAACGACCGAAAGCATTCCTGGCAAGCAGATCTCTGAAATCAGAGGGGTTGTAACTGGTAATGTTGTTCAATCAAAGCATATTGGCCGTGACCTCATGGCGGGTATCAAGAGCATTGTTGGCGGCGAAATTCGTGGTTACACGGAAATGATGACCGACGCGCGTGATATTGCTATACAGCGCATGGTGGCGGACGCTGAATCTAAAGGTGCCGATGCAATAGTAGGGATTCGATTTACCACAAGCTCAATCGTAGATGGTTCTTCGGAAATTTTGGCATTTGGTACTGCAGTGAAACTAGCGGACTAGTCTACTTGAATAGCATTGCAAAAATGCTAATAGAGAGCGGTGAATTATTATGCATTTACCGTTCTGTTCCTTTTAGGTTAATTATTCTAGATTTTTGTAGAGAGAATAGGTTTATATTCTCAACTTTACGTTACTATTAAAATTAATCACGATGATTTAGAGTAATTGCTTCACTTTTATTTTGCATATTATTTTATATCTATAATGAAATTGAATTCATATTGAATTTTTCATTTGTTGTGTGAATTCTCTTTTCGGTATATTAATTCATGTTTTTCTTATAAAAATATGAACTTATACCTTGCCAAGCGGTTCTAAATTGTTACAAATACTATACAGCTGTAACATTGCCAAAAGGAATTGTAGATGAGAGATCTGACTCCCGAATACTTGCTAGCCGCATTACGCCAAGCGATTAAAACAAAAGGGCTAACATATCGAGAGCTATCTGAGAAAATGGGTATGCCACTATCTACCTTTAAGAGACATCTTACAAGCACGAATCTCGCTTTAGATAAGTTGCTGGAATATTGTAGAGCGGTTGATTGCACGTTAGATGAACTACAAAAGCTCGCAAATCAATTGCAAGGTGAAGACGAGGATTACTTTAGTCGCACACAGGATGAAGTATTCTTTCAATTCCCTCACCTTTACGACTTTTATCGTGAATTGAGAATGTTACGAGGTAAAGACGGCTATTCTATTTTAAAGAAAAAGTATGACTTGTCTGAGCAGAGCATGTCCGATTACTTAAAAGCATTAGAGTTGTTGGATCTCGTTTACGTTGATGAAGATAAAAATATAACGCTGCACGGACCTTTATATTATAGCTATGCAGAGAACTCCAAGCTCAACGACAAATATACCGAAATCATAAAAGAGCAGACGACTACCCACGATAAGTGTGTTCGCGTTGCTTTGGCGCGTATGAAAATTACCGAAGAACAGCTTTTGTTACTGGAAGATCAAGTCGCAAAGACCGTCATCGATTTTCATTCCAAAAATGTTGTAGCAGAGAACTTTAATGTCTCTGATTTTACTAATATTGTTCTACTTGCTGGGCCACATCAGCCAGTCACATTCTCTGACGGCATTATTGAGACAGAGGGGCGATTTATTGATGATATTCGTTATGCCATCGCATCTGCAGGTGATAAGCCAAGCCTATCTATATAGATTTTGAGCCTTTTTTGAAGAGAGTTTCTGAAAGGGCGTTGCAAAAGAAAAAGCCTAAGACAGCAAATACTTTGTAAGTAGGGCATTCAGCGGTGTTTGCTCTTAATTCAGACTTAAAGTGTTTTGGGCTTATTTCGAATAATACCTGTTCAGCATCTACTTTCGTTATTTTTAACATGCTGATTTCCTTCGTTGTTCCTCCCAAAGCCTCTCTCGCTTACTCTACAAAGAAACCATTCTCGTTGAACCAAGCATCCTGTAGCTACTTGGGTATGCATAATTGGTGGCTATTTATCTTCTAATTATAAATTCATACTTGAAATGTTTGTTTTTTGATCTATTATGACGAAGTGTCATTTGTGACGGTTCGTCAACTTTAGTTGCGTTCCTGTATTAAAGAATCGTGTTACAATTATTGGGAGTGTGTTGGTATACGGATCAAAGGATTATGTTTAACTTTCGCTGTAAAAAATATAGCAAGCAAGACGGATGTCGTGTGTCTTCAGGGCTAACAAAAAAGCAACAGGCGATTGCTGATCGTGAGATAGAGCTTATTCAATTGGCTAAGTCTCTAGTTCAAGAGCAAGGCTTTGCCAACTTAACGATGGACAAGCTTACAGCGTCAAGCCCTTATTCTAAAGGGACGATCTACAATCATTTTTGCAGCAAAGAAGATGTGATTCTTGCGCTTTGTATTCATTCGCTGAAAAGCGAAGCAATATTTTTCGAACGTACCGCCAAATTTAATGGCAATACCAGAGAAAAAATCATTGCGATGCATGTAGGTTATCGTATTTACGCTCGTATGGAGCCAGTACTATCAACCTGTGCGATTGTTGCAAAGACGCCTTGGGTTCTAGAGAAGGCTTCGCCTAAACGTGTGAATGAACTGAATAACTTGGAAGAACAAGTAATAGATGGTGCTGATGCGCTGGTGAACAATGCGGTAGAATGTGGTGATCTTAAGTTTTCTCCCGCAATTGGTTCTGATGCTATTGTATTCGCCAACTGGTCTATTGCATTCGGTTCAAACGCTTTGGCGCAAAATGCATCGAACAGTCGATGTATTCAGCGAATTCAAGACCCATTCTCAGTACTGCACAACGCGAATATGTTACTTGATGGTTTAGGTTGGTCGCCTTTATCTACAGAATGGGACTACCGTAAAACCTGGCGTCGAGTGGAGCAGGAGTTATTTAGTGAAGAGCTTGCTTATTTAGAGTCAGTGAATCGCTAATAAACTGGAAAGGCCAATCTGACGTTATGGTTGGCTTTTTATCGCACTATTGTGACGAATCGTCATTAAATCTCGAAGGTTGGCGTTCAGCCAATGATCACGAGAAGCATAGGAAGTTACTAAAAACTAACTTATGTAGCCAAATTCATTCGATCTAAAGTTTGCATGTCGAGTTTGTCTGGTTATTTACAGCATTTGCTGTTTTTTTAGTTTTTAAATTTGACGAAACGTCACAAAAGGAGAGTGTGATGCCACATCACAACGTTCAACAATACGCCCGTTCAGGGTGGGGTAAGCTACCAACGAATTACAGTGTATTGGTGATGCTTGCTACCGTTTTATTGATTGTCATAGCAACTATTGGAGGAAAAAATCTTTACTTTAGAGGAGATTACGACATCTTCTTTGATGGAACAAATGAGCAGTTACTTGCGTTTGATGAAATTCAAACCACCTTTGCAAAATCTGACAGTCTTGCTTTGGTTATAGCGCCAAAGAGCGGCACTGTTTTTACTCCTAGCACATTATCTCTTATTCAGCAGATCACTGACGAGGCGTGGCAAGTTCCATTCTCCACCCGCGTTGATTCCCTCGCCAACTACCAGCATACCGAAGCGTTTGAAGATGATCTTCTTGTCGAAGATTTACTGTATAGCGAATATGAATTGACACCTCAACGAATAGAGAAAGTCAAAAGTATTGCGTTGAGTGAGCCGGTTTTGAAAAGTTCACTGATTTCTGAAAAAGGAGATGTCACGGTCGTAAACATTACGGTCCAACTCCCTGAAATAGATAAAACTGCTGAAGTACAAGAGGTGGTTGCTTACATAAACGGAATGATTGAGCGTTATCAGCAAGTGTACCCAGACACGGAATTCCACAAGGCTGGTATTATTGCAATGAACTACGCGTTTATGATCGCAGCCCAAGATGATAGCGCAACATTAGTGCCAACTATGTTACTAGTGATATTGGTGTTTCTGACCATCATGTTGCGCTCATTGCTTAGCGTCATCGCGACGCTCATCGTTATTATCGGCTCGGTTATGGTTACAATGGGCTTGTCAGGATGGGCTGGTATGTTCTTAAGCACGGCGACCGTTAATGTGCCTACCTTGGTGATGACGCTTGCCGTCGCAGACTGTGTACACATCATCGCGACAATGCGTCAGTCTATGCAAAACGGCTTTAGTAAAGCCCACTCTATTGAGCGAAGTATTGCGCTCAATTTCATGCCTATCTTGATTACCTCCATTACCACCGCGATCGGCTTTTTAATGATGAATATGTCGGATTCTCCAATCCTGAGAGATTTCGGCAACCTATCAGCCCTTGGCGTCATGGTTGCTTGTTTCCTTTCCATCACGTTACTTCCCGCCTTGCTTAATATCCTTCCGGTTACGGTGAAGTCGGATACTTCTGATGAAAGAAAGCACTTTATGGATCATTTAGGAGATTTCGTGGTGTCAAAGCGACATGCTTTATTGCCGTTGTCGGTGCTTGTTATTGTCGCGAGTGCGAGCTTGATTCCACTGAACAAAGTCAATGATGAATCCGTCGAGTACTTTGGCCATAGCAATGAATTTCGCCGAGCGGCTGATTTTATGGAAGAGCGAATCAGTGGCATGGCGAACATCAGTATCGCGATAAAAACCAACGAATCGCAGGGTATTGCGGATCCTAATTTTCTCAATACCGTGGGTAAATTTACTGACTGGCTAAGGTTGCAGCCAGAAACGGACCATGTTGCGACCTTGAGCGATGTTTATAAGCGCCTAAACAAGAACATGCATGGAGATGATCAGGCTTATTACTCGCTCCCTCAAGACAGAGAATTAGCGGCTCAATATCTGCTGCTTTATGAAATGTCACTACCGTATGGTTTAGATTTGAACAACCAAATCAATGTAGATAAGTCGTCGATCAAGATGGTTCTCACCGTGGAGAACTTGGGCAGCGTCGAGCTTGTTGATTTGGAAAATCGCATTTACCAATGGTTTAACGAAAACGCGCCTCAATATGATGTTGTTGCGTCTAGTCCTTCATTGATGTTTGCGCATATTGGTGAAACGAATATGGCCAGCATGCTGTCAACCTTGCCCATTACTCTTGTCTTAATCTCTGCATTACTGATCTTTGCCTTGCGTTCGTTCAAGCTTGGCTTAATTAGTCTTGTCCCGAATATTGCTCCTGCGCTTATTGGTTTTGGTATTTGGGCGCTGGTTTCTGGCGAGATTAACTTGGGATTGTCCGTCGTTGTGACATTAACGCTTGGTGTTGTTGTCGATGACGCCGTTCACTTTCTTTCTAAATATCAACACGCTCGTAAAGATGGCCACAGTGCGGAGCAAGCGGTTCGCTACGCCTTTCGTACCGTGGGGCGCGCACTCTGGATTACGACGGTCGTGCTTGTTGCTGGTTTCTCTGTTCTGGCGATGTCGAGCTTCCGTTTAAATGCCGATATGGGACAGTTGAGTGCCATTGTCATCTTTATTGCCCTTGTTGTGGATTTCATCTTTCTACCGACTCTACTGATGTTGTTTGACAAAGGCGTCTACGACGAGGTGGACCGCCGAAACAAGCTTAAATCAACTGACTCTCAAACCACGGCTGTTACTCAGTCATAACGAATCAAAGGATTGAACATGAATTTACTAAAAAATGCCTTAAAAGTATCTGCACTTTCTGTCTCGCTTTTTATGAGTCATGCGGTGTTAGCGGATGAAGCGAAAGGATTAGAGATTGCTCAAGAGCGCAAAGCCCGTGATGAAGGGTGGGGGGATTCTGTTGCTACGATGCAAATGATTCTGCGAAACGCGCAAGGAGAAAGCAGCACACGTTTAATGCGCTTACAATCACTTGAAGTTGATGGCGATGGTGACAAAGGGCTCACGATATTTGATGAACCGAGAGATGTAAAAGGCACGGCGTTTCTCAACCATTCTCATACGGTGGGTGCCGATGACCAATGGCTTTACCTTCCTGCACTGAAACGTGTGAAACGTATTTCCTCGCGTAACAAATCAGGTCCTTTTATGGGCAGTGAATTCGCGTATGAGGATCTCAGTTCCTTTGAGATTGAAAAATACCGTTTCAACTACCTAAAAGATGACAGCATAAACGGGCAAGATGTTTTCGTCGTAGAGCAAATTCCGACCGATAAGAACTCAGGTTATACCAAGCAAACGGTATGGTTAGATAAAGCGCATTATCGTCCACTTAAAGTTGAGTTTTACGACCGCAAAGGCTCTTTGTTAAAAACGCTTTCTTTTTCCGATTACAAGCAATATCTCAACCAATATTGGCGAGCGCACACTATGGCGATGACAAACCATCAAACAGGAAAAAGTACTGAGCTAACGACTAGCGAAATGCGTTTTAACACTGGATTACAAGACAATGACTTTCATAAGAATGTGTTGAAGCGAGTGAGGTAGTGGAGGAAAAATGAAGCGATTAAATGTTGGGTTGTTGCTTAGTGCAGCAGCCTTTTTTTACTCAATGCCTCTGACTGCCGTCGAGCTCGCAGGACAAGTCAATATTGAGCATCGTCAGTTTTTTAAAACGGGCTCTCAGGGTCAGAGCAAAGCGCAAACGTCATTGGTTTTGCAGCCAGAATTTTACTGGGAGATGCAAAATGGTGATGCAAACTTTACTTTCACACCTTTCTATCGTCTGGATGGTCTAGACGATGAGCGAAGTCATGGCGACATGCGAGAGGCACTTTATCTGACTTATTGGGATGATTATGAGCTTCGAGTTGGGATTAGTAAGGTCTTTTGGGGAGTGACTGAATCAGCCCATTTAGTTGATGTAGTAAACCAAACAGATGCCATTGAAGCCGTCGATGGTGAAGATAAACTCGGTCAGCCGATGTTACATTTTACCTCTTTCAAAGACTGGGGTACCGTCCACGCAATGTTGTTACCTTACTTTAGGGAACGAACGTTTGCGGGTACAGATGGCCGCTTGCGAACCGACCCCGTTGTCTCTGATGATGCTATCTATGAATCAAGCAGAGAAGAGAAGCACGTAGATGTGGCTTTTCGATATTCGAAAATGCTTGGCGATTGGGACGTAGGCCTGAGCTATTTATATGGAACAAACCGGGATCCTTACTTTCGTTTTGAGTACGGAGAATTAAAGCCTTACTACGCTCTGATGAATCATGTCGGTCTGGATGTGCAAGGAATCGTTGGCGATTGGTTATGGAAACTGGAAAGTATTTATCGAGATAGTGCTGATAATCATGTCGGTCTTGTGACGGGCTTTGAGTATACCTTCGTCGGTGCATTTGACACGGTTTGGGATGTGGGGGTTATTGGTGAGTACCTCTATGACAGTCGTGGGAACAACGCACAAACTATCGGTCAAAATGATGTGTTTGCAGGTATTCGTTGGGCGCTCAATGATGAGGACGGAACGGAAGTATTGACGGGAATTACGAAGGATTTAGATAACGATGATGTTTACAATGCTAAGTTAGAAGCATCGAGCCGAATATCGAATCACGTTAAGTGGCAAATTGATGCTTGGTTGTTTAAAAATGAAACACCAAATGATTTGCTCTACTTCGCTAGAGATGACGATTTTATCGAGCTATCTATTCAATACTATTTCTAAAACAAAAGGGCACAACTAAACGGCAGATTAACTAAAGATGACATTTTTGACGTTTTTGTGCTCTTTTTATTCAATAACCTCTTCTTTTCGTAATTCAATTTGGCATTGGTGCCCGGTTTGGCTACTATGTACAGCTATCAAAAAACCAATCACTCCCTTATGGACACTACCTACAGGTAGATGAGGAAACGATGCAACATCTAGAAGAGATCATTGCTAGCGCGAGCACTGCAATTGAAGCTGCCGAATCGCTAGTCGCACTTGATGAAGTGCGTGTTCAGTATCTGGGTAAAAAAGGTGAGCTAACTGCTCAACTTCAAAGCCTAGGCAAACTACCACCAGAAGAACGCCGTGAAGCTGGTCAAGAGATCAACAAAGCGAAAGGCGTAGTTCAGCAAGCTATCGCAGCTCGTAAAGATGCACTACAACGTGCTGAGCTTGAAGCGAAACTAGCAGCAGAAACAATCGACGTAACACTACCAGGTCGTCGTATTGAAAACGGTGGTTTACACCCAGTAACTCGTACTGTAGAGCGTATTGAGAAGTTCTTTGGCGAACTTGGTTTTAACACCGAGGCAGGCCCAGAGATCGAAGATGCATTCCACAACTTCGATGCGCTAAACATCGCAGCTGATCACCCAGCGCGTACTGACCACGATACTTTCTTCTTCAACCCAGACTTGATGCTTCGTACTCATACGTCAGGCGTACAGATCCGTACGATGGAAAATGGTAAACCACCATTCCGTTTCATCGCACCAGGCCGTGTATACCGTAACGACTACGACCAAACGCACACGCCAATGTTCCACCAAGTGGAAGGTATGCTGGTTGATGAGAACGTAAACTTTGCTCAGCTGAAAGGCATCCTGCACGATTTCCTATGTAACTTCTTCGAAGAAGAAGTAGAAGTACGTTTCCGTCCATCTTACTTCCCATTCACTGAGCCTTCAGCTGAAGTAGACGTGAAAGGCAAAAACGGTAAATGGTTAGAAGTACTAGGCTGCGGTATGGTTCACCCGAACGTGCTACGTAGCGTAGGTATCGATCCTGAAAAATACTCTGGTTTCGCATTCGGTATGGGTGTTGAGCGTCTAACAATGCTTCGTTACGGCGTGAACGACCTACGTGCGTTCTTCGAGAACGATCTTCGTTTCCTAAAACAGTTCAAGTAATCCAGAGGGTTCATCAACATGAAATTCAGCGAATCATGGCTTCGTGAGTGGGTAAACCCTGCGGTTACTACTGACGAGCTAACTCACCAAATTACAATGGCCGGCCTAGAGGTAGACGACGTTCTTCCTGTAGCTGGTTCTTTTACTGGCGTTAAAGTCGGTCACGTTGTTGAATGTGGCCAACACCCAGATGCAGACAAACTGCGCGTAACTAAAGTTGACGTGGGTGAAGAAGAGCTTCTAGATATTGTTTGTGGCGCACCTAACTGTCGCCAAGGTCTGAAAGTAGCAGTAGCAACAGTTGGTGCTGTTCTTCCAGGCGATTTCAAAATCAAAAAAGCGAAACTACGTGGCCAGCCATCTCACGGCATGCTTTGTTCGTTCACTGAACTAGGTATCGACGTTGAGTCAGACGGCATCATGGAACTAGCAGAAGACGCAGTAATCGGTACTGATTTCCGTGAATTCCTAGGTCTAGACGACGTAACAGTAGACGTAGACCTAACAGCAAACCGCGCAGACTGTTTCAGCATTCGTGGTCTAGCTCGTGAAGTTGGCGTACTAAACCGTGCTGACGTGACAGAGCCATTAGTAGAAGCAGTTGCCCCTTCAATCGACGATAAAGTGTCTATCGAAGTGAAAGCGCCAGCTGCGTGTCCACGTTACCTAGGTCGTGTAGTTAAGAACGTAAACGTTCAAGCTGAAACGCCACTATGGATGCAAGAGAAACTGCGTCGTTGTGGTATTCGCTCGATCGACCCTGTAGTAGACATCACTAACTACGTGCTTCTAGAGCAAGGTCAACCAATGCACGCATTCGATCTAGCGAAGATCGAAGGTGGCATCGTAGTTCGTATGGCTGAGCAAGGTGAGAAGCTAACACTTCTTGACGGCAGCGAAGCAGAACTAAACGCAGATACACTAGTAGTTGCTGACCACAACAAAGCACTTGCAATCGCAGGTATCTTTGGTGGTGAAGAGTCTGGTGTAACAACTGAGACTAAAGACGTTCTACTAGAGTGTGCATTCTTTGCACCTGACCATATTCGTGGTCGCGCACGTAGCTACGGTCTGCACACTGATTCTTCAATGCGTTTCGAGCGTGGTGTAGATTACGCACTGCAAGTAAGCGCAATGGAGCGTGCAACTCAGCTTCTAGTTGAGATCTGTGGTGGTGAAGTAGCACCTGTTGTTGCAGTAGAGTCTGAAGCAGACCTACCTAAGCCAAACAAAGTTGCTCTACGTCGTACTAAGCTAGACAACCTGCTAGGTCACCACATTGCAGATAGCGACGTAGTAGAAATCCTAGAGCGACTAGGTTTGACTGTTGAAGCTTCAGAAGAAGGTTGGATGGCAGTTGCGCCAACATGGCGTTTCGATATCGCTATCGAGCAAGACCTGATTGAAGAAGTTGGCCGTATCTACGGTTACAACAACATTCCTAACCAACACCCAGCAGCAGCACTTAAGATGCACAACCACGTTGAAGCGGATCTTCCACTGAAACGCGTTCGTGATCTTCTTGTTGACCGCGGTTACCACGAAGCAATTACATACAGCTTCGTTGAGCCTGAGCAACAAAAGCTAGTTGTACCTGGTGTTGAGCCTCTAGTGCTTCCAAACCCAATTTCTGCAGACATGTCAGCAATGCGTCTTGGTCTTATCCAAGGTCTGCTGAACACGGTTGTTCACAACCAGAAGCGTCAACAGCCACGCGTTCGTCTATTCGAATACGGCCTACGTTTCATCCCATGTGAAACTGCAGAAAACGGCATGCGCCAAGAGCCGATGCTTGCAGGTGTTATTGCTGGTACTCGCGGTGAAGAGCACTGGGATATTGAAACTAACACCGTTGATTTCTTCGATCTTAAAGGCGATCTAGAAGCGATTCTAGAGCTATCTGCAAACGAAAAAGCGTACTCTTTCGCTGCACTGTCACCTGAAAGCAAAAAAGCTAACCCAGCACTTCACCCAGGTCAATCTGCGGCAATCATCGTAGACGGCAAAGAAGTAGGCGTGATCGGTACCGTTCACCCTGAGCTTGAGCGTAAGTTCGGTCTAAATGGTCGTACTATCGTATTCGAAATCGAATGGTCTGCAATTAACAGCAAAGTGATCCCAGAAGCGGTAGCACTTTCTAAATTCCCTTCAAACCGTCGTGATATCGCGGTAGTAGTGGATGAAGCTGTTGCATCTGGTGACATTGTTAACGCTTGTCTAGAGCAAGGTGGCGAGTTCCTTAAAGATGCAAAACTGTTCGACGTTTACGTAGGTAAAGGCGTTGAAGAAGGTAAGAAGAGCCTAGCAATCGCTCTGACTCTACAGTCACTTGAGCGTACGCTTGAAGATGCAGATATCGCTGGTGCGGTTGACGCTATCGTTGCTCACGTTTCTGAGAAGTTTGGTGCGTCTCTACGTGACTAATCTCGCGTAACGTATCTTCTTAAGAAATGAAAACCCTGCCAGTTTGGCAGGGTTTTTTTATTTTTAGGATTACCTTATCGTTGTTCAAGTTCCTTACTGCTCGCACCACCCCTCATTATTTTAAAATACTAGACCAAACTAGGGATGGCCCTTACCCGAGATTAGGAACGTATTGTTTTTCAGCTAATACACGCTAACGATAGCTTATTGGCGGTTAGGCAGCGAGTGAGAGGGTATAGCTAAGCAGAAGAGGCAGCGTAAGAATGCTGAAAAAGTTGCCAAATAGTACCATTGACGCCACCTTCATGGGTTCTATATTCAGTCTTTCCGCAAATAGGTAATTCATGACGGCTGGCGGCAGCATTGTGAAGAGCACCATCATTTGCAATTGCATCGTTGGAAGGGGAATTAACCAATAAATAAGTGCAAAAGCGACAGCACCAGTTGCCAGTGACTGCACGGTACACAACACACCAATCTTTAAACCGTCCAACCGTAAATGACACATTTGTGCCCCCAGAGATAAAAGCATCACGGGTACGGCCGCTTGCCCAAGTAGAGCAGTGGCTTCGCATAAAGGCGCCCATGCACCCACATTTGACACGTTGAGAAACAGAGCCAACGACGCTGCTAAAAAGATTGGCATCTTGACTATTTGCTTAAAAGGGTTGCCATGACTAAGCAGCATTACGCCTAAGCTGATATGCAAGCATGCTGACACGACAAATAAAAGCACTGCTGACGACAGCGCAATTTCTCCAAACGTATAGGTAAACAAAGGAATAGCTAGATTTCCGCTATTCCGAAACATATGTGGTGGCGCCCAGGTTTTAAACGAGAGTGACGTCCATCGACATACCGGGATCATGAGTAGTGCGGGAATTAAAACCGCAACAATTGCCGCCAAAAGAAGCGGCCCCTGATTTGAATCGAGCGGCATGCTAACGAGTGACGAAAATACCAGTGCTGGCGTAAAAACCTCAATATTAATGCGGTTTATTGGGCGAAAGTCAGGCTTGATGTAACGACCGACCAAATAGCCAACTCCGACAAGAGCAAAAACAGGGAAAAGAATATTTATGATTTGATTAATCATGGTCGCCTAGAAGCAGTGTAAGAAGCTAATGAGGAAATACACGAACTTCCACATTATCAATCTTTATATATGGCGTCATCGTTAAACAGCGAGAAGCGTGGGTTTAATCAAGCTTTCAAAGCACAGTTGCAAAGTACAGGTGGTCATACCTTTTAATCTAATTGTTACGTATCGAGTTACATACAAATCACTGAATTTACGACAAGTTCTATGTCAAGTGTCTGTTAAATAACCAATATCTGATATTTTTATTAAATAGTGTTTAATGTTGATATTTAAACTACTTTTAGTTTTATAATCTGGATGTTTTTCCTGATAAAGATGAAACAAAAACAAAAATATCAAATTTCTGGCGTTTAACAATAATTTACGTAGTGCTATTCCTTTTGTTCGCCAAGAAAAAAGTTGGCGAAAATCATAAGCTTGTCATACACTTCCTGATGTAACCCCGATATGTTGTTGAATTGGTAGGGTAAAACTGCTCTGGCGCTACACTAACGTAGCATTGTTTAACATAGCTTTGAGGAAAGTTTTATGGCGCTCACAAAAGCCGAACTGGCAGAAAACCTGTTTGATAAATTAGGATTTAGTAAGCGGGACGCCAAGGAAACGGTGGAAGTGTTCTTTGAAGAGATTCGTAAGGCACTGGAAAGTGGCGAACAGGTAAAACTGTCAGGTTTTGGTAACTTTGATCTTCGTGACAAGAATGAACGACCTGGTCGTAACCCGAAAACTGGTGAAGATATTCCAATTACTGCTCGACGTGTAGTGACTTTTCGCCCGGGTCAGAAGTTAAAAGCTCGTGTAGAAAACCTGAAGAAAGTACAGTAAGCCGAATAAATGGATCACGCTAAGGCGTGGTCTTTTTTTGCGTAAAATTCGTGTGCATACAAATGAAAACCACCGCAATGCGGTGGTTTTTCTGTTTATGAGAGACGCTTAATGATATCGGTTACGCCGCTTCTAGATGCGTTGTTAAGTATGGTTGCCATGCTTGTTGGTACAAGTTCTTAGACTGTGTACGCATGTTGCGAATAGAGGCAAGCTCTATTTCGCTTAGCTCACGTTTTTCCAACATCGCTTGACGTTCTAGTTTCTGGATTTTTTCGTATAGGTCGTGTTCGGGACCGCTTTTTACATCTGCGATTGCTTTCAAGTGCAGTTGAACTTCGGCTACTAGGTTTGTTTTTGGTAAACGAACGAGCAAGTTCAAGTCTCTATATCCTGAAGGGCCAGGTTTTTTGAATCGATTTTTTACTTTCACAATAGTTGTTTCACGCTCTAACGTTTCATAAATGGAGACTAAGCTCGCGACGTCTTCAGCTACAATCGTTGCACGTGCTAGGTCAGTAATACGTTCAACTTTCCCATCTAACTCTAAAGCTATCTTTTCTTCTGCTCGTTGTTTGGATTTCACGCCTGCGAAGTATGGCTGAGCGTCATTAAGAAGTGCGGTACTCTTACAGATAGTTTCAAGTTCAAATTGTGCTTGGTGAGCTTTGCTGTAAAGGATGTCGAAGTCAGAATATGGCTGAGTTGGTGTGGTGTCGATTGACTGAATGCCATATAAACCGCTAAGGCTGTGTTTAAAAAGTTTCGAACAAACTTCGTTTTGGCTGGTTGAACGATTTTGTTCGCCACTAGGCGCAGGGGTAATTGGAAGTGCGGCAAATGCCGGTGCACGGCTAAGTACCAAAAGCATCAATGCTGTAGTACGAAGAAATAAGCTCATTCACTCTCCTTAACTTGCTTGTACTTAGAAAATAGGGAACATAAAGGTCGCTAAGTTCGGCAAATCAGGTACTAACTTATAAATGGGGCCATTACGAAAGATTCCAAGGTTTCAGTTTTATCTTGAAGTAGAATCGTGCGTTAGATCACCATTTCTCTTTTCTTTATTCTGATTATCAGATAAAGGCGCGTCTCCTATGAGACCGATTACATCCTATCACCGCAGTATTAACCAAAGATGAACGGCATAGACAAATTGAAAAAAAACGTTAGTCTTACCTCTCAAAATGAAAACAGCCGACAAGTAGAAAGTAAAATGAGAGACCAAGAATTTTGGCATAACAAATGGGCCAGCAATCAGATCGGATTTCACTTGGAAGATGTAAACCCGCTATTACCAGTATATTGGAAACACACTAATCCAAAGCGTGAAGATAAAGTGTTAGTTCCTTTATGTGGAAAGTCAGAAGACTTGATTTGGCTAGCGATGAAGCATGATTCGGTTGAAGGTGTTGAGCTAAGCCATATTGCTGTGCGTGCCTTTTTTGCTGAACATTTTTACACGCCAACGGTAACGCCTCTTAATGGCATGCACGAGCTTTATCAATTTGATGAGCTCTCTATTTATACTGGGGACTTTTTCACTGCACCAGTATCTCAAGCCGATATCATTTATGATCGCGCCGCGTTGGTTGCTTTACCGCAAGATATGCGAGAGGAGTATGTAGAGCGTCTCAAGCAACTTTTGAACCCAGGCGGTCGTATTTTGCTTGTTACACTCAACTATCCTCAAGAAGAGATGGCGGGGCCTCCATTTAGCGTGCCGGTCGAAGAGATTGAGCAGTTATTTTCAGGTTACAAAGTTACTTGTTTGAACGTAGATGAAGCTGACGAGAATCATCCTAAAATTGCGAAAAAAGGCTTAAGTCGCTTCTCTGAAGAAGTGTACTTAATCGAGAGTGAATAGGCTCTCTTCGGTTTGGAACACGAAATAGCGCAGCAATTTGAGCTGCGCTATTTTTGTATGAGTGGTTCGTATTTAATAAATGATATTCACTTTTGAAGCACTTTCAACAGCATCTTGAACGGCTTCTTCGGTGGTTTTTCGTCGCGTAAGGACAACACCTAAACGGCGGCGACCATCGATTTCTGGCTTACCGAATAGACGAACTTGTGTTTGAGGTTGAGCTAAAGCTTTGCTTAGGTTTTCAAAGCGAATGTTTGTGGAAGTTCCTTGTCCAAGAATAACAGCAGACGCAGATGGGCCATATTGCACAATATTATTAATTGGCATTCCGGTAAACGCGCGCACGTGGAGAGCAAACTCAGACATTTCCTGTGAAATCATTGTAACCATACCCGTATCGTGAGGGCGAGGAGAGACCTCATTGAAAATGACTTTATCGCCTTTAACAAATAGCTCTACACCAAAGATGCCGTAGCCACCGAGCGCGTTTACCACTTTCTCAGCCGTGTATTCAGCTGCTTTTACTGCGTTTTCTGACATAGTTTGCGGTTGCCATGATTCGCGGTAGTCGCCATCTTCCTGACGATGACCAATTGGAGCACAGAAATGCACACCGTCAACGGCTCTGATGGTCAATAAAGTGATTTCGTAATCGAAGTCGATAAAACCCTCCACGATAACGCGACCTGCACCCGTACGCCCGCCTTCCTGAGCGTAATCCCATGCTTTTGTAACGTCGTCTTCGGTCTTGATAACACTTTGCCCTTTACCTGAAGAGCTCATCACAGGCTTCACCACGCACGGAATACCCACATGCTCAACCGCGGCTTTGAAGTCTTCAAAGTTATCTGCAAAACGATAAGGTGAAGTCGTCAATTCCAGTTCTTCTGCTGCCAAACGTCGGATACCTTCACGATTCATTGTTAGCCTGGTTGCCTTAGCGGTTGGAACAACATTCAGTCCTTTTTCTTCAAGCTCTACCAGTTTGCCGGTTGCGATGGCTTCAATTTCTGGTACGACGTAAGTAGGTTGTTCCTTCGTAATAACTTCTTCTAAGGCGTTCCCATCTAACATGTCGATAACATAACTACGGTGAGCGACTTGCATCGCTGGAGCATTGGCATAGCGATCACAAGCAATCACTTCTAAACCAAGTCTCTGGCATTCAATGGCGACTTCTTTACCGAGTTCGCCAGAACCTAAAAGTAATACACGGGTAGCATTTGCGCTAGTTGCAGTGCCAAACATAGTGTTCCCTTACAAAATAGAGTGATGAGACAGAAATTGCAGGAGATCATACTGAAGTTTCATGACAAAGCAAACGTTTGCTTTTGGTTTTTAGGTAATAAAAAAGCTCTACATGTTGTAGAGCTTTTTGTTGAATTTGTAGTTTATACGTTGACAAAACTAAGCGGAATATCTGGATTCAACGCTTCCAACGTTGATTGCGTATCGGCTAAGTGACTGATCTTACCTTCAGAGTTTTCTACCAATGCAGCGGCTTTGATGCTGTCAAAGGTTTCACCCGCAAGTAAAACTTGGATTAGCGCAACTTGTAGCGGTGGCAAGCTAGGATTAAACGCTGCATTTTCTGCATAAGCGCCTTGGAATACACGGCCGCTAGTCATCTCTAATGCTAAACCACTCAAGTTGTTGGTGTATGGAGAGTGGCTCATGTTCATCGCTTCAACTGCACTTTGGATGAGTGCGTCTTCATCATCACATGAGAATTGGTGTTTAACTTCTGCCATTAAGCCGGACTCGATACCGAGATCGTTTGGTCCAAAGGCTTCAGGCAGGTATTCATGAAGTGACTTTTCTTCGCGTTCTGGGAGCTGGATTTTAAGCTCGTTTGCGGTAGATAACTCATTCATGAACTGGCGGCAGTGACCACATGGGCTGAAGTTGATAGTGATATCCTTAACACCACGTTCGCCTTTCATCCAAGCATGGCTAATCGCAGACTGCTCTGCGTGAACCGTTTGACCCAACTGTACACCAAAGAATTCCATGTTGGCACCGAAGTAAAGGCGACCTGAAAGACCACGAACGATAGCGCCGACATAAAAGTCAGAAAGGGGAGCATAGGAGTACGCTGCGGCAAAAGGAAGTAGCGCAACACGAAGCTCTTTGTCTGATAGACCGGTAGCTGAAAGCAACTGCTCAAATTGTTGAACTGAAAGCGTAGCATCAAAATCATCAGCTTGGATGATAGGAGCAAGTTGTTTGGAAAGTGCTTCTGGAGCGCCTGCTAGCGCCTGTTCAATGCGACTTTTCATGTTGAATCCTTGTTATTGCATGGACAGTTATTCTATGTGAAAGATAGAAATGTTCCGTGCGTTAGATCACGATAAATAATGCAATTGATAATTCTGTTACATAATTAGAGTGAGCTCACACATGTATTCGATTGCACAGGTGTGAAGCGTTATCTCCGTCTCACAATTAACCATATCAGTATATATTCATATGACCAAGGAGCAGGAGTATGTTACCAACGCGACTTTTACCGCTATGCTACTTTATACTTACGTAATCTAGAGCGAGTGGTAGCAGCTAGAATGCTAATGCTATGAATGTATATCTCAGTCAAGTCCCTTCACGATATTACTGGGTGAGTTTGATAGATAAGATAGGGTTTTGAAAAGGGATAAGTAAGAAACGGAAAGGCTACGGCCTGCCGGAAGGAGGGCAGACCGAGAGCGCTTAACTATTGATATAGCCAGACCGCCAAAGCAAAAAAACTTGGAGCCAAAATAGAAGTTATGATCCCACATAAAACCAATGCGAGTGATGAGAACGCGGCATCTATGGGCTGTTTCTCTGCACAAGTAGCGGTGCCTAAGGCATGAGAGACTGTACCCATTGTCAGACCACGTGCAATCGGGTGTTTAATTCCAATTAAGTTGTAAATTGGGTATGCCAAAATCGCGCCCAATAAACCAACAATCAGAACCAAGATCGCCGCAACGGCAGCTTCACCACCGAGGTGACTCGAAATTTCCATTGCTATTGGCGTAGTGACGGATTTACCCACTAGACTTGCGATTAAACTGATATCCGCTTTGAAAGCGACTGCGATCAAGGTGGTTGTCATCATCGACATCACACTGCCTACTGTGCAAGCAAAAGTGATGATTCGCCAGTTTGCTTTAATTTGTGGTAGTTGTTCATATAACGGGTAAGCCAGAGCAACTACGGCTGGTTGAAGTAAAAAACTGATCCCTTCGTTATCCGCATAATACGTTTCAAACGGTACATTTAAGTAAGTAAGCAAAGGAATGAGCACTGCAATACTGATCAGCAAAGGATTTGCTAGAGGATTATTCACTTTGATTGCAATTTGGCGCGCGACAAGAAAAACCGCAATGGTAACAACTAACCACATATCAGTGCTTCTCCTTTAGCAAGTAGTCCAGCAGCCAAGCGAGGCTGACTAGTACAATGAGTGAGCCTCCAACTGCGCTAGCAATGATAGGGAGGGCATTAGCGAGTAGCATATCGAAATGTTGCATTAATCCGACGCTAATAGGAACGAACAATAAGATCATATAGCGGATAAATAGCGTGGCGCCCGGTTTGACCCAGTCGACTTTTACAAGCCCAAGAGTCATGGAGAAAAACAGTACGAGCATACCGATGACACTTCCTGGAACGGAAACGCCAGTGAACTTTTGAATGGTAATTCCGATGCCAAGTGCTCCCATGATGAGGAAGATTGAAATGAGCAGTTGGATCAGTTGTAAGAATCGTTCTTTAATCATTTTGACAGTATATAAACAACAAGCACACCATAAGGTGCGCTTGTATTAGGAGGAGTTAGGAAGCTAAGCTCTCTACATAACAGTACACGGATTTTAATATCGCAATCTTCTTTTCGTCACTTTCATGTTCGTGAACTAAGTTTTCTAAATTCAGCATGTACTCTTCAATTTGGCTTTCAAACACTTCTCGACAGTGTAGTGCCCAGCGTCTTTGTTCTTGCTCGTCTAATGTGCCTGGGAAGTTACGCGCACGATAGCGGAACAATAGAGGTTTAATGCGCTTGTCATCAAATTCAATGTCTAATGCAGCAAGATTATTCGGGTCGGTTTCTCGAATGATATCCATAGCTGCGCGATCAGCCGGAGAAAAGAACCCGTCGTAAAGCTGTGTATCGACGTCATCACTTTTATCGAATTTACGCTCGACTGAAAAGAGGCTAATCAGCTTTTCTCTAATTTCAGGATGTTGGCGCAACAAAGCGAGATTAGCGAGACATTGCTGGCGATCAATGCCAATAGACTCCGCATTTTCAGCCGTTAACGTTTTTGCAGGGGCGAGAATAGGGCATTTGTTCAAATGAACTAGTTTAACTGGCACTGGTAGCAATTCACCAAGATCTTCGCGCTTAGTGTAGAGTCTTTCGTGCAGCTCTTCTGCGGATAGCTCAAGAATAGGTTGAGGGTCTTTCGCTAAATCGATGGTGATAACGGCGTTATTATTGGTTGGATGCCAAGCAACAGGCACAATCCAGCTAGTGTACTGGCATTCGCGCCCTAGCATGCCTGAAACGTGCATCAACGGTGTCATGTTGACGATGTCTACTAAATCATTGAGCTTGCGCTTTTGGCGCATAGAAAAAAAGTAATCAAACAATTTTGGTTGCGCTGCTTTTACTTTCTTTGCCATTTCGATAGTCGCAATCACATCTGCCATGGCATCGTGCGCGTTACTATGTTCTATGCCGTTAGCCACAGACAAGTGTTCTAATTTAAAGCTAGTGAAGCCATCTTCGTTTTCTGGCCATTCTACGCCTTCTGGGCGAAGGGCATGGCACGCGCGTAGTACATCGAGTAAATCCCAACGCGAGTTACCGTTTTGCCAACTCCATGCGTATGGATCGATAAAGTTGCGATAACAAGTATAACGGGTCACTTCGTCATCAAAGCGAATGCTGTTGTAGCCTAAACTGGTGGTATTTGGTCTCGCGAGTTCAGCGTGAATCTTAGCGATAAACTCTGGCTCAGAAAGGCCTTCTTGAACCGTTTTTTGCGGAGTAATACCAGTAATAAGCGCAGCTTCAGGAGACGGAAGATAATCAGCTGGTGGTTGACAGTACATGACTAAAGGCTCGCCGATGATATTAAAGTTTTCATCTGTACGAACACCAGCAAACTGGCTTGGGCGATCTTTCGCGGGGTTGGTTCCCCATGTCTCATAATCAAAGAAGAAAAAAGTGGGCTGATTATCTTGGTGCATTCTGCTTACCGTTTACAAAACCGATGACAGTATTAGACCATTCAACGCCTTGACTAGCAACGAAAGATGCAAGTTGAATTTTTGAAAATGAAAAAAGCCGATGGCGAACCATCGGCTTGATATTTTACGTTTATCGCTTTGGAAGGAATTTGAGTTCTATGCTCGTGTTTCTTCCAATGTTGCTTCACTTTCTGGTGACTTCAGCACTCGGCTAGCAATTGTACCCGCAGTCATTGAGCCTGAAACGTTTAGTGCGGTACGTGCCATGTCAATCAATGGTTCAATAGAGATAAGTAGCGCCGCGATGGTCACAGGTAAGCCCATTGCAGGAAGAACAATCAAGGCTGCAAACGTTGCACCGCCGCCAACACCTGCAATACCAAATGAACTGATGGTGATAATCGCAATCAATGACAGGATAAAGTGTAGATCAAGTGGGTTGATACCCATTGTTGGAGCTACCATCACTGCAAGCATTGCAGGATAGATACCCGCACAGCCGTTTTGGCCGATAGTGGCACCAAACGATGCTGATAGGTTTGCAATCGCTGGTGGTACGTTAAGCTTCGTGATTTGCGCTTCTACGTTTAGTGGAATTGTTGCTGCTGAGCTACGAGATGTAAACGCGAAGGTCAGTACAGGCCAGATTTTCTTAAAGTATTCCGCAGGGCTAACGCCGACAAAAGAGACTAATACGCCGTGAACAACAAACATCAGTGCGATAGCAACATAAGACGCCACAATAAAGCCAAGTAGGTTTAGGATGTCGCCTGCGCTTGATGTCGCTACCACTTTTGCCATCAGTGCTGCGATGCCGTATGGCGTTAGGGCCATGATCATCTTCACTAATCGCATAACGATAGATTGAGCAGCTTCTACGAAAGTACGAATCGGTGATTCCAACTCTGCTTTTTCCATCATCACTTTACGAGCGGCGATACCAGTTAACACGCCGAAAATCACTACAGCGATAATCGATGTCGAGCGAGCACCTGTTAGATCAGCAAATGGGTTGGTTGGAATGAAACTAACTAGCATTTGAGGAATAGTTAGGTCACTTACTGTACCGGCACGGCTTTCTAGAACGGCGATACGAGCGGTTTCACGCGCACCTTCAGTTAACCCTTCTGCTGAAAGGCCAAATGTTGTTGTCACCAAGATACCGATAAGTGCAGCAATTGCAGTCGTTACTAGAAGAACAGAGATGGTCAGGCCAGAAATTTTACCTAAAGATCCACCTTTCTCCAATTTAACAACTGCAGAGATCATCGATACCAATACTAGTGGCATGATGACCATTTTCAGTAGACCAACGTAGCCACTGCCTACAATGCCTACCCATTCAAGTGTTTGAGCAATTGCGCTGTTGCCTTCACCGTGAATGAGTTGCAAAGCAAGACCAAAAAGAGAACCGGTAACAAGACCGATCAAAACGAGACGTGAAAGAGTATGTTTCTTTTGTTGCTGACTAAATAGAAAGAACAATATGCCAACAAAGACGGCTAGAGAGGCTATCACTGCAAAATTCATAATTTGACCTTATCAACCAACCGAAGTGGCGGTTGTTTTTTATACGGGGTTTTATACGGATGTATTTATGGAGCGTAAGATAACGCTCGTGATATAACTTTAAAAATGACAAACGGGTATTAGCTAGATCTAAAATGAATATAAAAACGAGATCTAAGTCGCGTGAGAGCGTGAATTAGCACGTTAATTGTACAAAATGGTTATTCGTAGTGATGCAGTAAGTCACGCATTTCTTTCCTTTGTAAGTAAACCACCGAGTCTTCTTGATAACTGAAAAGTTGATAAATCATCGCTTTGGCGACATCTTCTGCTCGAATCGGTAAAAAGTTGGACAGTTTGCCAAGCATGAATGGGCGAATTACCTTAAACAGAGTTTGTACTAACTTCTCGTCCATTCTTGGGCTTTGACGTTGACCAACAAGCGGGCCTGGGCGAACAAATACGATTTCCTCAAAATCCATAGCTTCGATTCGTTGTTCCATTTGTCCTTTACAAGCTAAGTAATGGGATGGCGATTTACTATTTGCACCGAGGCTAGAAACAACCGCAAGGCGTTTAACTCCGATTGTTTTCATCTGCTGGGCGACTTTACACACCAGATCAACATCTACTCTACGCAAATTATCCTTACTGCCTGCTTGCTTAAGGGTCGTGCCTAAACAGATAAAGCCGATGGTTGGTGTTGGTTGGTTCTCATCCCATTGGTGGATAGAAAGGTCTGCATCAATGAGAGGAATAAGCTTGTTTTCCACATCTAGGACGCCATCGAGTGGGCGGCGAGAAAGATAATATAGGGTTCCAACACCTGATTGATTTATGAGGTTTGCAATGACTTTTGAGCCTACTAAGCCAGTTGCACCGGCGATGATTGCGCAGGTGTTGTTGTCCATATCTTTTCTCCTATATGGGAACATAGTCTAAGCTATTGTAGCGGATTTCAACGAGTTACTTATAATCTCGTGCAAGAAAGGTGAGACGCTCTGCGAACTCGGCAGACTATCCTGAGATAAACTTGATTAGCGCTGCCCCAATTGGATGCAAGTGTATACAATAGTGGGCGCGCAAAAACTGTCGCTGAACAAGACCTCTTGAACAACAGAACACCTCTCACCCAGACAACATCAAAGGAACGTAAAAAATGGATGACTCTTTTGCTGCGGAGATACAAGCACGCATAGATAACAAAACCAAACCCGTCGGTTCTTTAGGCTTATTGGAAAAAGTGGCACTGCAGTTAGCTCTTATTCAAAGTCAGAATAAACCTCAGCCAGTTGATTCCATCGCTATCTGCAAACCGAGCATGCTGGTATTTGCTGGAGATCACGGCGTTGCAGAGGAGGGTGTGAGCATTGCGCCAAGCGAAGTCACTCAGCAAATGGTGGCTAACTTTCTCGCTGGCGGCGCAGCCATCAACTGTTTTTGCGACATTAATGGCATTCAACTCAAAGTAATAGATTGCGGCATGTTGGCTCCTATTGATGTGCTGGTTCCAGAATTTAAATCCCATCCCAACTTGGTTGAACAACGGTTGGGTAACGGTACGGCTAATTTTTCTAAACAATCCGCGATGTCCCCAGAACAAGTGGCGTTAGGTTTAGAATATGGTGCGAAGATTGCTGAGCATACCATTTTGCATGGTTCAAACCTCTTAATGTTCGGCGAGATGGGCATCGGTAATACCAGTTCGGCCTCAGCACTGTTATCGGCGCTGAGCTCATTAGATATTGATTATTGTGTTGGCGTTGGCACCGGAATCAATCAACAGCAGTTGAGCCGCAAATATAAACTGGTAGCACAGGGGGTAAACCGATGTCGAGGTCTTGATACCAAAGCGATTCTCGCACAGGTTGGGGGTTTTGAAATCGTACAAATGGTGGGCGCTTTTTTAGAAGCCAAGCGGCTTAAAACTCCAGTTTTAGTGGATGGGTTTATCGTATCGGTAGCGGCTTATATTGCGACGTTGTTAGACGAAGAAACGCGTGAATACATGTTGTTTGCCCATCGCTCTGAAGAAAATGGACATAAATTTGTATTGGAACATCTTAAAGCAGAACCTCTGCTCGACCTTGGTTTACGGCTAGGGGAGGGAACAGGAGCCGCTCTTGCCTTGCCTCTGTTAAAAGCTGCTGCCCAGTTTTACAACAAAATGGCGAGCTTTGAGAGTGCAGGAGTTACAGTTTAGTGTCAGTCCCTGATAATTCTGAGAAAGTCACGCCGTCATCGTTAAGATACCAGTGGGAGTTATTTCTATTAGCTACCAGTTTTTTTAGCCGCTTACCCGTGCCCCAAGCGTTGCCTTACAGTGAAGAACGCATGAATCAGGCAGGCCGTTACTTTGCGTTAGTTGGTCTCGTGCTTGGAGCACTTTGCGCTTTAGTATTCTCGCTCACCTCAATTTTTTTCCCAGAGTCGGTTGCCATAGTATTAACGATGGTGTTTAGCTTATTGTTAACTGGGGCTTTTCACGAAGACGGCTTGACCGATATGGCGGATGGCATTGGCGGTGGCATGACCGTAGAGCGACGCCTCTCTATTATGAAAGACAGTCGTATTGGCACTTATGGTGCCGCCACTCTCATTATGGCGTTATTGGCTAAGTATGTTTTTTGGAGTGAACTGGCTAACTTGCCGCACTTTTGGTTGGTCATTGTCGTCGCTTACACCGCAAGCCGATCACTAGCAGCGACGCTTATTTATGACATGCCTTATGTCAGTGACAGTGATACGTCGAAAAGTAAACCGCTAGCAAGTCGCCAGTCTTCTCTAGAAGTCTCCATTTTGTTGTTTACTGGTGGCGTAACATTGCTTGTGCTTGGTATCGCGGATGCGATCTTGATATCGCTTGTTCTCGTGGTATTTCGTTTGATGTTCAAACGTTGGTTAACCAAGAGAATTGGCGGCTTTACGGGGGATTGCCTTGGCGCAGCGCAACAGTTGTCGGAACTGCTTATTTATCTCACTATGATTGGGTTGTATCACTCCTCATGAAGCAATTGATACTCGGTGGCGCGCGCTCTGGGAAGTCGCATTTGGCAGAAAAAACAGCTAAGCAATTATCGGTCGCTTCTCATCGATCATTACACTATGTTGCAACCGCGCTGCCATTTGACCAAGAAATGCGAGAGCGAATAGCGCATCATCAAAAGCAACGCGGGGGCGAGTGGCAAGAGCATGAATGCCCCCTTCATTTATCTGAGTTACTGACAAATTTCGCTATCACCGATGTTGTATTGATCGACTGTTTAACCTTGTGGCTCAACAATTGGATATTTGAGTTAGGTGATGAATGTTCCAATGAGAAGCTAGAAGCAGAAATTGAAAAGCTTATACAGGTGGTATGTGGCTCAGATGCGACGTTAATATTCGTCTCTAACGAGGTTGGAATGGGAATTGTACCTTTGGGGGCGGTTAGTCGTTATTTTGTGGATAATGCAGGACGGATGAATCAAAAACTAGCCAGTGTTTGCCATCGCGTTACCTTTGTTTCTGCTGGTTTGCCGTTGGTTCTTAAAGAGTAGGATGGAACAAAATGAAAACACTCAATATCTATCTTGTGCGTCATGGAAAAGTAGACGCTCCACCAGGGCTCCATGGCCAAACAGATGTAAAAGTTACGCCTGCTGATCAAGAGAGTATTGCTCGGGCTTGGGCCGAGAGTGGACGAGGTGTGGGTGGAATAATTTCTTCTCCGCTTTCACGCTGTCAAGAACTGGCAAACATCATTGCTGAACAGCAATTATTACCAGTAATGACGGATGAGTCTTTACAAGAGATGGCATTTGGTGATTTTGATGGTATGCCTTTTGATATGCTCACTGAGCAGTGGAAAAAGCTAGATGCTTTTTGGCAATCGCCAGCACAACATACGTTGCCGAATGCTGAGAGCTTAAGCACATTTTCTGAGCGCATATGTCGCGTTTGGTCTCAAATCATCAACGATATCAATGACAATCTACTTATCGTCACGCATGGTGGCGTCATTCGTATGATTCTTGCTCATGTATTGGAGTTAGATTGGCGTAACCCAAAGTGGTATTCGACGTTGTCGATAGGAAACGCTTCTGTCACGCATGTAACAGTTACCATAGATGAGCAAATTTACGCCTCGGTGCGTTCGATTGGCGTACCTCTTTTAACTCGTTAATTTATAAATATTAAAATGCCCAGAACGATATTGCTTACGGGCATAGTCACGGAAGATGTCAGTGGAAGCCCATCTGCTAGGTGCAGGAAGCGAAAATTGACTCAGTTACATAAAAAGGAAATATAGAAATGACAACGCCGAGTTGGGATTTGTCCATCGTTTATAACGACCTTTCTGACCCACGAATTCAAGACGATATTGCTCTTGTGGAACAATGTATTGATCTTTTGAATAAACAATCAGCAGATTGTGGCAACGTAGAGATCATGCAAAATGCGATTTTGACCAATGAAGCTGCGAGTCGTTTAGCGGGCACAGTTGCAAATTTTGCGAGTTGTTATGCTTCTGTTGATGCAACAAACGCCGAAGCGAAATCGTTACTTGGTAAAATGACCCGCATCTTTTCGGAGCTTTCCCAAGCGTTCAGTCCCTTTGATTTGACACTAACGCATGCCGACGAAGAGTTTATCTTGCGCGTGTTAGACCATGAGAATCCTGATATCAGTGGGCAAGCTTTTTCTATCTTGAATTCTAGAAAGTTGGCGGATACTCGTCTTAGCAACGCAGAAGAACAGTTACTGGCTGCGATGAGTGTGGATGGCAAATCGGCTTGGGGTAACCTATACGATAACCTGACTGGCTCATTGAAAGTGAAGCTTGAGTACACAGATGGTAATAGTGAAGAGCTTGGGTTTTCTCAAGCGGCAAGCATTCTTTATGGTTCTGAATTCGAGCGTCAAGAAGCCGCGTGGCGAGGCGTACAAGATGCAATGCAAACGCACCAAGAATCATTCGCTGCGATTTTGAATGCGTTAGCAGGATGGCGCTTAACTGAAAACAAAAAGCGTTCTACGAAGCGTGAAGTTCACTTCCTAGAGCCGAGTTTGCATGGTAGCCGAATCCAAGCTAAAACTTTAAATGCGATGATGACCGTAGCCAAAGACAGTCGAGCTATTGGTCAGAAAGCGGGTTTATTGATGGCGCAAGTACATGGTCTGGATGAGATGAAACCTTGGAATCATCTGGCGGCTATGCCTGCTTTGAGCGGTGAAGCGAAGGTTTACGACTTTGATGAAGCGATTGAGGTTATTTGTGAAGCATTTGAAACAGTAAACCCTGAGATGTCGGAATTTGTCCGTTTGATGGTACAAAATGGTTGGATTGATGCCGCGCCAAATGCTAACAAGCGTCTTGGCGCATACTGCACCAAACTGCCAGCAACGCGAACACCACTTGTGTTTATGACTTGGAGTGGCAGCCGTTCAGACCTTATGACTCTGGCACATGAACTTGGCCATGCGTTCCATAACTGGGTTATTCGTGATTTGCCACTTTGCCAAACTTACTACCCAATGACGTTAGCAGAAACCGCCTCTATCTTTGCAGAAAACATCGTTCGTGATCATTTGATTTCGAAAGCTGAGAGCGTTGATGAAAAGCTCGAGATGTTGTGGGAAGAGTTGTCATCGGCGCTAGCTTTAATGATCAACATTCCGGTTCGCTACGAGTTTGAAAAATCGTTCTATGAACGCCGCCAGGATGGAGAGTTAACCGCAGATGAATTCTGTGAGTTGATGTCAGAAACTTGGAAAGAATGGTATGGCGACGTAATGAGCGAACCGGATCCGTACTTCTGGGCAAGCAAGTTGCACTTTTCTATTGATAGCGTGAGCTTTTATAACTACCCATACCTATTTGGTTTCTTGTTTAGCAAGGGTATCTATGCACAGCGAGAAAACAAAGGCGAAGCGTTTTACACCGATTACATCAATTTGCTGCGCGATACAGGCTGCATGATGGCGGAAGATGTCGTCGAAAAGCACCTGTCGATGGATTTAACCCAGCCAACGTTTTGGCAGCAGAGTGTTGAGCTAGTGCGTGAAAAAGTCGATGAGTTTGAGCGTTTGCTCGCACAGCGCGGCTAAGTTTTTCGCAGTGTTGATGCATAATCTGCTTTATAGCTACAAAAATTTGATCAAATCATAATGATCTTAATCAGGGCTGTGGTAAAGTTCACAGCCCTAACACTTTGTAATTGTTTGAAAATTAAACGCCTCAATGCTTGATTTGAGTGCCTGGCGCGAAAAGGCATCGGATTTTCGAGGGAAATAGTGATTTCTACTCATAAGTGAGATCGCAGCAACAAAAATCCTTTGTACAATTTATTAACATATCCGCCGTGCTATTAAGGAGTAACGCATGACGAAGTCTCTCTTTCGCCAATCGTTTTTAACTGACACGTTAGATGTTCATATTGATGTTGCACCAGCGGAGCAGGTGCTTTCTAGCGGTGTAAAACTTAAACTCTATCAGCGTGGTGTATTAGAAGTAATCCCTGCGAATTATACTCAGGATACGAAGAACATCATCATCTCTTGTGGGGTTCACGGAGATGAAACCGCACCGATGGAGCTGGTGGATTCCATTATTCAAGACATAGAATCTGGGTTCCAGACGGTCGATACCCGTTGTCTGTTCATTATCGCTCACCCAGAATCCACTCTGGCGCACACGCGATTCCTCGAAGAAAACCTCAACCGTCTGTTTGACGAAAAAGAACATAAACAGACAAAAGAGCTTGTTATCGCCGATACACTTAAGCTGCTTGTTCGAGATTTTTATCAGGATACCGACCCGACAACACGCTGGCACCTTGATTTACACTGCGCGATTAGAGGCTCGAAGCACTATACGTTTGCAGTAAGTCCTAAGACTCGTCATCCTGTGCGCAGCAAGGCATTGATCGATTTCTTGGACAGTGCACACATTGAAGCTGTGCTCCTGTCAAACTCACCATCGAGCACGTTTAGCTGGTACAGTGCCGAGAACTTTGGTGCGCAGGCTCTCACAATGGAGCTTGGACGCGTGGCTCGTATTGGTGAAAATGACCTCGATAAACTGACCGCGTTTGATTTGTCTTTACGTAATTTGATTGCGGAAACGAAGCCAGAACACCTACCAAAACCATGCATTAAGTATCGCGTAAGTCGCACAATCGTTCGTTTGAACGAAGACTTTGACTTTATGTTCGACGATAATGTTGAAAACTTCACCTCATTTGTTCACGGCGAAGTGTTTGGTCATGATGGCGACAAACCATTAATGGCGAAGAATGAAAACGAAGCGATTGTCTTCCCGAACCGCCACGTCGCAATAGGTCAACGTGCAGCTCTGATGGTTTGTGAAGTGAAAACCCGTTTTGAAGAGGGTGAGTTGGTTTACGATTAATCCAACATTGCTTTGAGAAGTTAATTGCAATTTACCGAGGCTTAACTGTAAGGTTAAGCCTCGTTTGTTTTTATCGGCCGCTATGGATTTTCAACAACTTATCCTGAACAAGGAACGACGCTGGCAACGTAACCTGATGGTTATGTCGATCGTGCTCGCTGTACTCTCTGCCATTCACTTGATGGTCGGAGAAATTTTCCTTTCTCCTTTTCAATCCTTATCTGCATTTGAACAGAAGTTATTGGTGGACTTGCGTTTACCGAGGTTAGTGTCTGCGGCAATTATTGGTGCTGCGTTAGCGGTATCTGGCGCGACGTTACAAGTGTTGCTTGGGAACGTGTTGGCTGAACCTGGCGTGCTCGGTATATCTGGTGGTGCAAGCTTAGCAATGGTCTTAATCATGTTCGCGTCACCTGTTCTTCCTACCCCGATTGTTTTTATGTTGGCAGCGATTGCAGGCTCGATGGTCTTCACGTTTGTTTTGGTGGCGATAGCAAGGGCAATGCACCTGACGACGGCTCGATTGCTTTTGGTTGGGGTCGCATTGGGTATTTTATCGAGCGCGATTGTGACGTGGGCTTTTTACTTTAGTGATGATCTTAGCTTACGCCAACTGATGTATTGGTTAATGGGCAGTATTGGCGGTGCGAGTTGGTATCAACATACCGTTACCTTGGTGATGTTACCGGTGCTCATCTGGTTATGTTGTAAAGGCAAATCGCTTGATAGATTGATGCTGGGTGAGATTCATGCGACCCAATTGGGTGTCGATGTGCATCAAATGCGTTGGAAATTGATCCTCGCCATTTCTGTTTTGGTGGGTAGTTCAGTCGCTTTGGGTGGCATCATCAGTTTTGTTGGTTTGGTGGTGCCGCACTTGTTGCGTTTGGCTTTTGGTACGGAAAACCGTTATTTATTGCCACTTTCTGCAATATCTGGTGCTGCGTTGCTTGTATTTGCTGACATCGGCGCAAGACTGTTATTGGACTCCGCAGAGTTACCTTTAGGTGTCATGACAACATCGATTGGCGCACCTATTTTCATCTGGATGCTGGTGAAGAGTCATGATGCACGTTAAACATATGTCGGTTGGTAGTCGATTATTGCCTCTTTCTTTTGAATGCAAAGCTGGCGAAATCGTACATATCGTTGGGCCTAATGGTTCCGGTAAGAGTACTTTATTGGCTGCGATTTCTGGTACGTTAAGTCACCGAGACGGTATGAGTGGTGAAGTGTACGTTGGCAACAAAAACTTGCTTACTTTACCGTTGTCAGAGCAAGCTCATGTTCGAGGTTATTTGTGTCAGCAATCGCGCCCAGCGTTTAATGTTGATGTGTTTCAGTATCTCGCTTTATCTCTGCCAAGTGGTGCTGAGATTGCGGATATCAAAGTGCGTGATGCCGTCAATATGGTGGTGGAGCTGGTACAACTGCAAGATAAGCTTCATCGCAGTATTCAAACATTATCCGGTGGTGAGTGGCAGCGTGTCCGATTAGCAGGTGTATGTTTGCAGGTGTGGCGTACCATTAATCCTTTTTCGCAGTTTTTAATTTTGGATGAGCCAGCAGCACCGTTAGATATTGCGCAAGAGGGTCTGCTCTATCAATTGATTAACGCTATGGCGGCGCAGGGAATTGGAGTATTGGTTGCTAATCACGATCTCAATCGCACATTAAAGCACGCAGATAAAGTATTGCTGCTTAACAACGGTGTGCTGCACTCATCAGGAAGTGCCGATACTGTGCTAACGGAAGAAGCTCTCGGGGAAGTGTTCAATACTCAAGTCAAAAAGGTCATCGTAGATGAGCAACCTTATTTAATCTTTGATTAGTATTTAGGGACAATAAAAAAACGACCTACTTGAGGTCGTTTTTTTAATCGAGAAAGCCAAACTCAACGCTTATTGAGTTAACGGTTTTAGATCTGCTGGCCGGTAGTAAACAGATTTGAGTACTTTGCCTTTACGAATGGTTTTACCTTCCGATACGAAATCTTCGGCGCATTTCGCGATGATGTATTCACCTTTCTGCACCGCCATCAACTTGATGCCTTGTTCCGCGTAGAATGCTTCTGTTTCTGAGTACTCTTGCTCGTTACGGCATACTTTGCTCATGTTGCTTGAATGGACTTCATCCCAGCAAGGAATAAATTCGATACCACGGTTTACCGCAACGTTTAATAGAAGATCAATTAAGTAGCTGATCGCCAGGTTGTCTTCTACTTTGCTGTGGCCAAGATGAACGAGACGGCCCATTAATACATACACGCTGTCTACGATGGCATCTGCTTGCTCAGTTTTACAATCTGCTTCTGCTAGCTCTGTTAGCTCTTCGATCGCCAAAGAGGTGTGTAGTGTGTCTGCTTGCGTATCAAGGCTTGCAGCGTCTGCGACTGGTAAGTCGAACGTACTACGGAACTCGGTGATATCACGGTATAAGTGATCAAAAATCTCTTGGGTTAGCTTTGACAGTTGCATTCTAATTTCCATTGAATCGATTGAAGCGGCAATGATACCAAACCGCACTTTGAACCCCAAGGGCATTGCATCTAACTGGTGATAAATCTGCCTTTGGGAATGGTGGTGCTTAACGAAATAGGTAAGGGAACAGCTTTTTACGTTCTTCCTCTGAAAGGGCGGAAACACGAGCGATGTTCGTATCGGGAATGGATTCAGGATCAGGATAGTGTTTTAGTACCTTTTCCATACTCTCTTCGCGAATCAAATGGAAGATCGGGTAAGGAGAACGATTGGTTAGGTTTTCGTCGTCTTCAGGCCTTGCGCCGCCAAAACAGTAATCAGGATGGAAAGTCGCTACTTGGAAAACACCTTCCCAGTTTTGCTGCTTAATTAATCCTTCAACCCAATCTATGCAAAAGTTGTAGTCCCAGAAATCTTGTAGCATGTTGGGAACCACAACCAACGTGGTCTCAAGTTGTTCGGGTTCTGTGTTACTCAGCTCAATCAGCTGCAATAAAATATCTTCTAGAAGCGCTTCTTCTTGAGTCGCTTCACTAACAAAGATTTTGATTTGTTTATTACGTTGCGGCTTGGCAGCAAATGGACAAAGGTTGAGACCGATTACTACATCGTTGAGCCATTGATCGACCTGTTGAGTGATCGCTTCGATATCTGTGTTTTGTGTTGAACGCGTTGACATACGACTTTCTGGTTTTTATTAAAGTAGCGCAAGCATAGCAGAGTTGGTTATCCAAGTAACCAGAGAGGTATTACGCAAATGAGCGTACCTTAGCTACTCTTTAAACTCGCAGCGTCAGGTGTTTGGTCAGTATGCTTTCTTTCGGCAATGTGTTTCAAATACGCAATTGCAGCAAACATCGCTAGGTAGACTGCGCTTCCTCCCATAAGAACACTCGACCAACCACCATGTTGCCAACAATAAAGAAGTAAGAATCCTCCTAAGCTACCGCCTACGTAGTAGTGTACTAAGTAGAGCGCTGTCGCGGTGGCTTTGGCGCGAGTGGCGTTCTGACCGACCCAACCGTAGGCGAGGGTATGAGTAAAGAAGGCACCAAAACTTATCAGCAACAACCCAAATAGCATTGCAGTCAAGCTTTCAACCGCCGCAATCCACATCCCCGCCATGCTCACTATCGCGCCTAAGAACATACCGAGGATTGATGAATAACGTTTACTCCATTGGCCTGCGCAACGAGAGGAGAAAGTCCCTCCCAAGTAACAAATAAAGATCAGTGAGGCCAACCCGACGGGCACATTGTGAGGTTCACTCACCAGACGGAAACCCATGACGGAGTAAAGGTTGACGAACAAAGCAAAGTTGAGTCCTCCTATCAGCATTGCGAACCACACGCGTTGGTTTTTAAAATGACCAATAAGCGCACGATTTTGATGGCGCAAGCTGCTTGATGACGGGGTGAAGTTGCGCTGTGTTGGCAATAAATAGTGAACGCCAATGACACCAAGAAGAGTGAACACCATCATAACTTCAATGGCGACATCAACACTGAAATTGTCCGCCAATAAGCCGCCGCTAATACGCCCTGCAATACCGCCTAATGAGTTAGCCGCAATGTACGTTCCAATTGCCATCGAGAAAGCGTGCTTGTCGAGCTCTTCTGCCATGTAAGCCACGGCGACTGCAGCAAAAGCTGCGAGCGCGACACCGATCAGTGCTCGACATACCACCAAAAACAGAAATGAGTCACCAAATAGCATCAAAGCGGAAAGGGTAGGAATCGAAAACAGACCAGCCATCATGACTGGCTTTCTTCCCACTGATTCTGACAACACAGCCATTGGAACGAGGCTAAAAGAGAGAGCGAGTGTTGAGGCCGCAAATAGCCAGTTAACTTGCGTTTCTGAGATCGTGAAAATTTGGGCAAAAGTGGGCAGCATTGGCTGTAGTAGGTATAAATTTGAAAAAACCAAGAAGGAACCAAGCGCAAGCGAGAGCGTAATGCGTTTGTATTCCGGTGTGCCAAAACTGACCATGAATCCTGCCTAATGTGAGCAAATGGAGAGACTGTGATCAATCTATCAGTTCGTTATAAATTAAAAAAATATATTAAAAATATGGACACCATATATTTTTGATCTAATGGAATCGAAACAACTTAAATATTTTCTGGCGGTCGCTGAACACGGAAACATTACCCATGCGGCGAAAGCCCTGCATATTGCCCAGCCCGCATTAAGCATTTCTATCAAAAAGTTTGAGCAGTCTTTGGGCGTAACCCTATTTCGCCGTGATGATAAAAAAATCAGCTTAACGAAAGAGGGCGAAACGCTACTTATACATGCCAAGCGGGTGATTCAACAGTTGCACGACGCGCAGCTCGCGATTGATGAGTTGAAAGGTTTAGCGAAAGGAGAAGTACGACTCGGAACGCCATCAATGATGGGCAGTTATTTCTTTCCACGAATTGTGATGGCGTTTAAAAGCCAATTCCCGGAGTTAAAATTGACCTTGGTCGAAGCTGGGACTCAATCGATTCGTCGTATGCTGCTCAATGGTCAACTCGATATCGGTGTGATCAGTTGTGATAACGTGCCTGATGATCTAGAAACTGACCATTTGTTTACTAGCCAAATGGTCGCAGTTGTTTCACCTGAGCATGAGTTAGCCCAGCGACACGCTCTTACTTTTGATGAGTTCTTTGAACACGATTTGGTTATGTTTCAGCATGGTTATTTTCACCGCGAATTTTTGGATCAGGTGAGTGAGGAGCATGGGTTTACCATGAAGTCATCATTCGAGACCAACTTACTGCCTTTGATTTTGAGTATTGTAAAACAAGAGTTTGCGATTACCGCGTTACTGGAATTGGTGACTCAACATGAGTCGGGCGTTGTTGGCTTACCGTTTGAACCACCAGTGACGCTAGATCTGGCACTTGCTTGGCGCAAGCAGGGGTACTTATCAATAGCAGATCGAACGTTTATCGACTTTATCAAGCGCTACGTTTAAACGCAGCGCAGATTCATCGTCCGAGCACTAGTCGCCTTTGTACATCTTCTCGAAGTTCTTTGGGTTCCAGCCAATCATTACCCGATCACCAATTTTTAAAACTGGCACTGAACGAGCACCAAGCGCATCAAGTTCTTTGCGACCGCGTTGCATCTTAGCATTGCACAAACGATAGTTAATATTTTTCGAATCCAGATAACGTTGAGCATCTTTGCAGTGAGGGCATTTGTCTTTGACGTAAAGGACGACACGTTTCATTGAGTTTCTCTCCATTATCATTGGGAGGCGAAGTTTAACGGCCTTTCACAATAAATGAAAGGCGAAAGCTAAGGTGAAACTGTCCTTTATCTCAGGTATATTGAGCGCCTTTATTTTGTCATAACAGACGTTAATTCTATGCATCCGTCACTTCGATACATTCAAGGCTACCCACAAAACATCGTAGAGCAGGTGAGCTCGTTGATAGCGAGTGGCAAGTTTGTTCCTTGGTTCGAGAAGCGTTATCCCGACAGGCACCAAATCAAAAGCGAAAGGGCGCTCTATGAGTACGCCATGGCAATCAAAAACCGCTACATGAAGAAAGCCGCGCCAATCAGTAAAGTCGTCTACGATAAGAAAATTCACGCGGTAAACAACGCGCTTGGTTTGCACAGTGTAATCAGTAGAAACCATGGCGGTAAGCTGAAGTCGAAAAACGAGATTCGCATTGCCAATGTATTTAAGGATGCGCCCGAGCCACTATTAAGAATGCTGGTGGTACATGAGTTGGCGCATACTCGTGAGAAAAACCACGACAAGGCGTTCTATCAGCTATGTTGCTATATGGAGCCTGAGTATCACCAACTCGAATTTGATGCTCGTTTGTTTATGATTTACCTCGATTTAAAAGCGAATTTGAATGAAGAACAATAATCACAACGCGAAGCAAGCAAAGCCAAAGACTTCAAAGGCGGCTCAGAATAAAGACGCGAATAAAGCCAAGCCGAAGCGTGTTAAAGACAAAGTTGCGCGCAAATCCTCGCAGCCTGCAGGAAAGAGCGAAGTCGAGTTCATAAAAATAGCGAAGAATGGTTTGCATGAGCGTAATGTTCATCGAGGTCGTTACGATTTTAAAAAACTCGTGGAAAGTGAACCACAGTTAAAGCCATTCGTTATCAAAAATCCGAAAGGGGAAGACTCCATAAACTTCTCTGATCCTAACGCTGTTAAAATTCTCAATAAAGCATTGCTTGCTGCGTATTATGGTATCGAGTTCTGGGGCATTCCCGACACCTACCTTTGCCCACCGATTCCGGGCCGCGCTGATTACATTCACCGAGTGGCAGAACTTCTTGATGGTGAAGTAAAAGGTCAGTACGCGCACCAAAAAGTGAAAGCGTTGGACATTGGCGTGGGAGCAAACTGTATTTATCCGATTGTTGGTGTAACAAAATACGGTTGGCACTATACGGGCAGCGATGTCGATCCAAAATCCATCCAATCGGCTCAAACGATCGTAGAGCACAATCGTGTTTTGAAGGGAAAAATTGCACTGGTACAGCAATACAATGATGCCAATATTTATCGAGGTATCATTCAACCGAATGATCGTTATGATGTGACGACATGTAATCCGCCATTCCACCGTTCGGCGGAAGATGCCGCTATGGGCAGCCAGCGTAAAATCGATAATCTAAAAGCAAACCAGCGCAAGAAAGGGCTAAAACCTCAAACCGCACCAGTAAAGACAAGTAAGCCTGCGTTGAATTTTGGCGGTCAAAACGCTGAATTGTGGTGTGAAGGCGGAGAAGCGGCGTTTATCCGAAAAATGGCGAATGAAAGCCAAGCTTTTGCCGCACAGGTCTTGTGGTTTACAACACTTATATCCAAAAAAGACAACGTTCGCCCGATGCGCAAGCAGCTTGAAAAATTGGGTGTGAAAGCCATTCGTGTGGTTGAAATGAGTCAAGGGCAGAAAGTGAGCCGCTTTGTAGCTTGGTCATACATGGATAAGCAACAGCGCAAAGCATGGATTGAACTAAAGTAACGTTGACCGTTTCACACTGAACAATAAAGTAGGAAGCCCGCTGATATCAGCGGGCTTCTATTTTGGGAGATCTAAAACTTAATGATGGGCTCACAATCTAGTGAACTGAGAGAGACAAAAGTATCTGTTTTGGCATAGTACAAGCCACAGGTTTCACCTCTTATCTGCAACGTATATTGGTCTGGAAGATCCGTATAGCTGCCATCCAACAGTTGATTGTTGTTCCCTTTTACTCGTCCTTTTTCAATCAACACATGCGGTGAGGATTCAAATACGTTATTTGCGACTCTAGGTGCTGGTGTCCCTTGGATTTCTGCGATCGCGTTTTGAATCTCTATGACTGTTTCCGGAGAGTTCTTTTTACTCAATGCTTCAACGGGTTCTTGTGACATAGCTTGGCATCCTATCAAAGAAATCGAAGTGCCTAAGAAAAGCGCAACCCGAATCAGCATTCGTAAAAAGTTAGTTGATCTCAACATGAATTGCCTCTGTTCGTAGCGGAGAGCGAAGATCGCTTAACTCCGGAGATGAAATGTTACGCGGCATGGCGTTGAAACTTGAAGGGGATACTGGCGGACAGGTTCCAGTTTCCATGTAGTTTAGTGCCGCAGAAAGCATACCTTCAGACGGATCGCCCAATGGTTTTGTTAGGTCGTCATTGACCCAGCAACCTTCCACTCTATTGTTTAAGCCTAGCTCGGTATTGATTTGGCTCTTTGGAGTAGGAATAAAACCATCAGCGAAGTCGCCAAATTTTTTCTCGTTCGCCGACTTGAACTGAATAGTGTAGTACATAGTGCCGCAGTTTTGTTCTGGTGAGAACCCATACGGTTTACCTGTGGTTGTTGAACCTATTTGGATAACCTCCACATCAATGCCGCGCAAAGCGTTGATTAACAGTTCACTTGAGGAAGCCGTGCCTCCTGAAGTCAGCACATATACGCGCTTTTTGTTCAGTGTCGGAAGCACTTGATCCGAATATTTCTGTGCTGCCCAGTCTATTGCTAGATTCGTAAAGCGATAGATGTTATCCCCATCTTTAATGGTACGCATCACTTTGTCATTATGAATCAACTCACTGAAGACTCGGTTCTGACCAGCACCGCTTAGCATGTAGCCTACTTGCGAGGACTGAAGGACTAAGCCACCGCCGTTGTAACGTAAATCAACGACGATCTCGTCAACATTCTCTGCTGAGAGCATACTGAACGCCTCAATAAGCGGGGCTTGAGCGCTTGGTTCAAAGGAGTTGTATTGCAGATAGCCGATCCGCATACCATTGTGTGTAATCACTTTGGCATTTTTAACTGGAGAGGTCATGACATCAGAGGCGGTAAGCGTCACGGTTTTCTCTAGACCGTCAACACTCTCAAATGTGAAGGTGTAATCTTGATTGATGTCAGGGTTAAAGAGCGTTTTGTTAATAAAATCAATGTCGGACTGACTACCGGTGTTAACCACATCAATATTATTGATTTTCAGAAGCTTATCACCACGAGCAATGCCGCTTCTATCAGCTGGCGAGGCTTCTTCAGTGTAGGAAATACGAACGTCTCGAGGTTGTACGCCACGTAGGAATGCCCAGTTAAAACCAAATCCAGCAACTAAACCGGATTGCGATGATTTCATATCATCTTCATAAGGGACGGTAAAATGGAAGCGATCTTTTGGTTTACCCGTCGCGGTAGTAGCAGAGGTGACCAGCGTATTGAAGTAATCAGTAACAGTTTTGTAGTTTGCTGGATTATTATCAGGAACCTCGTCATACCATAGATACGTTTCGTTAGTAAAAGCTCTTAAAAAGAGTTTTTCGTGTAATGCAGAGCCCAATTTATCTGGATAGGCGGCATAGTTGTCATATGGGTCCAGTCCGACGCGGGGCGTTTCACATTGGTTGATAAACGTTTTCGACGGTTGGCTAAAATCATGAACTTTCCACGTTGGACCGTTTGCACTGCTAGTGGACGGAGTAGGTGATGAGCTATCACCGCCACCACCGCCACAGCCTTGTAATAATGCGAGAGTGACTGCCGTTGCTAAAGAATACTTAAATTTCACTTTTCTATGTCCTTATAAATAATAGAATTATAATTATGTGTTTTGCTTTTGTTTTTATTAGCTAGGTGAATGTATTAATTTAATTTGTTCGTCTGCAAATTTATAGTTAAATAGTGTGAGGTAAATAACGTAAAAAAGTTGTCTTTTATACTTAAGCTAAATTAGTCATTACTTAAGTTTTCTGTCTATTTCAAAAGAGCTAACAAGACAATTAATAAGTGTGAAATTAAGACAAGTTCTTAGTTGACTAAGCGACGCTTGCTAAATAAAAAATCAGAATTAGATTCAGGAAACGCTTTGAATCAATAGTTTGGTAGGGATATATGATGTTATCTCGGGGGTGTTTGATTTATTTATCTGATGCTTTAACTTAATTTAGTGAGTTGAGCGACGTGCTTTAATAAGCTTCCGTCAATGTTAGGTAAATCATCAGCGAAAAATATCTGAGCACCGGGAGTGCAGCGCATTAATATATTTGTTAGTTCACCTTCATTGTTGGAAGTGTTAACTGCGTTAAGTTTCGCTAATTTATTACAAAGCTCGTCCTCTATTTGCACTTTCTGCTCTTCGGTGAGCCTAATGCGACCTATACATACGCCTGGGTTGATATCATGAGAAAGCGAATCTTGTTGAAATCGCTCTTTGAATAAGGTGTCTAATGCCGTACCTTCTTCCATAATAAATCGACGACCAGAACGGTAAAACAAGCCGTCTCCGAAGTTTTCGACATATCCTAGAATTTCCGCGATACGCAAATAGAATCGTAAGCTTGTATCAGAAAGTCCGTAAGTTTGGGCTATCTCTTGCGGTTTAATATCACGAGAAGTCAGCATATAAATAAAATCAAGTAAATAAGGATGCTCAACGAAAAGGGCGCTCTCTTCATCTGTTAGCATTTGCTCGTTTTGGTGCTGAAGCTCGTTGGCTAAGGTTGCGAGTTCGATGAGATCGGTATTCAGGTAGTTCAGATAAATAAGTACTTTATCCAAACCTAAAGCTGGATTATGTAGGTGGCGTTTAATACTAGATAAAGGGATGCCACTTTTCTCTGACAAGGAATTGTAGCAAAGCCCTTCTTCTTTAATCTTTTGTCGTAGCGCTGCAAGTAAAAACTTTGGTCCAACATTCATCCTTGAATATCACCTTATTCGTTATTCCGTTTACTGGCTGATATTTTGCCTTTCAAGCAGCAGGTTTCGAATCGCTGTGCCCGCTTCTAGAATGTGCTTTTTCAGTAGATACTTGGCGCCTTCGATATCGCGATTTTGGCACATTTCAAACAAGCTTAAGTGCTCTTCTTCTGCCTTTTTAATGCCTGTAGTAAACAATAGCTGCATGCGTATGTATCGGTCACACTTTGTGTTCAGGTTGTAAATGACGTCCATAGTTTCAGGCATGTTGGCTGGCGCATATAGGGCTTTGTGGAACTCGTAGTTGTAGTTGCTCCATTCTTCTACTTCGTCGCCACTGTTCACTACTGACTCGAAACGTTCGCGAACTTCGCGCGCGCGTTCAAGGTCAGCGTCTGTCATATTTTGAATCGCGCGCTCTAAAATGTGGCATTCCACGACAGCGCGCAGTTCAAATAGCTCATTGATTTTCTCTGGAGATAGCTCAGTGACCGTCGCACCTTTGTGAGGTTCAAAGCTAACGAGTCCTTGTGCTTCCAATTGAACTAACGCTTCACGCACAGGAATTCGGCTAACATTAAACTCTTTTGCTAACGCATCTTGACGTAAAGGTTGACCAGTTTTTAACTCGCCCTTCAAGATCTGAGTTCGAATTGCTTCCTCAACGAGCTGAGTGCGCGTTTTAAAAACAGGTTTCTGTGACATTGAAGTCTCCCGTGAAATTAATATTGTATCCAATCCATTTTACTTTAGTAGTTTATTGTTTTTCTGGCACAAACCAACTAGGAAAGAAGGTTTTGAGAAGTAGAGTGAAATAAAAGGCATCAGTTGATGCCTTTTTGAGCCATTTGGTGGGCTTATTGGGACACACTGCCATCTATGGCGCGTTGGATACCCAGTGGGTTCGACGCTTTTAATGAATCCGGCAATAAAGATTCTGGCAAAGCTTGATAAGCGACGGGACGCAACCAACGATGAATAGCCTCCGCACCGACAGATGTTGAGGCAGAATTGGTTGAAGCCGGATATGGTCCACCATGAACCATAGCGTAACCAACCTCGACGCCAGTTGGCCAACCGTTGAATACAAGGCGTCCGGCGATTTCTTCCAAACTTGGAAGCAGTTGCTTGGCTTGTTCTTCGTCTTCAGCGGTAGCGTGAAGGGTTGCGGTGAGCGATCCAGTCAGTGAATCACTCAGTTTCAACATGTCATCGAAATCTTCACAGATTACGATTAACGATTGAGGACCAAATATTTCTTCCTCCCATTGCGGGTTTTCACGCCAGTTTTTACTGTCCGTCACGAACAGTGCTGGTGAGACATTGGTCGCTTCTGCTTGTTCAGAACGAGTGACGTTAATGCCTGTTTCGGAAGCTCGCTTATCCACTTCGGATTCATACGTTTCTCGGATTCCTTGCGTTAGCAAAGTGGCCGTTGATTGTTGTCGAATTAACCCTTGAGCGATTTCGATAAAGGCTTGCGTTTCTGGGCTATTCAAGACAAATACAACGCCTGGTTTTGTACAAAATTGTCCACAGCCCAAAGTCATAGAAGCCACAAATTCTTCAGCCAATGAGGCGTTTGCCCGTATGGCTGAAGGGAGAATAAATGTTGGATTAATCGCCCCTAGTTCGCCATAGAAGGGGATTGGCTCTGGTCTTTGCTGGGCTAGATTGAACAGCGCACGGCCACCACCGACTGAACCTGTAAACCCAACCCCTTTAATTTTTGGATGGGTAACGAGTGCTTGGCCAAGTGCACGTTTGTTACCTTGCAATAGCGTGAAGATGGCTTGCGGTAAGCACTCTTTCTCAAGTGCAGCCTCAATACACTCGGCAACAAGTTGACTGGTGCCAGGGTGGGCGGTATGGCCTTTTACAATCACAGGACAGCCAGCAGCCAGTGCCGAAGCCGTATCACCACCTGCCGTAGAAAATGCGAGCGGAAAATTAGACGCACCAAACACGGCGACAGGGCCAATTGCGATTTGTTGACGGCGAATATCTGGTTTTGGCAGTGGTTGACGGTTTGGGTTTGGCGTATCGAAAATTGCTTGATGGTGATTACCCGATCTCACAACCTCGGCAAATAGTCTTAATTGGCTCGCTGTACGTCCTATTTCACCGCTTAAACGTGCTTCGGGAAGGGCAGTTTCCAAATGAGCACGAGCAACGATTTCTTCACTCTTCACTTCCAATTCAGAGGCGATAGAGCAAAGTAAGCTCGCTCGCTTTGCATTGCTTAGTTGGCGAAACTCACGCGCAACGCTTTGGGCGGCTGAGGCGGCTTGATTAACTTCTTGCTCCCCATGCACCGGAAACGCTGTGGGTAGAGGCTCACCAGTAAAGGCGTTGACTGCGTAAAAAGTGGTTGGTTCTTGTGGGGTCATCATTCTTCCTTACTATCCTTATTACTTCACTTCAAATCCGTACGCATATGGGTCTTCATCGTCTACCCATATCGTGTTGTGACCGTATACTTGTGCCCATCCTTCAATGCTTGGCAAAATAGCGGCTTTGCCATTCACTTCGGTAATGCCTTCTATACGTCCTTGAAATAGGCTGCCGATGATACTTTCGTGAACAAAGTCTTCTCCTTGATTGAGTTTGCCTCTTGCATGCCATTGCGCCATGCGTGCACTAGTACCCGTACCACATGGCGAGCGATCCAACGCTTTGTCGCCGTAAAACACAGCATTTCGAGCGGTAGCGTTTTCTTGAGTGGGCTCTCCGGTCCATAGCACGTGAGAAACACCGCACACTGTTGGATCTTCTGGATGTACGCACTCAACCGCTCGAGATACCGCTTCGCGAACTTTTGGAGAAAGCATCAAAATTTCATCTGGAGAGTAGTGTTCAAGTCCGGCGTAGTTTTCTTGAGGATCGACGATTACGTAATAGTTTCCGCCATAAGCAACATCGACAGTGAGCTCACCTAAGCCCTCTATGTCCACGGTTACGTCTTGGTGGGCAAGGTAAGCCGGTACGTTAAATATCTTTACCGACGTGACCTTGTCACCTTTTGTTTGGTAGTGCACTTCGATTTGTCCTGCTGGGACATCAAGTATCAAACGACCTTCTTTTTGGGGAGTGATAAGGCGATTTTCGATAGCGGTGGTGACGGTTCCAATGGTGCCGTGGCCACACATTGGTAAGCAGCCACTGGTTTCAATAAACAGAATTGAAGCGTCTGCGTTATCGCTGCAAGGAGGCAAGACAACGGACCCCGACATCATCGAGTGTCCGCGAGGCTCAAACATGAGTGCCTGACGAATCCAATCATAATGCTCAAGAAAGTATTGGCGCTTTTCGCTCATGGTATTGCCTTCGAGTGGAGGCACACCGCCTGCTACCAGCCTAACTGGGTTGCCGCAGGTGTGGGCATCAATACAGAAAAAAGTTCCTTGTCTCATTTTTCGCTCCTTGCTGAAAAAATGGTTGAATTAAACAATAGTGATGTTAACGTAATGTAAAATATATTGTATACAATCTACGTTTTCAAGTGTGACTCGGAGCATATTTATGTTGGTCAAGGATGAAACTAAAAAGGAAAGGATCGCTGTGATAGGTGCGGGGATTATTGGCTTATCAATTGGCTTGAAATTGCAGCAGCAAGGTTATCAAGTCACGATTTTTGATCCCAATGGCGTGGGGAATGGATGCTCTAAGGGAAATGCAGGCCATATCGCGACTGAGCAAATCTTCCCTCTTGCAACGCCAGCGCTGCTTCCACAATTACCTAAAATGCTGCTAGATCCCAAAAGTCCGGTTTCGATCCGTTGGCAAGATATTCCAAACACAATCGGGTGGATGATTCGTTTTCTATTACAAACCAAGCCATCAGCCGCGGAGCGGGCAAAAAACGCGATTAAGAGTCTTAACGAGCGGTCAGTGGCAAGTTGGCGTGGCGTGCTTGATTCAATCGGAAAAGCGCATCTAATAAAAATGAATGGTTCATTGCTCACTTTTGAAAACGAGAAACTGTTTCAGAATTATCAAAGCACGCTTAACTCACTGGCTAAAAACGGTGTGGCGTATCAAGTTTGGACACAAGAGGAGATTCGAGAGCGGATACCTGATCTCAGCCATAAGGTTCGTGTCGGCGTCTTTTTTCCCGATACAGGTCATACGCTAGACCCCTATCAGCTCTGTGCTGAGCTAAGTGAAGCTTTTGAAGTTATTGGCGGTAAGGTTTTACAAAAAGATGTATCTGCGTTGGCGAAAAATGGCGAGGTGCTGGTTGAGTCTCAAACGTATTCATTTGACCGAATCATTGTTGCTGCTGGTGTACATTCTAAGCCTTTGATACGGCAGCTAACCGGAGTCAAAGTGCCTATTCAAGCCGAGCGTGGTTATCACCTAATGGTGGATGACAAGCGTGATGTACTGCCATTTCCTATTAGCTCTGCCGATAGAAAATTCATCATGACTCCGATGTCTGGCGGGCTACGCTTGGCAGGCACTGTTGAGTATGCCGATGTAGAATCACTACCCAATATGAAACGTTCAGAAATGCTTTTTCAGTTAGGTGATGAGATGTTTGAATCGGAGTTAAATCCACTCAAGCAAGGAGAAAAGTGGATGGGTAATCGGCCTTCAACAGTCGACTCGTTACCGGTTATTGATAGCATTTGGGATGGAAATGTATTACTGGCATTTGGCCACCAACACCTTGGATTAACTCAAGCGGCGATTACGGCAGATCTCCTTTTAGAGCTTATCGAAGGAAAGCCGACATCGATTGATCTATCACCTTTTTCATTACAACGATTCGCCTGAAAAAATTTAATATTAAATATTGTATAAAATATATTAAATGCTAATGTTAACTTAATTTTAACAAAAACTGGTGTCCAACAGCCGTACTCGGATGCCTCCAGAAAAACAACCAAAAGGAGTAATACATGTCACGAATGACCAAAGCACCATTGGCACTGTTGATTTCAGGAATGCTGTTGGGGACTTCTGCTTATGCTGAAGACAAATTGACGGTCGTATCTTGGGGTGGTGCATTCACCAAGAGCCAAGTGGAGGCATATCATAAGCCTTTCATTAAAAAAACAGGTGTTGAGATCGTATCCGAGGATTTCAGCGGCGGATTAGCCGAAATTAAAGCACAGGTGGAAGCGAACAATGTGCGCTGGGATTTGGTTTCTCTCGACAAGCCGGACATTGTTCGTGGTTGTGCAGAAGGGCTATTAGAACCAGTGAGCCCAAGTATTTTGCCTCCGGGAGCTGATGGAACACCAGCACAAGAGGATTTTATTGATGGTGCGATTCACGAATGCGCAATCAATACCATCGTTGTGTCCACTGTATTAGCGGTGAACGAAGACGCGTTTAAAGGTAAGGCTTTGCCAAGCAAGTTGACCGATCTTTTTGACCTAAAAACTTTTCCAGGTCGACGTGCATTGCAAAAACAACCTCAGGGCAATCTTGAGTGGGCACTATTGGCTGATGGTGTAAAGCCAGAAGAGGTCTACAGCCTGCTCGAAACCGAAGCGGGGCGTGAGCGTGCTTTTGCTAAGTTGGATACGATCAAATCAGAAGTACTGTGGTGGACAACAGGTGCCCAGCCACCTCAAATGCTTGCAGACAAAGAAGTGGTGATCGCCTCGGCGTTTAACGGCCGAATCCACAATGCCCGTAAAGATGAAGGTCAACCATTTCGGATTATATGGGACCGTCAAATGGGTTACATGAATGGATGGGCGATACCTAAAGGGAGTGAGAACACAAAGCTTGCATTGGACTTTATTGCTTTTTCTTCAGGAACAAAACCATTAGCTGATCAAGCTAAGTACGTTGCCTATGGGCCTACGCGTAAGTCGTCTTCGGCGGAGGTGAACCCAGACATTTTAGCGAACCTTCCTACCGCACCTCAAAACTTCCAAACCGCCTTCCTGATTAACGATGAATGGTGGTCAGACTACGCGGATGAACTCAATGAAGAGTTCAACACCTGGCTGCTTAACTAGGCGTTAGTTTTTGTATGGGGCCGAGTTTTCATCCATAAGCGAGGTTCCGTACTTTTCCTCAACCGTATTTATGTTTTCGGAGAAATAATGAAAGTCATCGAAGCACAGCAAGTCGCGCAATGTTTAACAATGGAGTCTCTTATTGAAACGATGCGTGAAATGTACTCGCGGCCAGCAACAATACCTCAACGCCGAGTCATGCCCTTAGAAGAGGGAGAATACGAGGCGTTTGCGCTACTTCCAGCTTGGAACCAGGAGTTGATTGCGGTGAAAGCCTTTACGTATTTCCCGCATAATCCCGAGCAAGGCAAAGATACGCTTGCATCTAAGCTGCTTGTTTTCAGACGAAACGATGGTGAGCCGCTCGCACTCGTGGACGGTAAAGTTTTAACGTTTTGGCGCACCGCCGCAGCTTCTGCGTTGGCAGCGGACTATTTAGCGCGTCCCTATGCTGATCGTCTGTTGATCTTCGGAACGGGCAATCTTGCGCCTTATTTTGCGTGGGCATACGCTGCGGTTCGCCCACTTAAGCAGGTTTATATTTGGGGGCGTAACTCAGACAAAGCCGAGGCGACGGTAGATGCCATTGTGTCATCTTCAGAGTATCAGTCGCTTCCTGATGAGCGTCGGTTCCGTGTTTCAGTCGTAGAAAATGTGGACCACGTTATCAAACACGTTGACATCATCAGCTGTATTACCGCATCAGCAGAGCCTTTGTTTAATGGCGCAGACGTGCAGCCGGGCACCCATATTGATTTGGTCGGTAATCATGACTTGGATAAGCGTGAATGCGACTCCGAAGCAGTGCAACGAGCACAGGTGTATGTTGATAGCCGTATTAATGTATTAGCCGAAGCGGGCGATCTTCTCATTCCAATTCAAGAGGGCGTGTTCACGTCAGACGATATCAAAGGGGAATTACCGCAGCTTTGCGCCCAACAAATCTCAGGACGTCAAAACGATGAGGTCATTACTTTATACAAATCAGTTGGCAGTGCTTTGGCTGATTTGGCCGCTGTAAAGGCGGTGTTGTTAGAAAATGGCATAGATAGCCATGTCTGAGCATTTTCGCTCGTTCATTTAAATTGCATACAATATACATATAAGGAAAGTAGTTCATGAAAATTGATTGGAAAGGTGTTTATCCGGCGGTCAGTACGCAATTTCGTCAAGATCAGTCAATCGACTTAGACGCAACGCAAACTGTTATAGATAACCAAATTAAAGATGGTGTGAATGGCATTATCTGCTTGGGTACTGTCGGTGAGAACTGTGCGTTGTACCCGGAGGAGAAACGCCAGGTCTTGCAAGCGGCAAAAGAAGTCGTAAATGGCCGTGTGCCTTTGATTGCTGGTACAGCAGAGTCTATTACCACAGCAGCTGTTGATTACATGCAGGATGCGTACAAAATTGGTATCGATGGTTGTATGGTGATGCCTGCCATGGTTTACCGCACGTCTGAGAGCGAAACGTTCGAATATTACCGCACGCTAGCAAAAGCAACGCCAGAAATGCCAATCATGATTTATAACAACCCGGTTGCTTATGGTGTCGATGTAAACCTCGATATCATGGCGAAACTGGCTGAGTTTGAAAGTATTGTAGCTATCAAAGAGTCGACCACTGATACTCGTCGTATCACCGAGCTTTACAATAAATTTGATGACCGCTTTACCGTGTTCAGTGGTGTTGATGACATCGCTCTTGAATCATTGGTGTTAGGTGCGACCGGCTGGATTTCTGGTTTAACCAACGCATTCCCAGAAGAGTCCGTTGCGATTTATAAACTGGCAAGCCAAGGTCGTTATGCTGAAGCGTTAGAGATCTACCGTTGGTTCTTACCCCTACTGCGTTTAGACACCATTCCTACGCTGGTTCAGTGCATAAAATTGGCCGAGCAAGTCTGCGGACGTGGCTCTGAACAAGTTCGTGCGCCACGCCAACTCTTACAAGGTGAAGAGCGTCAACAAGTCATTCAAATGGTTGAACACGCGTTAGAAACCCGCTTAGACCTATCCAAATACAATCTGTAATTGTGCTGTTTAGTAGAGCGTTAACTGACGCTCTACTCATTCGTAATATTCAAAAAATGAGAAGAGGGAAGTCATGAGCACGGAAAACAAGGACTATGTCAGCTTTCAACACGTTAAGAAAACCTACGATGGCACGAATTTGGTGGTGAAAGACTTCAACTTAGATATTGCTCCCGGAGAGTTTGTTACTATGTTGGGGCCGTCAGGATCGGGCAAGACCACTTGCTTGATGATGCTAGCAGGCTTTGAAACTGCGACCGGTGGAGACATTTATATTGATGGCGTTCCTGTTAATCATCTCGCGCCGCACAAGCGCGATATCGGTATGGTGTTTCAAAACTATGCGTTGTTTCCACATATGACCATTGCTGAGAATCTTGCGTTTCCTTTAAAGGTGCGAAAACTCGACAGTGACACGATTCAAAGCAAAGTTCAGAGTGTATTAGAAATGGTCGAGCTTGAGCATGTTGCGACTCGATACCCGAAGCAGTTATCAGGTGGTCAACAACAGCGTGTTGCGTTAGCGCGAGCATTAGTGTTTGAGCCTAAACTCGTGTTGATGGATGAACCACTAGGCGCGTTAGATAAGCAGCTGCGTGAGCAAATGCAGATGGAAATTAAACATTTGCATGAAAAGCTTGGCATTACCATTTTGTATGTGACGCACGATCAAGACGAAGCTCTCACTATGTCCGACCGTATTGCGGTTTTTAATCACGGCGAAGTGCAACAACTCGCGACACCAACCGAGCTTTATGAATCTCCGAGTAATACGTTTGTTGCGCAGTTTATCGGAGAAAACAACCAACTCTCAGGTTTAGTCAAAGAGTGGAACGGAAAGTATTGCCAAGTGCTCGTTGGGAAAGAGTTATTTACTGCGAAACCTGTCAGAGTCTCTGAGCAAGGGCAGAGAACAACACTTTCCATTCGACCAGAAAAGATTGTTATTCAACCAGAGAAAGCGTCTTGCGAGAACCAAGTCTCGGGCGTCCTACGAGAATTGATTTATCACGGTGATCATTATCGTCTGGTCGTCGAAGTAGAGAGCGTTGGTCACTTCATCGTTAAAGTACCTAACGATAATCGTAAACACTTGCAGTTAACGCCTGGTTCAATTTGTCGTATTGGTTGGCAAAGTGACGATTGCCATGCTCTTGATGGGACACAAACTCAAAGTAGCGAGGTAGCAGCATGAGTCGAGAGCTAACCGCATTAGATTCTGTATTGGAAATCGAACGCCAAGTTCATGAGCAAGAAACCAATCTGAAAGCGCAGTTGCAAAAGGCCGAGCGCCGAAAAAAGCTTCGCTCCATTATGCTCACAACGCCATTGGTGTGTTTTATTCTGCTTACGTTTGCTTTTCCTATCCTCGACATGCTTTATCGAAGCGTGGATAACCGAGAAATATCCCTGTCACTACCACAAACTATTCAAGCCTTAGAAAGTTGGGATTATCAAGGTCAGCCTCATCAAGAAGTCATTGAGGCATTCTCTGTTGAAGTACTTGCGCTTTATCAAAGCAAAGAGCTGCCGAAAATAGCCAACCGGATGAATATTGAAGAGTCTGGTATGCGCAGTTTACTCATGAAAACCGGCAGAAAGTTGTCTCGTTTGACGTCGCTGCCGAGCTCGGTGACACAGTTGGCTAAGCTGGATAAGCGATGGACTAATCCTAAATATTGGGCGGCGTTTAAGAATCTTAGTGGCGCATTAACATTCAGTCACTATCTTGCAGCGCTAGACTTGCAAGTGAATGAGTTTGGAGACATTGAGCCCCAACCAGAAAAACGCCAAATATACGTCGACCTTTTCTTTAAAACTTTTTGGATGTCTATTTCAATCACCTTAATTTGTTTGGTGATGGCGTACCCCGTTGCTTACCTGCTTGCCAATTTACCTGATAAGCGCGCGAACTTACTTTTAATTATTGTGCTGCTGCCATTTTGGACATCATTGTTAGTCAGAACCACGTCTTGGATTGTTCTGCTGCAAAACCAAGGGGTCATTAATGATCTCCTTATTTGGTCGGGTTTTACTTCTGAGCGAATTCAGATGATTCACAATACCTTCGGAACGGTGGTGTCTATGGTTCACATTCTGTTGCCGTTTATGATCCTGCCTCTGTATAGCGTAATGAAAGGAATTAGCCCAACTTATTTCCGTGCCGCTCGTTCTCTAGGCGCGACGCCTTTCATTGCGTTCATCAAAGTTTATATGCCGCTTACGTTACCGGGGATAGGTGCGGGGGCCTTGCTTACTTTCATTCTTTCTATTGGCTTCTACATTACGCCCGCTTTGGTTGGTGGAAGAAGCGGACAGATGATCTCCAATATGATTGCCTATCATATGCAGACATCACTGAACTGGGGGATGGCTGGCGCATTGGGTGGACTGCTTTTGTTCGTTGTACTGGTTCTGTTTTATATGTTCAACCGTGTGGTTGGCATTAACAACCTTAAGGTTGGGGGATAACCATGGCATTACCAAACTATGCATCAAAAGTAGAGCGAGTTGCTTACGCAGGTTACTTAGCTTTTTGTGGGGTGGTGCTGTTCTTTTTAATCGCTCCAATTCTGACCATCATCCCGTTATCGTTTAATGCAACGCCTTACTTTACTTTTACCGAGGGGATGTTAAACCTTGACTCGGCAGCGTATTCTACTCGCTGGTATCAAGAAATGTTTACTAGTGATCAGTGGCTGTTGGCGCTGAAAAACAGCACGTTTATTGCTTTTATGGCGACACTCGTTGCAACAGGGCTAGGAACTCTGGCGGCGTTGGGTTTAGCCAGTAGTAACTTGCCTTTTCGCAATACGATTATGGCGCTGTTGATCTCACCCATGATCGTACCAGTCATTATCTCTGCTGCTGCGATGTACTTTTTCTACACACGTCTTGGCTTATCACAAACTTATCTAGGCGTCATTTTGGCACACGCCGCGTTAGGTACGCCTTTTGTTGTCATTACCGTTACTGCGACCTTAAGCGGCTTTGATCATAGCCTGGTAAAAGCGGCGGCTAGCTTAGGAGCAAACCCTGTTTATACTTTCAGACACATTACCTTTCCGCTGATTCGTCCGGGGATGATTTCTGGCGGCTTGTTTGCCTTTGGCACATCGTTCGACGAGGTTGTGGTGGCGCTATTCCTGACTGGGGCAGAACAAAAAACCGTTCCGAGGCAGATGTGGTCAGGAATTCGAGAGCAAATTAGTCCGACCATATTGGCGGTCGCTACGTTGCTGATTTTTATGTCGGTGTGTTTGCTCGTGACATTAGAACTTTTACGTAGACGTAATGTACGCATTAGAGGCATTCAAGAATAACCAGACTTTTTCTTTGTTGGTCACTTTGCACTTTTGTTTAGGGGCACCTCAATTTTTGATCAACTGCGCCTCATTGTAGGCGCTTGTCTTTTGTGTTTATCTTCAGCGATGACTGACATATCACTCTGGTAGCTTAATGCCAGCTTGCTCGAAACGTGCCAAAGGCGACTTGTTTGATCGCTGATACCAACTAGCTGGCATGTTTGGTTTAAGTCGGGCTTTCTCTTCCTTGCTAATCACAACATAGTGCAAAAACGCATTAAGTGTGGTTACCATCACGTTAAACGTCATTTCCCCATCTTTGCTGATGGATTTCAATAACCCAACGACGGTTTCCTCAGAGACTAACGGTTCAACCACCGCCTTTTTTCGCTCTTTTATTGAGGTTGAAGCGCGCAGTCTTGCACGTGCCGTCTCCCAACAAACTTTGTTGGTTTTACTGACAAGGTTGTGCTTGTAGCAGTAGTAACTGAATAAAAAGCGTGGCAGGTTTTGCCAGCGTTCGGCTTGCACTTCTAACCAAAGGTGTTGTAGCTCAATATCAGCGTCGGTCATAAATATTATGGAAGATTATTAAAGTAGTGGCATTCTAACGTTTCATCAGCGATGCCGTCTATGATTCGGTTACTTCCCATCTTTATGTTGACACTTTGATTTTCAATGAAACAGTGACTTCTTATTACTGTAAATAGTGAGTGATTTGTCCAGTTTCTGACATTAGTGTTTGACTTGGGTAGTAGAGTGTGGGCGTTTTTTGTTTTGAAGCGTCAATATACATCATCACATACTTACGTCTTACTCTTTCTGAAATAAATACTTTTATCAAAGTAACTGTGTGATTTTCATTCAAATAGTATGTGTTTCATGGTGATGAAAATTCTGTTTATTGCGCTACAATCGAGTGTCGTTCGTAGAATGTAGCCTAATGACGAAAACCTTGCGTCTTCTATCTGGCTTTTTGTGTGCTACTTTTTAATAAGTATCTTTTGGGTGGGTTTTTATGTTTGGAGTTAAAAGAAATGCTGCTATCTCTGGCTTGTACCAAGCGAGTGAACTTAAAGCAAAGCTGTTCTCCAAGGATTTGGAAATCTTAAGACTTAGAGCTGAAACTGAGTTTAATAAAGTGCTTGATGAGCTACTAAGAATTAAAGATAACAATTCAAGGCTTCGTGAAAGTGGGCTTATTGATAAGCTTGAGCAAGAGAAGTCTAAATGGAACAGTGATCAGCTCAAAGACATCGAGCAACGTATAAGTAATGTCGAGTTCTGTATTAAGGATTGTGCTTTATATGTCAGCAACATAGAGTCCCAATTCGCTGAGGATAGCGGTTTAGGATATGGTGAACTGAGCAGTCGTTCCCTTGAAGACGAGTTGGAAACACTATCTTTTAGTAAGATCCTTAACGCATCTGCACATGAGTACTTTTATAACTCTAAAGAGTATGAAATGTACCTTGAAAACACACCAAATACCGAATTTTTGCACGCGTTAAAAGAGCAAATTACCGCACTCTTCGACCACAAAGCAGCCTAGAACCTACAAAGTATTCGCCCATTGCCCGATTCCTTCTGCAGGGGCTTTGATTCGCGAATTTTTACCGACCCACTTTGGAGTATACCTAGCCATTTAACGTGCTGGGTATACCCGTTTAACTACACGTTTCTTCTCTAGATCATCTCTATTTTTTAACAAATACGAATTTTAAAAGCTCACTCCGTGTTCCTTCTGGTACCAAAAACTGATACCGCCACATCTATTTGTTAACAAAATGTTTCTTCTTATCTTGCGAGTAGATTATATGGAGATGCTCTTGCAGTAATAAGGGCAGTGGCGATGCAAAAGACGTAATGCATCTAAGGAAAACTCAATATAGAAGAAATTAGATGGAACTGAAGACTTTGAGTGTCGCGATTGCGACAACATTAACCAGCACTGGCGTATTTGCGTTAAGCGAGCCAGTTTCTCAAGTTACAGAGCAACATGCACATTCGGCTCATACACACGGTGTTGAATCCAATCGAGTTGAATACCAACCAACCGCAACTCTCCCTATTCAGCCCTCCAAGGCAACTCGAGTACAGTCACTTGAAAGTCTTGATGAGTCGAGCACTGCTTGTGATTTGGAAGCATTGGTTACCGAAAGCAGTAACCAATTGATCGGCGAAATTTTAAGTCAGGGCGCGACGTGTGTGAACCAGCTATTCTCTGCTGAAAGTCGGATTCAAGAGTCGGTATTTAGCTCCGATCATATGTACAACATTGCGAAGCGTACTACGACATTGGCGAAGGGGTATACAGGTGGCGGGAGCGATGAACTAGAAACGTTGTTCTTATACTTGCGCGCGGGTTATTACGCCGAGTTTTACAATGACAACATCTCATTTATTGAATGGGTCACACCAGCGGTGAAAGAATCAGTGGATGCGTTTGTTAACAACGCAAACTTCTACGAGAACAGCGATCGTCACGGCAAAGTGCTTAGTGAAGTCATCATCACTATGGATAGTGCGGGCTTGCAGCACGCGTACTTACCACAAGTGACCCAGTGGCTTACTCGTTGGAATGATCAATACGCCCAGCACTGGTATATGCGCAATGCGGTTAATGGTGTTTTCACTATTTTGTTTGGTGGGCAGTGGAACGAGCAATTTGTGCAAGTAATTGGTAACCAAACAGACCTTGCCAAAGCTTTAGGCGATTTCGCTCTAAGGGCGTCATCAATCGGTGCTGAAGATGAGTTTATGGCCGCGAATGCGGGGCGAGAGCTCGGGCGTCTGACCAAGTATACGGGTAACGCGAGTTCTGTGGTGAAGAGTCAGCTAAGTCGAATCTTTGAACAGTATGAAATGTATGGTCGGGGTGACGCGGTTTGGCTTGCGGCGGCGGACACCGCTTCATATTACGCAGATTGTAGTGAGTTCGGAATTTGTAATTTCGAAACTGAGCTAAAAGGCTTAGTGCTATCGCAAACTTATACTTGTAGCTCGACAATCCGAATATTGTCCCAGAATATGACACAAGAGCAACACGCGGCCGCATGTTCTAAAATGGGTTACGAAGAGGGTTACTTTCATCAGTCATTAGAAACGGGTGAACAACCAGTAAAAGATGACCACAATACTCAGCTCCAAGTCAATATCTTCGATTCAAGCACCGATTATGGTAAGTACGCAGGGCCAATTTTCGATATTAGTACTGACAATGGCGGTATGTACTTGGAGGGCGAACCTTCCCAGCCGGGGAATATTCCCAACTTTATTGCTTATGAAGCCTCTTATGCGAACGCGGATCACTTTGTCTGGAACTTAGAGCACGAATACGTGCATTACTTAGATGGTCGATTTGATCTCTATGGAGGGTTTAGTCATCCAACTGAAAAAATAGTGTGGTGGAGTGAAGGCATTGCAGAGTATGTCGCTCAAGAAAATGACAACCAAGCAGCACTTGAGACGATTCTAGACGGCTCGACATATACCTTAAGTGAGATTTTCGAGACTACTTATGATGGGTTTGATGTCGATCGAATTTATCGTTGGGGGTACTTAGCTGTACGCTTTATGTTTGAAAATCATAAAGATGACGTAAACCAAATGCTGGTGGAAACACGCCAGGGGAATTGGAGCAATTACAAAGCAACGATCACCCAATGGGCGAATTTATATCAAAGTGAGTTTGAGCAGTGGCAGCAAGCCCTTGTCTCAAATGGTGCACCTAATGCAGTCATAACCGCAAACAGTAAGGGGAAAGTCGGTGAAAGCATTACATTTAGCAGTGAAAACAGTACAGACCCAAACGGGAAGATCGTCAGCGTCTTATGGGACTTCGGTGATGGCTCGACAAGTACACAAACCAAGCCGACGCACCAATATGGGAGTGAAGGGGAGTATTCGGTCAGCCTAAGTGTGACAGACAGTGAAGGCTTGACGGCAACCGCCACTCATACTGTTGTTATCTCAGCGTTGGGCGGTAATGACATATTGCCACAAGACTGCGCGGTGCAAAGTAAAGTAAGCGGTGGACGCCTAACAGCAGGAGAGCCCGTTTGCTTGGCAAATCAACAAACCATTTGGCTGAGCGTGCCAGCGGTGAATGAGAGCTCAAATCTGGCGATAACGACGGGAAACGGTACGGGCAACCTAAAGCTTGAATACAGTAACTCTGGTTGGCCGGATGGTACTAATCTTCACGGGTGGTCAGATAATATTGGTAATGGAGAGTGTATTACGTTGTCAAATCAGAGTAACTACTGGGGCTATGTTAAAGTATCTGGTGACTTTGAGAATGCCGCCATCGTCGTTGATTTTGATGCTCAGAAGTGTCGTCAATAGGGCATTTTAACTGCATCATTTTAATTTAATTGATCGCCTCGCTAACATTGCGGGGCGTTTTTGTTTTTCACGCCGTTATCTCTATAAAAAAAACCAGCCCGAAGGCTGGCAAACAAGGAGTTTGAGATGAAAATGAAAACGTTATAAAGCTTGCTGATATCCTATTTCTCAATAAGTTGGGTTGTGCGTTGAAGCCAGTTTTTATCTTGCGTATCAAGAAAAGGGCTAAGTGCTTGATAGACTCGTGAATGGTAATGATTGAGCCAGTCTAGCTCTGCTTGATCTAGCATTGATAAATCAAGGGCGTTGGTCGCAATTGGAGCAAGAGTGATGGTCTCAAAACCGTAAAACGTGCCGAACTCATTTTGTTCTACTTCTACAACTTTAAGAATGTTCTCTATTCTTACCCCGTACTCACCTTCGCGATAAACGCCTGGTTCATTAGTAATGACCATACCCGGTTTTAGTTCAACCTCGTGGTGGCTTTGCGAGAAATTTTGTGGGCCTTCGTGAACATTCAAGCAAATGCCCACGCCGTGTCCAGTGCCGCACTTGTAATCAATACCATGTTGCCATAAGACGCCACGCGCCATGATATCAAGATTGGCACCCGTAGAGCCTTTCATGAATCGAGTCTGAGTCAGTCGGATGACCGCTTTGAGCACCAAGGTATAATCTTTGCGCTGCTTAATGGTCGGTGACCCGAAGTGGAAAGTACGGGTGATGTCTGTTGTCCCGCCAAGGTATTGGCCACCAGAATCGACGAGAAAGAAGTTGCTTTCATTGACTGCCGCATTGCTTTCTTCATCGGCGGCATAATGCATTTTTGCCCCGTGAGCTGCGAAGCCTGCGATAGTGCGGAAACTGTCACTCACATAATGTCGGGTTTGACGGCGATAGTGATTCAGTTGTGCCTCAGCAGACAATTCTGTAACGAGTCCGCTTGGAACTTGCTCTTCGAGCCAGTTCATAAACCTTACGATTGCCACACCATCATCTGTTAATGCCTGTTCTAGGCTAGTTAGCTCGGTCGCATTTTTTATGGCCTTCATTGCCGTTACAGGGCAAGCCATTGGCTTTAGATTCACATTCCCTTCAATCGAACTCACCAATAAGCTGTCTGTGTGGGTCGGGTTAAAAGCGAGCGATAATCCCTCACATTGCTGATTCAAATACTGACTTACGTAGTTGTAATGGCGAATGTGTACACTCTGCTCGGTCAGCGCTCTTTCAACGTCTTGAGGCAGTTTGGCTTTATCAATAAACAGTGTCGCAAGTGATTGCTCTACAACTAGATAGGCTTCAGAAACTGGGCAGTAATTCGTATCACCACCTCGAATATTCATTGTCCACATGACATCATCTAGCGTTGACACTAATAAGCTACCTACTTGGTTCTCGGTTAACCAAGAACGGATTCTCGCTAACTTATTTTCTGTGTCAACGCCAGCAAAAGCGGTGGGGTGCTCGAATACGGGTGCACTTGGGCGAGGTGGTCTTTCAAGCCAAATCGGTGTGAGCAAATCTAGGTCGAGAATGATCTTAATGTTTTTCGCTTCAAAGGCTTGTTTGAGGCCTTGATAAAAAGCGTAACTGATGGCGCGCCCGTCAACCGCGACAATACTGTTTTCTGGGAGCGTGGTAGCCAGCCATTTGGCAATTGTCGGCGTTTCTGGTTGTTTGGCTTTAAACAGTTCAAGTCCTGTGCCGTGTAACTGTTCTTCAGCTTGAATATAGTAACGACCATCAGTCCACAGGCCACCACCTTGTTGGGTAATGACGATATCGCCTGCAGAACCGGTAAAACCTGAAATCCAGCTTCGCGCTAACCAATGATCCGCTGAGTATTCACTGTTATGTGGGTCATTGTTGGTCACGATATATGCAGACACGTTGTGAAAGGACATTGCCTCACGCAATAACGTAAGGCGTTGGTTTACTGAGTTAGTATTGTTCATTAAATGGTTCCTAAAGTCATATTTGAGCAATAGATATGATGCTGCTCCGAGCCTGTTTTTATTGGGTTCTGTTGCCCGCATACTTCTGTTGCTTCTGGGCATCGAGTACGAAAAACGCAACCGCTAGGTGGGTTAAGTGGAGAAGGAAGGTCGCCGGGCAATAGTTGTATTTCACGGTCACGTGCTAATTGCGGATTAGCTATCGGGACAGCAGATAACAGTGCTTTGGTGTAGGGGTGTTGTGCATCGTCAAATACTTTATCGTAACGTCCTACTTCCATAGGTTTACCAAGATACATCACCATAACGCGGTTGCTGATGTGGCGCACCACGCTTAAGTCGTGCGCAATCATCACCAGTGTTAACCCCATTTCTTGTTTAAGATCATCTAGAAGATTGATGACCTGAGCTTGTATGGAGACGTCTAGCGCACTAACGGGTTCATCACACACGACCAAATCTGGATTGAGAATTAATGCTCTGGCAATGCCCACACGCTGGCATTGACCTCCGGAAAATTCATGTGGATAGCGGTTTCGCTGGCTCGCCAAGAGACCCACTTTATCCATCATAGCGATGACACGCTTTTCTACCTCTGCCCGTTTAAGTTGTGGCTCGTGGGTGAGCAGTGGTTCGGCGATGCATTCTGAGATGGTTAATCTCGGATTCAAACAAGCGGATGGGTCCTGAAACACCATCTGAAATTCTCTACGTCGAGAGGAAAGGTCTTTTTTACTAAACCCGAGCATGTCTTGACCTTTCCAAGTCAACTCGCCATGTGTAGGTTCAATTAAGCGAAGTAAGGCGCGTGCAAGCGTTGATTTTCCGCAGCCTGATTCCCCCACAATGCCAAGTGTTTCACCTCTATAAACATCTAAGTCGATACCATTGACCGCTTTCACGATTTTACGTCGACTTGGAATAAGGTGACGCGACACAGGAAAGTGGACGTTTAAATCACGAGCAGACATGAGGACTTCTTTTTTATTCATAACTCCTCCTTAAGCTTTTATTTGAATAGGAGTGATAACACTGGATGCTTTAACGTGACAGGCAATGGACTGGCTCGTGTTCAATGGGGAAAACCGTGGGGTTTCGTATTGGCAACGCGTCTCTCGATGCTCGCACCGCTCTTTAAACGGACACCCTTGATGGTTAATCAACGCACTTGGTGGGTTACCTGGGATGGTTGGTAAACGCGGCATATCTTCAGTGATGGAAGGAATCGCCTTAAGCAGGCCTTGAGTGTAGGGGTGCGCAGGTTGAGCGAACAATGTCTCGGTATCTGATTGCTCCATTTTTTGACCACCATACATGACCAATACGCGATCACACATCTCGGCGACGACGCCCATATCGTGAGTGATCAGTAAAATAGCCGTATTGAACTCTTGTTGTAAGTCTCGTAATAGCGTCAAAATTTGAGCTTGAACGGTTACATCTAACGCGGTGGTTGGTTCGTCTGCAATTAACAACTCGGGCTTACACAACAAGGCCATCGCTATCATGATTCGCTGACGCATTCCGCCAGATAGCTCGTGAGGGTATTGATTCATCCGAGTTTCGGGAGAGGGAATACGCACCGCATCTAACATGTGAATCGATTCAATTTTTGCTTGTTTTCGGCTCATTCCTTTATGAATCATGAGAACTTCACAAAGCTGTTTGCTAATTTTCATGAATGGATTGAGTGACGTCATCGGATCTTGAAAGATCATTCCGATTTTCTCTGCACGGATGCGGTTGAGCTGCTTTTTAGACATCGCGAGTAAATCATCACCGTGGAACATCGCGCTGCCAGACACGGCGCCGTTGTCCGCGGTTAACCCCATTAATGCGAAAACAGATTGGCTTTTTCCCGAACCTGATTCCCCAACAATCCCAAGAGTTTCGCCCGCTTTAATCGAGTAGGAGAGATTACTGACCGCTTGCACTTGCCCATCTGGCGTATCGAAGCGCACGTTCATGTTTTCAATAGATAGCATGGGTTTGTCCTTATCGGTCTTTCGGGTCAAGAGCATCACGCAAGCCATCGCCGATGAAGTTAAAACAAAAGAGGGTGGCAACTAAAAACAGAGAGGGAAAAAGCAGCATCCACAATGCAACGTCAATCGTTTTTGCGCCTTCGGAAATTAGGATTCCCCAGCTCGTGTCGGGTGGTTGAACACCAAGCCCTAAGAAGCTCAAAAACGATTCGAACATAATGAATCCTGGTACCATTAAGGAGGAATAAACCATCACGATCCCAAGCACATTAGGCAGAACATGGCGTCGGACAATTGTTAATTTAGAAACCCCAATAGAGTGTGCGGCTTCGATGAACTCTCGCTTTTTTAGACCGAAGGTGACACCACGTACAACACGGGCAATGCCCAGCCAAGATACCATTCCGATCACGATAAAAATCAGGTAGATGTTGTTGCCAAAAAGGGTAACAAACAGGATAACCATAAACATAAATGGCACCGAATCGAGCACCTCAATAATGCGCATCATTACGCTATCTACAACGCCGCCAAGATAGCCGGAAATACTTCCCCAAATCGTACCAATAACAACGGCGACTAAGGCCCCGACAAAGCCCACCAAAATAGAGAGCCTGCCACCTTGCATCGTGCGAGCGAAAACATCTTGCCCGAGATCATCGGTACCAAAGTAATGGCCACTGCTCAGTGAAGGTTTCCCTAGCTCGTATGGATCGATGAGCACTTCCCAGTCAATTTCATCATGGCCAAAAGCGGCAAGAGAGGGGCCGAAGGTGATGCATAAGGTAATGAACGCCAAAACATACACTGATGTCATCGCGGCTCTGTTTTTACGAAATCGAGTCCATGCATCCTGCCAAAGACTGCGACCTTCGACGGCTTCAATATTGTCGACGACTTGATCTTGAAGAGCTTGTGTATCCAGTTTTTTGATCGTTAACATGCCGGACTCCTAAACGCGTATACGAGGGTCGATAATCGTATATAGCAAGTCGACCACAAGGTTAAAGAAGATAGTGAGTGAAGCGACAATCAGAGTAATGCCCATTACTAGGCCGTAGTCGCGGTTGAGAGCCCCAGACACAAAGTGTTGTCCCATGCCACCTGTACCAAAGAAAATGTCGATAATTACCGAGCCTGTCACGACAGACACAAACGCAGGGCCGAGCATCGCAACGACGGGAATCAGGGATGGTCGCAAAGCGTGATGGAATAAAATGTAGGTTGTGGACAAACCTTTGGCCTTTGCCGTTCGAATGTATGGTTGGTTGAGTGTTTCAATCATTGCGCCACGCATGACGCGTGCAATACTCGCAATGGAGCCAATCGCCAGGCTGAGCACGGGAAGAACAAGAAAAGCCAGCTTTCCTCCTTCCCAACCACCAGCAGGGAACCAGCCGAGCTGAATAGCGAAAATCATGACTAAAACTGGAGCAAGCACGAAAGCCGGAACCACAACTCCAGTCATCGAAAGTGTCATCAGGCCGTAATCTAGGCGGCTATTTCGGTTCAATGCCGCAATGGTGCCAAGCAACATGCCAAGTGGAACGGAAATACAAAAAGAGAGTACGCCTAATACTGCTGAAACAGGCCATGATTGTGCGACGAGCTGTGTAACACTGAAGTCTTGATAAACGAAGCTCGGACCGAGATCTCCTTGTATGAAATTACCAATGTAAATCCAAAACTGAGTAAGGAAGGGCTGGTCCAAATGGAATTTTGCTTCGATATTCGCACGTACCACCTCTGGCATAGGCCGTTCCATATCAAATGGCCCCCCTGGTGCAATGTGCATCAGCCAAAATGATACGAGTGCGATGAATAGAAGCGTGGGGATAGCGATAGCTAATCGCTTAACAATGTACCAAATCATGATCCATCATCCTTTGGTCATCCGAAATCACTTCGAACGGTTATGAATAAAAAATGGTCTGAGCTCAGGTTGCCTTCTCCACCGAGAGATATGAGGAACGGCAAGTAAACATTGAACTTGCCGACTCAGACCGAAAACATGCTTTTAGTGGGCTTTTACATAGACATTCTTGCGGTAGTACGACGACTCAGGGTTTGTCAGTTCGTAGCCGCCCACGTAAGGCTTGATGAGGTATTGATCGTTACCCGGACGATAAATAGGAATAATGGCCATGTCTTCAATCAGCATGCTTTCTGCTTGTAAATACAGTTCTGATGGGTTGCTCATGGTCTTTGAGCGAGCCATTAACTCGTCGTATTGCGGGTTGTTATAACGAGAATCGTTGTACTCACCACTAGAAACGAAGATATCCAACCATGTAGAGGCTTCATTGTAGTCGGCCGTCCAGCCGCCGCGAGTAATGTCGGTCGGCTCTTTAAGTGCGTAGAACACTTTCGGTTCTAGCTGTTTTATCGTGACTTGCGCACCCAATCGGCTTTTCCACATGCCTGCCATGGTGGTTGCCATTTTTACGTCCATCGAGAAAGTTGGTACGGTAAACGTTAACTTAAGCGGATTGCTTTTATCGTATCCAGCTTCTGACAGTAATTGCTGCGCTTTTTCGATACGTTTATGGCGGTTCCAAGTTGCGAACTCTGGAGTGTGAGATTTAAAACCATCTGTTTGAGGTGGCACAAGGGTATACATTGGAACCCCACCGTTTCTCAAAATAGCACTCGTTAATAGTTGACGGTCAATGGCATATGAGAGGGCTTTACGAACCCGCACGTCTTTTGTTGGCCCTTGTTGAGTGTTGAGGTAATAGAATGTGGAGCCAAGAGACGCACTGGTGCTTGCCACTTCTTGTGGGCGTTGTTGAATTAACTTTTTCTTCTGGGCGGCAGGAATGGAAACCGCTTGGTCTATCTCACCAGCTAGGTAGCGGTTTAGCACTACGTTTGCATCACCAATTGGTAGCCAGGTGACTTTTTCCAGCACTACATTGCTTGCGTCCCAATAATGTGGATTTTTAACCATCACCAGTTTTTCGTTAACTTTCCATTCAGAGACAGTAAACGCACCATTTGTAACGATATGCTCAGGCTGGGTCCAACGGTTGCCATGTTTTTCAACGGTCGCTTTGTGAACGGGGGCAAGCACTGGATGACTTAATAGTTTCGTAAAGAAGGGAATAGGCTCTTCGAGTGTTACCTGGAATGTTTTTTCATCCAGCGCCTTCACGCCCAAGGACTCGGGTTCGGCTTCGCCCTTCATAATCGCTTGTGAGTTTTCGATATTTGGAATGGCCGCAAACCAAGCGTAGGGTGAAGCAGTGCTTGGATTCAGTAAGCGTTGCCAGCTGTAGACAAAATCTTGTGCAGTGACCGTTTCGCCATTTGACCATTTTGCATCACGTAAGTGGAAGGTATAAACCGTATTGTTGTCATTGACTGACCAAGACTCAGCAACACCAGGAATGGTTTTACCTTGCTTATCTTGAATGACCAGACCTTCAAACAGGTCTCGACCGAGATTAAAAGCGGGCTCTGCGGCTTGCTTGGCTGGGTCAATAGAAGTAACTTCAGCTCCATTGTTTAGCGTAATTTCTTGTATCTCATCGAGGGTCACACCTGCGGGATGCGGCACGGCATAGCTTGATGTTGCCAGTATTGGACTCATCATCGACGCTAACAAAAACAACTTAGGTAATTTCATCCTTGTCTCACTCTTTTCATCCTGAAAGATTCTAGAAATGTATATTGTATAAATTGTCCACACAATCGAGTTTTAACATTACTGTAACAGGATGTCGGGTATTGAGCTGTCTGGTCTCAAAAAGTGAGCTAGGGGAATTTCTTTGAAGATCTGATATCAAGTTGGCATGACGGGAAGTAATTTTGCTTCGATACAAATTAAAATCCCCTTCAAGCACAGGCTAGAAGGGGAAGATAGTCAGTCTGCTCTTCAAAAGGCACGACATTAACTGACTAGGAAGTGCTTTACGAACTCAGTGATTTTGACCATATCACTTACCGCGATAAACTCTTCTGTCGTGTGTACTTTTGCCATGCCAGTTGAAAGGTTGACCGTTGTGAGACCTTTCTTGTTAAAGTTGTTGGCATCGCTACCGCCGCCAGTGCCTTTTGTGAAGGCGTCAATTTCCAACTCTGAAAACGCTGCTTTTATAGCGTTTACGTGTGGGTGGTTTTCTTCAATAACAAAAGCGTCGTAGGCTCGGCTAGATTCAATTTCGACTTCTGCACCGTGTTTTTTACAGACAGACTCTAATGTTGAGATCATATGATTGACCTGAGCATCTAGTTTATCGCCATTCAGGGAGCGTGCTTCTGCCACGATTTTTAATTCAGGCATAACAATGTTTGTGGCCTGACCGCCGTTAACCATACCGATGTTGGCTGTCGTTTCTTCGTCGATGCGCAGCAGCTTCATTTGGTTGATAGCATCAGCCGCCACCATGATCGCACTGATGCCTTCTTCTGGCGCAAGTCCTGCGTGTGCTGGTCGACCTTTGATTGTTGCCACGATTTTTTGCTGGCCTGGGGCCGCGGTCACAATAGTGCCAATAGGACCACCCGTATCTAACACGATTGCTTCCGTTGAAGTGACGTGTGACATATCGAAGTATTGTGAACCGAATAAACCGCCTTCTTCATACACGGTGAAAGCAAGTTCTAACGTTTTGTGCTCACGGTTTTCCGCTTGAATACAACGAACGGCTTCCATGATGGCAGCAATACCAGATTTATCATCGCCACCAAGAATCGTATTGCCTTTTGAACGGATAACGCCGTCTTCGATGAGTGGCTCAATGCCAATACCTGGAGTGACCGTATCCATATGACAGCTCATTAGAATAGAGCCGTCTTTTTTGCCGTCTAAACGGGCGTACACGTTAAAACCGTTAGAAATGTGCTCAGGTACTGGAAGTTTGCGTACGGTAAAGCCTAGCTCGCCTAGCTGTTCTGCCAGTGTTTCTGCAATTTGTTTTTCGTTTTTTGATTCGCTGTCGATACGTACTAGTTGGCAAAAGTGTTCAACTAAGCGTTCTTGATTGATGTGTGTCATTAGATGTCTCTTTTTCTGATCGAGCGTGAAGCCATGTGGCTCGGCTCGATAGGGAACAGAGCACCACTTATGGCACAGTTACTTTTTAATAAAACTGAGGTGAATCAATAAAGGGGTATCCATGACACGATTCTGACCGATGAGCCTTTCGAACTGTATGAAGCGTCACGAAACATTACTTTTGATGTTTTGCAGGATCAAATGAATAAATCGGATAGAGATAGGGTGCAATAGACTTTCCATCCCCTTTTGCTTTTTGAGCTACGTTGCCAAGATAAAATGCCAAAGTAACAACTTGTTTACATTTTTATGTGGTGGCGTAAAGCCGAAAATATCAATCTAATATATTGAAAATAAGCAGTTTGTTTGATGTTTACGAAAGTGGGTTCGATGCGCTCTCTGTGTGTAACATATATTTTACAATTGTGCGTAAAAATCGCCAAGATAAAGATTTCTCCCCACGTATTCCAATTTCTCAATACCTGCGCCAAGTTAGAAAAATAAGTCCAAACAAAAGCTACTGAGACAAGGAGAAAGTCATGGTTGATGCATATAACCCATTAGGAACAGACGGATTTGAGTTTGTTGAATATACCGCTGCTGACAACAAAGGCATTCAACAGCTTAAAGATCTGTTTATATCGTTAGGTTTTGCGGAGATTGCAAAGCATCGCTCAAAAGAAGCGTGGTTATATCGACAAGGTGACATTAGCTTTATTGTGAATGCGCAGCCGCATAGCCAAGCTGAGGGATTCGCCAAAGTTCACGGTCCGTCGGTTTGTGGCATGGCATTTCGTGTGAAAGACGCCACCGTTGCTCTGGCGCATGCGTTAGAGAATGGCGGTAAAGAATATAAAACGGAAATTGGGCCGATGGAGCTAAGCATTCCTGCTATTTATGGCATCGGTGAAAGCTTACTTTATTTTGTCGATCGTTATGGAAAGCAGAGTATTTATGATGTCGATTTTCGTTTTTATGATGATGCTGATGAGCGTTTATCAAAAGCGAATGTTGGTCTTTACGAAATCGACCACTTAACGCACAACGTTAAGCAAGGCAACATGGATGTCTGGTCTGGTTTCTATGAGCGCATTGGTAACTTCCGCGAAATTCGTTATTTCGATATCGAAGGTAAGCTGACTGGTCTTGTCAGCCGTGCGATGACCGCACCTTGCGGCAAAATCCGAATTCCTATCAATGAGTCGTCAGATGATAAATCACAGATTGAAGAGTTTATCCGTGAATACAATGGCGAAGGTATTCAACACATCGCATTGACCACTGACGACATCTACGAAACGGTCAAAACCTTGCGTGAGCGAGGCATGGACTTTATGCCAACGCCAGATACTTATTACGAGAAAGTCGATCAGCGTGTTGAAGGCCACGGTGAAGATGTAAGCAAGCTTCGTGATTTGCAGATTCTTATTGATGGTGCGCCAACGAAAGATGGCATCTTGCTACAAATCTTTACTCAAACCGTTATCGGCCCTGTGTTCTTCGAAATCATCCAACGTAAAGGCAATGAAGGCTTTGGCGAGGGTAACTTCAAAGCGTTGTTTGAATCGATAGAAGAAGACCAAATTCGCCGAGGAGTATTGAGCGATGCATAAATGGATCACATTCCCTCAACGGGAGGGAGTGTGCTCTAAACAAGCGCATGCTGACTTCCCGGAAGAGGCAATTTATGAACGTGAGGCAGGTCGAAGTGGCTTCTTCGGCCCCGCAACACATTTTCATCATCAACATGCCCCAACGGGGTGGTCTGAGTGGGAGGGAGAGCTACGTCCACGAGCGTTTGATTTTAATCTAGTCGAAAAAGCCAGCCATATTACCCCTTGGGCAGTCCCGCATCTATTACACAACGCGAATTGTAAAGTTCGTGTTTGGCGTATGGATGAAAAAATGGACTTCTTGGTGAGAAATGCAGATGGCGACGAACTGCTATTCATCCACCAAGGTACGGCAGATCTCTACTGTGATTATGGTCATTTGAAAGTGAGCGAAGGGGATTATGTCATGATCCCGCGCTCAACGAGCTGGCGTTTAGAGCCAAGCGAGCCGATGTTCATTCTGATGATCGAAAACACCGATGCGGCTTATACATTGCCCGAAAAAGGCATGGTTGGAAACCACGCGGTGTTTGATCCGGCGGTTCTAGAAACGCCGTCGATCAACGATCAGTTCCGTGCTCAATATTCTGAGAATCAAACACAGGTTCAGGTGAAACGCCACGATAAAGTCAGTGTTATCACTTACCCATTCAACCCGTTGGATGCGATTGGGTGGCATGGTGATTTGGCGGTAGTAAAAGTGAACTGGCGTGATATTCGTCCACTTATGTCACATCGTTACCATTTACCGCCTTCTGCACATACTACATTTGTAGGAGCAGGATTTGTGGTGTGTACCTTCGTTCCTCGTCCAATTGAAAGTGATCCTGGAGCGCTCAAAGTACCGTTCTACCACAACAATGACGATTATGACGAAGTCTTGTTCTACCATGCAGGTGATTTTTTCAGCCGTGACAACATTGAAGCAGGCATGGTGACATTCCATCCAGCAGGATTTACGCATGGTCCTCACCCGAAAGCATTCAAAGCAGGGCGAGAGCATAAGAAGACTTTCACCGACGAAGTTGCGGTCATGATTGATACGCGTCACGCACTTCAGTTTTCGGATGAGCTGGAAAAAGTAGAAAACAAAGAATACGTCTATAGCTGGCAAGAGAAGTAAGAGGCAAGGATGAAATTAGCAACCAAGAAAAATGGCACTCGTGACGGTTTGTTGATGGTCGTGAGCAAAGACTTAACGCGCTGCGTACCTGCGACAGAAATTTTCCACCCTATGAACTTAGCACCGACGATGCAGGTGGCGCTTGATAACTGGGATACGCTAGCACCACAACTGGAAGAGCTATACGTTGCACTGAACAATGGCACGGTTGCAGGGTATGAAGAGTTTGAAGCGCACTACTGTGAGTCGCCGCTTCCTCGCGCTTATCAGTGGGCTGATGGCAGTGCTTACGTAAACCACGTTGAGTTGGTTCGAAAAGCTCGCGGCGCTGAAATGCCAGAGAGTTTTTGGACCGATCCGTTGATGTACCAAGGAGGCTCTGATGCCTTTATTGGACCTTGTGACAACATCGAGTTTGCGAGTGATGAATGGGGTATTGATTTCGAAGGTGAAGTGGCTGTGGTAACTGGTGACGTACCAATGGGCGCGAGTGTTGCAGAGGCTCAGGAGTCGATTCGTTTGATCATGCTGGTGAATGATGTCTCACTGCGTGGGCTAATTCCCGCAGAATTAGCTAAAGGGTTTGGTTTTTTCCAATCTAAACCTTCTTCTGCGTTTTCTCCTGTGGCAGTAACACCAGACGAACTAGGCGATGCGTGGTACGAAAACAAAGTGCATTTACCATTGGTCTCGACCTACAACCACAAGCCGTTTGGTCGCCCGAATGCAGGTATCGATATGACGTTTGATTTCGCAGACTTAATTATTCACGCGACTAAAACGCGCCCGCTATCTGCTGGGGCGATTATAGGCTCAGGTACGGTATCCAACAAGCAGGGAACGGAACATGGCACTTCTATTGAAGAAGGTGGCGTTGGCTATTCATGTATCGCGGAAGTTCGCATGATTGAAACCATTCGTGATGGTAAGCCGTCGACTAACTTCATGTCGTTTGGAGATTCAATCAGATTGGAAATGTTCGATGCGGATGGCAACAACATATTCGGCTCGATTGACCAACAAGTTAGCCAATATCTCAAGCACTAACAATGCTGGTTGGGAGACGATATGAGCGATAGCATGATTTTATACGGATACTGGCGATCATCGGCGGCGTATCGTGTGCGTATTTGCTTGAATCTTAAAGAGTTATCGTATGATTCAAAATCGGTACACTTGGTGCGCAATGGTGGCGAACAACACAGTGACGAGTACCATGAGTTAAACGCTTCTGAACTGGTTCCTTTGCTGGTGGATGGGGAGGTTCAGTTAACCCAGTCACTGGCGATCATTCAATACTTAGAAGAACACTACCCGGATGTCACTGTGATCCCCGAGCAAACGCCGCTTCGATACCAAGCGCTAGCTTTGGCTCAGGATATTGCAATGGAGATTCATCCCCTGAATAACTTAAGAGTTCTACAGTATTTAGAGGGGGAGCTAGCTTGCGAACCAGAGCGCAAAGTCGCTTGGATTCATCACTGGATCCACAAAGGTTTTACAGCATTAGAAGAGAAACTTCAGAAGCATCGTAAACTAAATGGTGATTGCAAGTTTAGCCTGACAAGCTCGCCATCTATTGTCGATATTTGTCTGGTACCACAATTTTATAACGCACAACGCTTTGGTGTAGATACCTCTCTTTATCCAACCATTAACGCTGTTGTGCAGTCATGCAATCAACTGCCAGCTTTTATTGATGCGATGCCAGAGAATCAGCCAGACGCTAATAGTTGATTCTTAGCATACATAATGTATTAACAAAATTTAAACGAGCCAATCCAAGTGTGTGATTGGCTCGTTTTTATTGGTGAGCAAAATTTTCTGTTTCTCGCTATCGTCGTGGCGCCTCAAAATTGCGAGGTTTTGTTGCTCTGCATAACATTTCCATTTACGCTTTGAGCAACGAGTTGTTTTGGATGCACTTTATTTATGACCAACATTTTTATCATTGTTGTTCTTCTGGTTTTATTCTTCTTTGTTATTCAAAAGTACGTGATTAAGCACGATGACACGCGTGATTATCCTTATCGCTCGAAAGGCCCTCTGCTCAGAGGTCAAGAGGGTGCGTTCTATAATGCGTTAAGAGCGGCGGTAGGGGAGCATGCCGTAGTATTCGCGAAAGTAAACATGTCCAGTTTGGTTACGCCAAAAGAAATCAAAAATAAGAAGCAGTTTTTTGTCGCGAACAACCGTATATCTCGAAGCTATTTTGATTACGTTATTTGTGACCCAAGGACACTAGAGCCGCGCGTTATCGTTGAATTGGATAATGGGCAGGAGCTAAACAAGGGTAAGATAGAAAGACAAAAGTTATTGATTCATGTTTGTAAGACGGCCAACCTGCCTTTAATTGGCGCTTCGATAAAGCACAGTTATCAAGTTGGGCGATTACGTCGTTTGCTTGCGGCACACATTGATTTGATTGAGCCCGATAAAGAAGTGCGTTTTTGTAAAAAATGCGGCAGTCCGATGATCATTAAAACCGCAAGCCAAGGTGAGTTCAAAGGGAGACGTTTCTTTACTTGTAGCCGTCAGCCGAATTGTACATACACCGAAAATTATAACGTTGTGTTTGAGGCGGACGACTAAACACGACAATTAACCAGCAGAAACAAGGGGCTTTGATTAGAGATGATCAAAGCCTTTTTTGTATCAGTCATCAAGGCAGGGCCTATACTTTGAAAAAGAGGGCAGAATAGGGCAGCCATATGCGATACGGATGGATTTTATCGGCGTTGTTCATCGCATCGAATGTTAGTGCGATACCTAATTTGAAACCACTGGAGTGTGAATTGACAGAGACACCCCAAGATCATTTCTTGTTTTACCGAGAGCAAATGGTTTACCACAGTGAGCAGTTTGTCATATTTCAAAACTTCAAAGGCAGGGTGAGCACTCAAGTAGACGTCAAAACAGGAGAGTTGATCCGTACAACCTATATCGGCGAACCATTTAAACCTAAATATCAGATTTTGTTCGGCACTTGCCCTAAGGTATCGCAAACCTTACAGATTTGGATGCTCAGTGAAGTGCCTTACGACAATTAAGTGAGATAATAAAAGTTATATAGATCACACTTTTAAACCCTGCAGGCTCAGTCCTTGTCGATAAAATCATCTGAAAACGCGTGTTGAGTTTACATTTTCGCCAAACGGTTCAAAGTTGGTAAATTTGTGCTTGCACCGTCGTTCGCTTATAGCTAATATCCTCGTCGTTCCAGAGAAATGCGTCCGTAGCTCAGCTGGTTAGAGTATCGCCTTGACATGGCGGGGGTCGGTGGTTCGAGTCCACTCGGACGCACCATTCTGAATTGAATGGTTAGGAACATAAAAATTTGGGTCCGTAGCTCAGTTGGTTAGAGTACTACCTTGACATGGTAGGGGTCGGCGATTCGAGTTCGCCCGGACCCACCAAATTTTAGAAAAGCCCACCTTTTGGTGGGCTTTTTTGTGTCTGTAATTCATTAATACTCAAATAAAACTACTTCTTTTCTTGTCCTTGTTTTTGCTCTGCGTTAGCCCCTTGTTAAAGATAAAAGCGCACTACCTGATCCGCAACACAACCTCAAAACCCTAAATGCCAATGCATAAGGTGCATACGCTTCAAACCCACTAGAGCCGTCTATAAATTGTGTTGCGTGCCACTTGCTGTGGCACTAGAGACACTGACTACTAATCTAAATTATCTGGCGTGTGAAGATTAGTGCCGCATATTGTACATTTGTAGTCACCAGTCGCTTCGCCTTCCATTAATGAGCCAATTATTGCTGCAAATAGACCAGAGAAGAAACCTTTAGCTTTTTTCTCGGTCTTTTCCTGTGCTTTAGAGAAGCTTTCGTACCGATGTAGCGTTACTTCTTTACAATTACAGCAAAACGCTCTTGTCTCTTCAGAACCGTACATTTTTACCAATTGATTTACTCCCTGTAAGTTAATTTCCCCAAGTGGCGTTATGTTCAAGGGTAAGTCACACAAGACTGGTGTGTGACTTACCCTAAACACTAAAACTAACGTAATGTAAAACACCACATGTTATGAATGATTATTTAACGCCTTGTTATCCGAGCTTGCTAACTCTGCTGATTGAATAGTTGTGGCAATAAGCTCTTCAAACAGCTCTAATTGCCCAGCAGGTATCAATTGATTTTGTATAGCTTTTCGTTTGTTTGAGTCAAATAGCCGCTCTGTTAACCAACCAATTAGATACATCAGTGAAAGGCAGCCACCGGCCGTCGCTACATTACCGTCTATCACGAGAGGCAGATCCTGAACATCTCCTCCCATACTTTGTAGAACAGCCTTTGCATCTGGGTTTGTTGTTAATCGCTTGCCTTCTAGTAAACCGAGTTCATGGAGGATGAATGATCCCGCACAAATCGAACCTATTAGCTGCCTATTTGGATCAAGATTCAACGCTGACATAAATTCAGCATCTTTTAAAGCGGCTGGAATACCCCGTTTGCCGCTTGTAATAAGAACGACATCTTGATTCGTCACCTCAGAAAGGTGTCCGTCTGTTTTAACTTTCATACCGAGGTGGGAATGATGTTCAGATTTAGTTCCAAGTATACTTACTGTCCAACTGTCGGTTGTGCGCCCTAGCAAGTCATACATAAGAAAGAAATCGACATCCGTGAAATCATCAAATAAAACAACGCCGATTTTATACATAACATTTATCCTTTTGGACTTACTCGTAAGTCGCAAAATGTGTAGTAGGAGGGGAGGGGCATTCAATACACAAGCTTCTGCTGAGCACCTTAAACACCAAAGGCGGTGCAAACTAACAATGCCATGTGTACCAAATCCCTATTATAAAACTTTGTTATGTTTGTTTTATGAGCCCGCCCAGAAAAACTCAACCCTAATACCACTTGGGTCGTAACACATTAAATGTTTTGCGGGTCCTGTTTTAACAAGCTCGGGACCAAACTCAATTTCGATTCCCGACGCCATAAATTGATCACGCAACTCATAGAGTTGCTTCTCAGTCTCTACGAGTAAAGCTAAGTGATGCAAACCAATATTCGTTTTTCTGTCAAATGGAGTGGCGGCATCAGCCTTAGCCGCCCATAGTGTAAGCATGATATGCCCATCACTCACAAATATTGCCGGGTAGCCTGGATTTCTTTTTACTTCACTCCAACCTAATTGTTCAGTGAAAAACTTCGCGCTTGCTTCTAGGTTAGATACGGTTAAACCTACGTGGTGTATGCCTTTTGTTAACACAGTCACTTTGTTTCCTTACTCGTTTTAATGGCTATCAAACAAAGATAACTCGATAAAAAGTAAGCATCAATACACATATATTGATTAACTTCGTCAATCTATTCGAATACGGTAATCCAACTGGAAACATAACATTGTAAACAAGAAACCCAATCTTGAACTAAAAATTAAACTTAGAGTTCATTCTTAAGTACTGTATTAATCAAATACATTAATAGCCATAATATTTAAGCCAGCCTATAGGGCATATCATTCCATTAAAGGTTTGAATGTTCTTATCCAAGCTAACGTCTTCCAATTTGTAACAGTGAACAACATTACTAGTCGAAGTAGATGCTGGTGTTGAATACGTTACAGGTTTAGAAGCGTTTGCTTTATGTATTTCATGTGCTCGCTGCTGGTCTATCGCCACTTGATTCTTATGATTGTTAACTTCTCGCAATCCAGATTCTAGGGGTAGGTGCCAATCCTTACATGTTGTTCCTAAACCATCATTCTGAGACTGATATTCTGATAACGCTACACGAGCTTCATTTACAGACTGATCGATATCGGACTGATCGACTAGCCAAGTAGAAAAAGAATAGTTAATGGCCTCTCGATAGGTTTGATAATACGTTTTCAGGTATAGGCTGTAGCTGGCTTTGCGTAGACTGGCAAGCGGTTAGAAGAAAAGGGACAGGGAGTAGTTTTAGAAAAAATTTTTGGTTCATTTTAATCTTAAAATTAATGCAATCTTTTTCATTATCATAATACAGGACGATTGAAGAAAGTAGCATTTCTATCAGTAAGGGAATGTGGCTAACGCACTGATAAGGTGTGAGCAAAGTGATATCAAAGCCCTCAACACACCTTAACTACGAATACTACCGCATAACAAAGATGCTATGCGGTAGCGGTAGTATTCAGGCTTGAACAGTTTGTCGCACGTTGCTCTCGCCTGACAGCACGGAAATTCTCTCAAAATCTCGACTCGGGAAGTCAGGATCTACGTACACAAACATACGACTTATCATTTTTCCTTCAAACTCAAATACACTACAAAAACGCCCTGTGGAAACTTTGTTGTCCGGCCAAGAGGTACCATCACTCATTACGCCGCCTTCCTGTCCTTCAACAATCACCTTGTTTCCAGCAGTCGTTATTTGAAAGCCGTCTATGTCGTGCCAGATACTAATCAACGAGCTACCAATCCTATTGCCAAACTCCACTAAGGCACTCTTTCCTTTCGCTTGCCCAAATTTAGGAAAGAAAAAATCAACATCCTCTGAGAATAGATCCAGATAGCTAGGATCACCGGCATCTATTTTCTCGAAATACTTAACTACTAGCCCAACTAAATCGTCTTTTTCCATACTTATTTCACACCCATATAAGCTTTACGCATAACCTGAACGCTTGCATCTTAAACACAGAGTACATTTAAACTGAAATTGCCAAGAGTTGCGAATCTTATTGAAGTGCTTTGTTAGATGTAATCCGTTTAGCCTACGTATACACCATTGAAGTACTCGACGCGTTCTAACGTCATTCTTAACTTACATTCTTCAATCTGGACACCTTGCCAGGGTGAGGGCGTAGAAGACAGGCCCGTAAACTCACATTCGGCGTCTCTGTATTTTAGCCAAGCTCTTTGGGCCTTTCGAAATGGCTCTACCAGTTCGGTCTGAGACCATGTTTCCCTTAGTGCTTTTTCTTCCTCACCTATTCTAGCGATTGCTTCCTTGTAACTTTCGTTAAGCTCTTTATCTGCAGATTCCATTTTCTTTTCTACACACTGATAACCAGCCATAACGCCACCGCCTTTTACTTTGCAGGGATCTTCAACATCATCAGAGGCCAAGCAAGGTAAAGAAACCAACGCAAATATCATAAGTAATTTGTTCAAAATTGCCTCCAAGCTCCGAGTGCTTGTTAAACCGTTATCAGCTATTTTTCCTTTTTAATCATGCAGCTTTTTGTCTGTGCCTTCAAAGATAAAATAGAAGGTTAGTGATTCTAGTGCCTAAACAGAAGGTCAAAGAAGATTGATACACGGGTTAAATGACGCCGTAATCTGAGTTATTTTTAGTGGGCGTTTTGTGTCAATCTTTTCTGTGGAATCATTAGTTTGATGGCGTCTGAGGATGTTAAGATGACTCCCATTGAATTTATTATCGCCCTGAAACACCTAGGTTGAATTAAGTGGTGACTATTCCCCTCCAATCATGGAGTTGATTCAAAGGTAGGGCGATAAATGTTGCGATTCGTAATAAAAATTTATGCCAAGTGCAGTTCGCTATCGCGGCTTATATTGAGTTGGGCAATAACCTCTAATGATGTCTGAGTTTCGTAGCTTGTTGTGTTTCGTATTGCGCCCCGAAACCCTTTTACGCCACAATTTAAAGCTACTTGATTTGAGCCGGCTACGCATAAACTGAATCACGTCGGATTCATTCAAACCAAATTGGAATTCGATAGCCTCAAATGGGGTGCGGTCTTCCCATGCCATTTCTATTATTCTTGACTCAGTTTCCGAGGTCAGTTTCATTTCAAATAACCTATTTTAGAAAAGAGATTTCTACGACGGAAATTGAGTCTTGGTTCAAATGTTCTTATATGCGTGCTTAGTGTTTAGCGACTTAACACCTACAAAAACTTCTCAATGAGGACTTCGTCTACGTATTTCCCACGAACTTTTGCATGCTTCTTCGCGGTCCCTACGATTTCGAAGCCTTGTTTGAGATAGGCTGATAACGCTCGCTCATTATCGCTGCGAACGTACGCAAATAGTTTTTCGTAACCCTTTTGTTTGGCTACTTCGAATGTCGATTTGAAAAGCTGTTTAGACACACCTTGGCCACGAGCACCGTCACTAACAAACGTACCAATTATGCCAACATGGTCAAAAGCTTTTGTATATTGTGCAAAGGGCTCGATATTTTGGAAACCAATGACTTGTGAGCTATTTTCGGATAAAGCCACTGTAAACACGCCCCGTTCTGGGAAATGAGTAATGAACTCTTTTTCTTCTTCAGGTGTGAAAGGCGTATCTAATACAGTGTATAAACCTTCAATAATGATGGGATTGAGGACGTTTGTAATGCCTTCAGCATCACCTAAAGTTACCTGACGTACAATTAAATTCATGCCACTTAGCTCCTATTAAAATTAGGGCTGTTTTGTACATGAGTTGGAGACTTGCGGCAACAAGTAACGTCATTAAGTCGTAAAGAATATACCTATTACACTTAAACGGCGGTTAATAGTGCTGATTGTTACTTTAGTATTTCTGATATATCACTTTTTAAGTGACGGCTTAACTTCTACAGAATATTTCCACATCACGATCCCATTTTCTACAAGATCATAACTCGCGCTTTGACCCTCGGAGTTGAGTACAAATACCGGCATTTCCATCCTTGACGTAGCGCCGTCTCGGTTGCATGACATGGTAGCTTCAAGCTGTATGCTATTTTTGCTCGGTTCTGAAAGGGTTCCTAAGTACGTGCAGCCGTCGACAAAACTGGTTTTGCTTTTTCCTTTAGAGGATATTTCAAAAGTCGGAAAAATGAATGTTGATTGAGGCTCTGTTACTACCACATTTACTTGATAGTTCGTCGCTGAAAAAGTATTGAAATGAGCTCCAAGCATAAGTAAGAACAAGATTTTTGATTTCATAAACTCTTCTTTATTTCGATATTACTAGTTTGGTTACGGCGCTATTAACGTGACCACTTAATCTAAAACTTTACTGCGTAAGCATTAAAAAGGATACAAAGGTAGAGTAGTTGAATATGGTTAATCGGCCGTAAATAGTTTTATTAAGCGATCTTACATACCTAAAAGAGGTAAGTTCTTTCGCTTTTGATAGGTTAATGCTAATTCTAAACAGGTCTTGATTGAAGCTTCTGGCAAAGGATCGGATAAAGATAGAATTATTGCTCGATTACCCTGAAACTCAAGTGAGTCACTATACAGTTCGTGGAATGTGTCGACGAGCTTAGTTTGGCAATTAAAGAACAGATAATAACGACTAGGCGTTTTCTGTTTCCAATCCATCCTTACCGGGCTACCTGTTTTCACACTGTAGCTTGGCTCTCCCCATTTTAGAGATTCTTCAACTTCCCCCAGTTTTAATTCAGAAGCGATAGTTAAGACTATATTTCGTAGCTCTTCTATCCGAATACGCACATGTTTTGGATACTCATCAAATCTTGCCTTCACTGCATGGTTCATTGGTATCTCCTATAAATAGCGCTGTTTTGGGGTGAAGCCCAAGCATACTTTGGCTATGTAGCAATTACGTCATAATGTTATTAATCAATAAATCTAGCACATAGCCAAAATACTAAGCGTAAGGGTTTCCCTCGGTTACGTTTAGGATGCTCTGGGTGAAAACATGATGATTGACATGCCAAGCATAGCGACAGAAACCCCCACTATGTCCCAGAGCGTTGGTCGAACGCCGTCGATACACCACAACCATAGAATTGCGACAAAAATATAGACACCACCGTAAGCGGCATAAACTCTGCCAGTTGCGGTAGGATGTAAAGATAGAAGCCAAGCAAACATAGCAAGGCATAGCGCTGCTGGTACCAAAAGCCAAACTGACTTATCTTCCTTTAACCAGAGATAAGGTAAGTAGCAGCCTAATATTTCTGCAATGGCGGTTATAAAGAAAAGCCCAATGGTTTTGACTTCAGTCACTTAAACATTCCTATCTTTCTCTACAAATATATGATGCTTGTTAAATGGGCAATTGTTCGGCTCATTACATTTCGCCCAGCTTAATCTTGGATTGAGCCTCACTCACGGTTTGTTTACCGAATAACAGATCCATCATCGAAATGATTCGTTTGTTGTCTTTACCCCATTTATCTGGATTCGCGCTGTTTGGTGCTTTAAATTCAACTTGTCCTACTTTTTCGTTATTTTTGTAGGCTTTGATCTGAGCATCAGCGATAAATGTTCTAAAATCCCAGCTCCAGCGTGATACGTAAGTAAGTGTTAGCTCAGAGCTAACAGGAGGCGTGCCGTCGCTTACGACTGTGCATTTATGGGCGGTATCCAAACACCAGTCTTGCATCGAATCTAAGAAAACATCTCGCGTGGCGTTGTCTTTTACGATGGTGATTTCCTTGCTCTGATTTTCTTTCGAGATTGTTTCTACCGTATACTTTGGTGCCGCACATGCAGCTAATAGAATAGGCAAGCTTAGAATGATGAGTTTTTTGTGCATCTTATGTCTCTTTTTTTTAAATTTATATATTCAAACAACTTCAAGATACTGAGTTCAACGAGAATAACTAACAAGCATGGCAACTGTTATTAACAAAACCTTTAGAGTAGAAGGGTTTGTTTCGGGAGTATGCCAATGTCTCGATGCAAAATAATTAGTAAGAGATTGCTATTGCGTTATGTTAACTCTTGAACTTATGTCCGTATCAATGTCCAGAATTCTTCGCATTGAAGTTTTTGAAGTGCAATTCTAACGGAATTTTAAATTGCTGCATAATGCTCAATTAAGAGGAATAGGGGAGCTTATCGTTAAACATAACGTGTAGTGCTGTAAATTCGTCCCTAAGACTAAGCTAAAAGGGCCTAATGTTTTAAAATAGCTTCTTGTCTATTCTGTTGTGTGAGTTTTCAATGTTGTCTCATACTAGCCACTTAAAAGAGCGCTGTAAGAACTCGTCTGCATTATCAAGGACGATTTCACCGTGAGCCATAACCAATATATTAGGTTTCCAAGACAGCAATTTATTTAAGTGTTTTCGAGCCTCTTGTTTGCTAAACATAAAACTTAGGCGCCAATCCAAAGGCATTTTTCCATTCGGAGCAAGAATACCGGCCCCTTTAGCCACAAACCGCTGCCAGTAGTTAAAGTCCTGGCCAGAAAAATTCTCGACGAGGTCAGTAACAATTAAGGTCTTTGAAAGTCGATGATAAAACACACACTCTTCCATTAATGGAGAGCCAGAAAATAGTTCTTGTTCAACCTCAGAGTTCCAAGCATTACCGCCTTGGTTAAGTGAAGCGTGAAAGTGTATATCACGGCACTTCTTAATGACTTCATCTGTGCCATAAACTTCTGCGCTAGGATAGGCAAATACCCATTCAGATAAGAACAAGTGGTGTAAATGATTAGGAGCGATTAAGTATTTCACTTGGCCTAGATTGTTGATTTGCTCTCTAATCGAATTTGATAACTTAATTGGACTATGAACCCAAAGGCCACCATCAGAAAGCCTAACAATAGTCATACGAGTGGTGTATGGGAGTCCTAAGAATTGGACGGGATCTCCGTCAAATATCCATATCTCATGGGCTAACTTTTTCATGTCTCTCCAACCGTTAACACTGTATTAAGGCGGCATTTAAGTTACTCAAAAGCTGCCTTGCTGCACAATAAACGCTTCGCTAAGCGTAAACCAAAAATATTAGGTTTACCAAACCCTTATTGAGTGCAGATGTATATCTTTGAGTGTTTTTATACTGAACGGACGTAAAGTCGTTTTAAGAGGATCATTTGACTTGATAGAACAAAACCCCGCTATTTTTGAGCAGGGCTTTGCAATTAGATAAAGGGGCTAACCGATGATGAAGAAGAAAATCGCGGTTGCAACAATACCAATCAACGCATAAGGAAACTGTGTGGTTGCGTGTTGCATTGCTGTACAGCCTGAACCTTGTGCAGATAACACGGTTGAGTCACTAAAGAAACAAGAGTGGCTCCCTGCCGCTGATGCTGAAAGCAGCGCTGCAACGGTTAAGTGTAGAGGCACACCAAGCTGTTCGCCCAAAGGTAGAACAATTGGCATCGCTACTGCAAACGTTCCCCAAGACGATGCCGTTGCAAATACCAACGCGCCCGTAATCATAAAGATAATCGCAGGGAAGTAAGACGCTGACAGGTAAGGGCTGACGGTCTCAATGACATACTGCGTGACGCCCAATGAGTCGTTGACCGATTTCAACATGAAACCACCAATAACGGTCGCAAGCGGCAGTAGCATAACCTTAATGCCATCATAAACAGCTTCGAACATGTCGTTCATCGAGATCAGTTTTTGTGCGCCGTAAAAGCTAATAGTAAAGATTAACGCGACGAAAACACCAGCAAGTAGATCGATACCAAAATACCAACTTGCGGCAACAAGTACGATCATTGGTAACAAGAAGTTGACAAGGCCCATGGTTGGGTTGGTATGTGCAGAGACATCGGGACCAAAGTCGACATCTGTTGCACCGTCTGGACGAACTTGACCATTCTTCGCACGCTTCTCTGCCTTTTTCATCGCGCCTAGATCTGGGATCTTTTCCATTGCAACCAGCAAAACAATCACCAGCGTTACCCAGCCGTAAGCCATGTATGGAATAGCTTCAATGTATGCTTTGATACCATCTCCCGCTTCTGCTACTCCGTTTGCTTCTAGCAAAGAACTGAAGAAAATTGCCCAAGTGGAAATTGGTACGAGGATACAGATAGGTGCGGCGGTTGAATCCACAAGATATGAGAGTTTTTCACGCGAGATTTGGTAGCCGTCCGTAACTTTTTTCATTGAGGAAGAAATTGCAATCGCATTCAAATAATCGTCGATAAAGATCAGAATACCTAAAGCAAAGGTCATCAGCATCGATTGCTTACGGCTTTTTACTTTCGTGACTAGCATGTCGGAGAAGCTTAAGATACTGCCGCCTTTCTCCAAAATAGCAATTAGGCCGCCCATCAAACCACAAACTAGGATGATCCAGGCAATAGTTTCATCCATCATCACACTCATGGAAATATCAACAATCTGTTCTACCGCTTCAGTTGGGTTAAGCAGAAGAACACCGGCAATAGCGCCGCTAAAGAGGGCTTCCACAGTTCGGTGTGTTGTCAGCGCAAAGACCAATACCAACGCCGTTGGTAAAAGACTCATCCATCCGTAGGCTTCGCCTTCCTCATGGTTCAAACCGATTGTGGTAAAAAAGACAAACGTCGCAACCGAGATTAAAGAAACAATAATGTGTTGAGAGTTGATTTTAAGAGGCGCATCCAGCGCCTTGGTCTGCGTAGTCATAAAGTTCATTTCCTTTGTTTATGCCGAGTGCAACATCCAGTCGATTTCCAATGGAGTAATCGCTCGCTCAAATTCTGCGAGTTCACTCTGTTTGCAAGCTAGATACAAATCGATAAAGTCTCTTGAGATGTATTGAGCCAGCTCACTGTGCTCCAGTCGCTCTAGAGCTTCTGACATACGCAGAGGTAACTCAATTGCATCATCACTGAGAGTCGGTGGACATTGATCTTTGGTGTAGCTTTCACTCGCTAATACTGCGGAAAGTACTACTGCAGCGAGAATGTATGGGTTAACGTCAGCGCCTGCTATACGATGCTCTATACGGCGATTTTTGCTATCGCTGATAGGCACACGCAACGCAACACCGCGGTGGTTTTCTCCCCAATCGGCTTTGGTTGGGACGTAAGCGCCAGGAACAAAGCGACGGTAAGAGTTAACGTTAGGACAGATTAGGGCCATGGCATCGGATGTTTGTGACAGCATCGCTGCCATGGTTTGATAGAAGAAGGCGCTCGCTTGACCGTCTGGTTGGCTAAAGTGGTTGTTACCATCTGTATCAACCAAGCTGAGGTGAATGTGCATGCCATTACCCGCTTGCTCACTAAAAGGTTTCGCCATAAATGTGGCGTCAAATCCGTGCTGATGAGCGACCTGGCGAATCAAGCGTTTTGCGATGATGATTTCATCACATGCTCGAAGTACATCTTTAGAATGGTTGAAGTTGATTTCGAACTGCCCTGGTGCCGATTCAGATAGGGCTCCGGAAGTGTTTAAACCTTGTTCTAATGCAATTCGATTAAGGTCGGCCAAGAAATCAGCGTAGTCATCTAGTCCATCAAGGTCGTAAACCTCGGTATCTTTTTCTCGAGTTTTTTTCGTGGGGTTAATTGCCGTTAATGGTTCGCCATTTTCGCCGCGGGTTTTGTCTATTAAATAGAACTCCAGCTCGAGCGCGACGCAAGGATATTGGTCTTTAGCATGCAGTGTTTGCAATATAGAAGCGAGAATGTTTCGGATGAACAGTGGGTTAGGGTGCTGCCCGGTTTCATCCATCATACTAAGCAGTAGCTGACCAACTTGTTCTTTTGCCGTCGGCATTAAGGTGCCGCTGATTGGATAGCAGAGATTATCTGGTTCTCCGAGATCTTCTCCCAACCCTGCTGTTTCAACGACGTTACCTTTGGTATCTAGGGTGATGGTCGAAAGGGGGAGGGCAACACCTTTATTCAGTTTTTCTAGAGCATCTATCGGGATGCGTTTTCCTCTTGGGGTGGCATTTATATCGGTAAAGATGAGATCGATAAATTCAATATCGGGCCATTTTTGTTTAAAATTTTGTACTTCCTGTAGATACGATTCCATTTTCTTCTCCAAATAGCCTGACGAGTAGAAATTAGAAATAACCAAATTAACAAATAAATTACAGTACTCTGAGCGAGTTGTTTGTTTTTTAGGTTATTTTTAATTTAAACATGCACTTACACTGTGTTTTTGATGTTTAACGGCTGGTTCTTATGTCTTTCTGTTAACTATTTTGTAACAGTTGGTTTTGTTTTGTTCAATATAATGAGCATAAATATTCAGTTTTGAAGCCTAAAAAGTGCGTCAGATCACGTTGTGACGATAATAATGGTCATCTGTGTTGATAATTTTGTACATGGTTTGTAGGGTTTGTGTTAAATAAATTGAACATGGACATATCATGGCAGATACACACAAACCCATCATTGGTGTGGTTAGCTGCGCTAAAGAGTTGGGTGGCTATCAGATACAAGCGGTCAACGACTTTTACCTTCGCGCCATAAAGGATTTTGGAGGGCTACCGATTATGTTGGCTCCCGACATGTCGGGCGATGACGTAACCACCATCCTAGACATATGTGATGGTTTTCTTTTTCCTGGCAGCCACTCTAACGTTGCGCCACATCGATACAATGCAACGCACGAAGAGAGCTACAAAGATGAAGCTCGTGATGAGCTCTCATTCACGTTAATTCGTCATGCGGTTGACCAAAACATTCCGTGCCTTGGTATTTGCCGTGGCTTTCAAGAGATGAATGTCGCACTTGGTGGCTCGTTAAACCCAGCCGTTCATGACTCCGGCTTCAATGACCATCGTGAAGCGCCTGTTGAAGATTTCGAACAAAAATACGCGCCAGCACACGCTGTACTAGTTCAAAAGCAGAGCTTATTTGAACAATGGCTGGTGCAAAATCATTGGGAAAATACCACCTTCTTTGAAGTGAACACACTACACAACCAAGGCGTCGATCAGCTTGCTCCTCTATTACAAGTAGAAGCTAAAGCCCCGGATGGCTTGGTAGAAGCATTTAGTCTTCCTAATCAAAAATTTTTCGTTGGCGTGCAGTGGCACCCAGAATGGGAAGCAAAAACCAATCATTTCTCTCAAATTTTGTTCAATGAATTTATGATGGCTACCTCTCGTTAAACGTTTGGAGCTGTATGAATGGACAATCAAGAGATTGGTAAAAATATTGTTCAGTTACGAAAAAAACATGGATTGTCACAAAGGGAACTAGCCGAGCGCGCTGGTATTACCCACAGTGCAATCTCATCCATTGAAAATGGCAAAGTGAGCCCGTCGGTCAGCTCACTACAAAAAATCGTTAATGTATTTTCTTTATCGTTATCAGAGTTTTTCACTTTTGAACAACCTTCGAACGATGAAGTGAAAGTAGTCATCAAGCCGTCAGATCTTGTGGAAATCGGGAGCGAGACGGTGTCCATGAAACTGGTAACGAATGGCGACAAAGATCAAGTCATCGGATTCTTGATCGAGGAATACGCACCTTATGGAACCACTGGTGCGGCAGAAATCAAACACGAAGGCGAAGAGATTGGCACCGTATTAGAGGGTGAAATCACTCTGGAATATAAAGGGCAATCTCATGTCATAACAGCGGGCGAGTCGTACATTATTGATACGACGAAGCCCCATCGATTTACTAATCACACAGACAAGGCTTGTCGAATGATAAGTGCGCATACGCCAACCACATTTTAGTGGGGGCTTGCCTTGTGTGATCACAAGGAGAGCGTATGAAAACCCAAGAGCAATGGATTGAACTAAAAAACAATCTAAACATCGAAAACAGGGCGTACATTAACGGTGAATACAGTGCCGCTTTAACAGGGCAAACCATCCCGGTAGTTAACCCAGCAACAGATGAGATATTCACCGAAATCGCCCGTTGCCAAAATGAAGATGTTGATCTCGCGGTTTCATACGCTCGCCAAGCATTTCAATCCGGTCAGTGGAGCGAGAGCAGCCCAGCTCATCGCAAAGCAGTGCTTAAACAGTTTGCTGACTTGATTGATCAAAACCAAGAAGAATTGGCTCTGCTAGAAACGCTTGATACCGGTAAGCCTATCTCTCACAGCTTCTCTACCGATATTCCTGGCGCGGCGAGTGCATTACGCTGGTACGCAGAAGCAATCGACAAAGTATACGGCGAAGTTGCCCCAACCGAAAAAGATGTACACGCTTTTATTTCTCATCAACCAATTGGTGTGGTTGCTGCGGTTGTACCGTGGAACTTCCCCCTTTGGCTTGCGTGCTGGAAGCTTGGTCCTGCTTTAGCCGCTGGTAACAGCGTGATTCTAAAACCGTCAGAAAAATCTTCTCTCACCGCGATATTTCTAGGTCAACTTGCTTCTCAAGCGGGCTTACCAACAGGCGTTTTCCAAGTCATTACGGGTTTTGGTCATGAAGCTGGCGACGCGCTGGCGAAACACCAAGACGTAGACTGCATCGCCTTCACAGGCTCGACGCGCATTGCAGGTCAACTGATGGTCAGATCGGGTGAGAGCAACCTAAAGCGTGTGTTTGCAGAAGCGGGCGGCAAGAACGCGAACATCGTGTTTGAAGATTGTGATGATTTAGACCGCGCAGCAGCAGACACCGCTGCAGGGTGTTTTTACAACCAAGGTGAGGTGTGCGTCGCGGCAACCCGCCTGCTTGTTCACGAAAGCATCAAAGAGCAGTTTATAGAAAAAGTTATTCAAGCGTCGAAAGCGTTCACGCCAAAAGACCCAATGGACCCAAGTTCATCAATGGGTGCGCTCATCGACCAAGATCATAAATCAAAAGTATTGGAATACATCTCGTTAGGTGAATCAGAAGGTGCAAACGTACGTTGTGGCGGCGATGTCGATGGGCAGGGCGCATTTGTTTCCCCAACCATTTTAGACAACGTCGACAACAAGATGCGTGTCGCCCAAGAGGAAATTTTTGGTCCGGTGCTGTGTGTCATTCCATTCAAAGACGAAGCGCAAGCAATCGAGATCGCTAACGATTCGAAGTACGGCTTAGGCGCGGCACTCTGGAGTAGCAATATCAACCGCGTTCATCGCGTAGCAAAACGACTGCAAGCCGGCTCGGTTTGGGTTAACAACTACAACGAAGGTGACATGACGGTTCCATTTGGTGGATTCAAAATGAGTGGAAACGGTCGAGACAAGTCTCTCCACGCGATTGAAAAATTCACCGAAACCAAAACCACTTGGATTCGCCTCCATCCTTAAGCCTGCTGACGATTACGATAAATAAAGGAATAGTTCTATGAACAAGCATACGGATTCGTTCTACGCGCACTCTGTGCCAAACATGCCGGAATACCCACAGTTGCAAAACGACATCGAGTGCGATGTGTGTGTAGTCGGTGCGGGATTTTCTGGTCTTTCTTCTGCACTACACCTTGCAGAAAAAGGTTTTAAAGTTGTTGTGCTAGAAAGCGCAAAAGTGGGCTTTGGGGCAACTGGTCGTAACGGCGGCCAAATCGTTAATAGCTACAGCCGAGATGTTGACGTGATTGAAAGCCGTTACGACCAAAACCAAGCTAAAGCTCTGTGCGATATGATTTTTGAAGGCGGCGATATCATCCGTGGTCTGATCGACAAATACGACATCAACTGTGATTACAAGCAAGGCGGCTTGTTCACGGCACTGAATAGTAAACAACTCAAAGGGCTAGAAGAGCATAAGAAGAACTGGGAGCGTTACGGCAACGACCAACTGACTCTGCTTGACGCAGGAGAAGTAGAACAAGCGGTAGGGACCAAAGTGTACACTGGTGGCTTGTTGGATATGCGCGGTGGTCACATTCACCCGCTTAAACTCGCGTTAGGTGAAGCCGCTGCGTTTATTTCTCTGGGTGGCCAAATCTTTGAGCAGTCGGCGGTCGTGTCGATTGACAAAGGGATTAACCCAGTAGTGAAAACGGCGCAAGGCAGCGTGAAGAGCAAGTACGTGGTTTTGGCAGGTAACGCGTATCTTGGTGGGTTGGCACCAAACATCAGCAACAAAGCGATTCCGTGTGGCACACAAGTGGTGGCGACTCAGCCTTTGAGTGATGAGCAGCTAAAACAAGTGCTGACCAGTGACTACTGCGTTGAAGACTGTAACTACTTGCTTGACTACTTCCGCTTAACCGCCGACAAGCGTTTGTTATTCGGAGGTGGCGTGGTTTACGGCGCACGTGACCCAGAAAACATTGAAGCATTGATTCGTCCGAAGATGGAGAAAGTCTTCCCACAATTGAAAGGCATCAAGATTGATTATACCTGGACGGGTAACTTCTTGCTGACTTACTCACGCATGCCGCAATTTGGCTCGTTTGCAGACAACATTTACTACCTACAAGGCTACAGCGGTCACGGTGTAACGTGTACTCACCTCGCAGGCAAGTTGCTGGCAGAAGCATTGACCGGACACGCTGAACGTTTCGATGCGTTTGCTGCACTGAAACATTACTCCTTCCCAGGTGGCCGCCACTTCCAAATTCCGTTTACGGCAATGGGCGCGGCTTACTACAACCTACGTGACAAACTGGCGATTTAAGAGATAAGGAATATCCAATGAGCAAAGTGGTGAAATTTGCAGCCCTTCAACTGACGAAAAGCTGGGATCTGGAAGATAACCTAGCCAAAGCAAAAAAGGCGATTCGTGAAGCAGCACAAAACGGTGCGAACGTGATTCTTCCGCAAGAGCTGTTCGCTGCGCCTTACTTCTGCAAAAAACAGGAAGCAAAGTATTTCGAGCTTGCAGAAGAAACGGAGAATTGTCGTCTTATTAAAGAGATGAGTGCGTTGGCTAAAGAGCTCGGCGTCGTTATTCCAGTCAGTTACTTTGAAAAAGCGGGCAACACGTTTTTTAACTCGCTAGTGATGATTGATGCCGATGGTACGGTACTAGATAACTACCGCAAGTCACACATTCCTGATGGCCCGGGCTACAGCGAAAAGTACTATTTTAGCCCTGGCGATACCGGTTTCAAAGTGTGGCAAACCAAGTTCGGTAAGTTCGGTGCTGGCATTTGTTGGGACCAATGGTTTCCAGAGCTTGCACGCAGCTTGGCTCTGCACGGCGCGGAAGCGATTTTTTACCCAACTGCAATCGGTTCTGAGCCTCAAGATCCGACACTGGATTCACGTGATCACTGGCAACGTACAATGCAAGGTCACTCGGCAGCAAACCTCGTTCCAGTCATCGCGTCAAACCGAGTTGGTACTGAGGTCGATGATGGTATCGAGACCACGTTCTACGGCTCTTCTTTTATCACTGACCACACTGGTGCAAAAATTGCCGAAGCACCACGTGAAGGTGAAACCATCATTTACGCAGAAATCGATCTCGCTGCGATAGCGAAAGCGCGTCATGCGTGGGGCTTGTTCCGCGACCGTCGTCCAGACCTCTACACCAGCGTTGGCAAGCTAGCTGTTTAAAGAGGCGTTAGTATGAAGTTATCGACAACACCAGCGCAAGATGGCTTCTATTTTCCGGCTGAGTTTCAGCCGGTTAGTGAAGTTTGGCTAGCGTGGCCAGAAAGGAAAGACAATTGGCGTGATGACGCATTACCCGCGCAAGAAACCTTCGCCAGAATCGCGAACTTAATCGCGGAAGTGACCAAAGTGTGTGTGGCGGTGTGCTCGCACAACTTTGACCGAGCGCGTCAAATGCTTCACTCAGATGTACGTTTGGTGGAAATCCCATTTAACGATGCGTGGATGCGAGACATCGGGCCGACCGTGCTTGTTAACCAAGCGGGCGAGCGCCGTGGGATTAGTTGGCAATTCAACGCGTGGGGCGGCGAATACAACGGCCTTTACGACAACTGGCAGCAGGACGATCTTGTCGCTGGTTCGGTGTGCGACATCATCGGTATTGATCATTACCGCGCACCGTTTGTACTTGAAGGTGGGGCGATTCACACCGATGGTGAAGGCACCCTTTACACCACAGAAGAGTGCTTACTTAGTCCGGGGCGAAATCCACAGTTGAGCAAAGCGCAAATTGAAGAGCAGTTAAAGGCGTATCTCGGTATCGAAAAAGTCATTTGGTTGCCAAATGGTTTATTCAATGACGAAACAGACGGCCATGTTGACAACCTGATGCACGTTATCGCTCCGGGTAAGGTGGTACTGAGTTGGACCGATGACCCAAGTGATCCGCAATACGCGTTATCTCGTCAAGCGGAACAAGTACTGAAATCTCAGCACGATGCGAAAGGGCGCAATATTGAAATTGTCCGTTTGCCATTACCGGGTCCGTTGCATTACAGCGAGCGCGAAGCCAATGGCATTGACGCCAGTTCGGGAATGAGTCGACAAGCTGGCGAACGCCTAAGTGCCTCTTATGCGAACTTTCTTATCGTCAACGAGCATGTGTTCTTGCCGATGCTGGACGAAGAGACCGACGCTATGGCGATCGATATTTTGCAAAACGCGATGCCGGAATACCAAATCATCGCGATACCGTCGAGAGAGGTTCTACTCGGCGGAGGGAACATTCACTGTATTACGCAGCAGATCCCTGCTTAAACATGAACTCGCCGCTGGCTTAGCGGCGATGATGAGTTGTCAAAAGGAATGACCATGCAACAGATACAAAACCAAAGCCTTGTTTCGTTTATGGTAGCGAATCCACAACAGGGCATTGCAGTGACTAATCCGGCGACCGGAGAACTCCTCGGGTACGCACCAGTTTCAACCGAAAACGACATTTTAAATGGCATTGAACGTGCCAGTGTGGCGCAGAAAGAGTGGGCGGCACTGCCAGCAAAAATGCGTGCTGGCATGCTCAATCGTTGGTTCCAACTCCTGTTAGAAAACAAAGCCGACCTTGGCCGTTTGATGACGTTAGAGCAAGGTAAGCCGCTAGCGGAAGCTCAAGGTGAAGTGCTTTACGGCGCGAGCTTTATCGAATGGTTTGCTGAAGAAGCGAAGCGTACCTACGGTGAGACGATTCCTGCGCCAAGTGCGGACAAGCGTTTGGTGACCATCAAACAGCCAATTGGTGTCGCCTGTGCGATTACACCTTGGAACTTCCCAATTGCGATGATCACGCGCAAAGCAGGGCCAGCTTTAGCAGCAGGCTGTAGCTTTGTGGTAAAACCATCTGAATCTACGCCGCTGTCTGCGTTTGCGGTTGCAGAGCTTGCCTATCAAGCGGGTATCCCACGCGATGTGCTGCAAGTGGTATTGGGGGAAAACTCCCGTCAGGTCGGTGCTATCTTCACTTCACACCCGTTGATTCGTAAGTTGTCTTTCACTGGCTCTACTCAAGTCGGTAGCGTGCTGATGCAGCAAAGCGCGGCTGACATCAAACGTACATCAATGGAGCTCGGTGGCAACGCGCCATTTATCGTATTCGATGATGCGGATATTGATGCAGCTGTGGCAGGCGCGATGGCGTCGAAATTCCGTAACGCAGGTCAAACGTGTGTTTGTGCGAACCGTTTCTATGTACACAGCAAAGTGTATGACGAATTCGTTGCTAAGTTTGACGCTGCGGTTCAGCAGCTCAAAGTTGGTAACGGATTGGAAGAGGGGGTCAACATTGGTCCAGTGATCAGCGAGTCAGCGAAGCAAGGCATTCAGACGCTTATTGATGGTGCTATCGAGCAAGGCGCGAAGCCGGTTTCAGAGCTTAAAAAGCTCGATGGTCTATTTATGCAGCCAGTGGTTCTCAAAGACGTTACTCACGACATGAAGATTGTTTCCGAGGAAATCTTTGGCCCTGTCGCGCCAGTGATTCGTTTTGACAGCGACGAACAGCTAGTCGAAATGGCGAACGACACCATCTACGGTCTCGCGTCGTACTTCTACAGCCAAAACATTCACCGTGTTTGGAAAATCGCAGAAGCGCTCGAATACGGCATGGTCGGCATTAACGAAGGTATGATCTCTACTGAAGTGGCTCCTTTCGGTGGTGTTAAGCAGTCCGGTATCGGACGTGAAGGTGCAAAACAAGGTATCGATGAATACATGGACGTGAAATATCTCTGCTTTGGCGGCAACTAATTAAGGACAAAACAATGACAAACCAACAACTACACGAAAGAAGAAGCCAAGTTATCGCTCAAGGTATGGGCGCACTGTACCCACTTTACGTCGAGAAAGCAGAAAACGCTTACGTATGGGATATTGAAGGCAATAAATACATCGACTTTGCAGCGGGCATCGCGGTAACTAACACCGGGCATTCTCACAAGCGCATTAGCGAAGCGGTAAAAGCTCAGCTGGACAATTTCTCACACACGTGTGCGATGGTTACGCCATACGCGTCATTCGTAGAGCTGGCTGAAAAGCTGACAGAACTTGCACCGGGTGAGACTAAGAAGAAAGCGATCTTTCTAACCACTGGCGCCGAGGCGGTCGAAAACGCAGTGAAAGTAGCGCGCGCTCATACTGGTCGTAGCGGCGTGATAGCGTTCAAAGGCGGCTTTCACGGTCGCACAAATATGACGATGGGGTTAACCGGTAAAGTAGCGCCGTACAAAGCAGGTTTTGGTCCTTTCCCGAATGAAATCTACCACGCGCCGTACCCAAATGCGTTCCACGGCATCAGCATTGAGCAAAGCTTACAAGCGATCGACGACCTATTTGCGTGCGATATTGAACCTTCACGCGTTGCGGCGATCATCTTCGAGCCAGTACAAGGCGAGGGCGGCTTCTACAAAGCACCTGAAGCGTTTGCACAAGGCTTGCGTCAGCTGTGTGATAAGCACGGTATTATGCTGATTGCCGATGAAATCCAAACGGGTTTTGCTCGTACCGGTAAAATGTTTGCAACAGAATACCTAGGCATTGAACCTGACCTAATGACAATGGCGAAAGGCATTGCTGGTGGTTTCCCAATCTCAGCGGTAGTTGGGAAAGCGGATGTGATGGATTCTGCACTACCTGGTGGTTTAGGTGGCACTTATGCGGGCTCGCCACTTGGCTGTGTTGCTGGTCTTGAAGTACTGAAAATTATCGAAGAAGAAGACTTGTGTGCTAAAGCAATGGGTATCGGTGAAGTGGTCAATGCTCGTATGACAAAACTGCAACAGTCAGTGCCTGCTATCGGTGAAATCCGTACTACAGGTGCGATGATGGCGATTGAATTTACTGATCCTGAAACGGGTGAGCCGCTACAAGAGATGACCAAAGCGGTGATTTCTAAAGCGCAAGAAAATGGTCTGATTTTGCTTTCTTGTGGGGTAAAAGCGAACGTGATTCGCTTGTTGCCGCCGCTAACCATTGAGCCTGAAGTGCTTAGTGAAGGTTTAGATAAGTTGGAAAAAGTGATTCTTGAAGTGGCGTAATTCACGCGCTTTTAAATAGCAATAACAAATCAAGGAAGCGGTTGGTATCAATCGTTTCCTTTTTGTTTTTTAGCGTATCTGCTGCCTATCTAAAAAGTATTGCTCAAGCTCCAAGTCGTCACTTTTATTACGGATGACTTAACAATTGGGCTCGTTCTTACTTTCCACTTAGTCGCTACTTTGTTCTCCTCGAATGTGGTTTGGTGCTCACATTCTAAATCCCGACATCTGAAAGCCACTTGAGTCTATAATTTTATTGAGCGTCATTCCTCACTTTTTGGACTATAAAAATGAGATAGTATTCATATCCCACTTAGGTTGCTTGACAGATTAGCAGGACGAACTTTGATAACAAAGAATACAAGGTATGCCATTTTACTCGGCTTAGTTCCCATCGCCATATTTGTAGTGGCCTTTCATTCGATAACCAACTTTTACGTCAACTCGGTAAAAGCGTCGAAAATAGATGCTTACGTAGATTATTTAAATCAAAGGTCTGCCTATTTGGACGGAGCAATAGTGAAGCAGATTGCTCAGTTAGATTTTACTTGTAGTGATAGTGATGTAAGAACTTTACGCGACCCACGTTTTTATAACCGTTACATTCGTTTTATTGCGATGACCACAGAAGGCGGAAAAACGTGTTCCACGGTTGGTAGTGAAGTGTCTCGCCCATCTAGTAGTGAACGATTTCAGATGGATGAAAACTTTTTCGCATCACTTATTTTGCCGCAACAGAATGACCAAATAGAGTGGATGGTCATTTATGATAATGAACACGTTGAAGTCTTCTGGGTACTTGATAACAGTTGGGTTAACGAGGTAATAAAAACGCCTTGCAAAGACTGCCTATTTGTAGAGTTTAAGTATGATGAACCAATATTTGGTGATTTAACGATAAGCCGTGGCAAAGCGAATATTGCAGGAGAAGAAAACGCACTGTCAAAAGAGTTTTTCTTTTCAGGAGATTCTCAAGCCAACATGCTCATAAAGATATACAGCGGTGAAAAACTTAAACATTATGCTCAGGAAAGAGTACTTTTGTGGGGCGGTCTTGTAAGTGTGCTTGCTGGTCTTGTGACTGCCTTTGCATACATATCTGGTAAAAGCTTGAGAAAATCCATTACAGGTCTAATTGAAAATGGGATTAGTAATACAGAATTTATTCCTTACTACCAGGCGATTGTCGATAGTCGCGATGGTAAGACAGTAGGATATGAAGCTCTGATTCGATGGTCGCGACGTGATGGAATGGTGCCACCAAATATGTTTATTGGTGCTGCAGAAGAAAGTGGCCTGATTATCCCGATGACCAATCAGCTCATTCGTAAAATCATACAAGACTTAAGTGACTTGCCCGAGCATACGTGGGTCAGCATCAATATTGTTTCCTCCCATTTAGAGTCAGGCGTATTAACGAAGTTGCTGTCGGAGTTAAATTGGCCAATCTCGAATAGAATTCATTTTGAGTTGACCGAGAGAATACCAGTAAAAGACACTGAGGCCGCGAAAAAAGAGATTTTGTATTTAACGAATAAAGGCTACAAGTTCAAAATTGACGATTTTGGTACCGGATATGGTGGCTTTTCTTACCTACAAGATTTGGGCATCCGGTGTGTAAAAGTGGATAAGATGTTCATTGATCCAATAGGATCTGACGATCAAAAGTTGAAAGTGCTGGACTCAATTGTGTCTGCAGCGAACAAAGCGGAATGTGAGATGATTGCAGAAGGTGTAGAGAGCCAGGCTCAAGTCGAATATCTGGCTCAGCATGCGATTTACCTTATTCAAGGTTATGTTTACGCTAAACCAGAGCCCCTGACTAACCTTGCAAGCGCTTAACAGCCATAACGTCATAACATCCCGCTTTAAAGGTGCCAGTTTCCTAGGTTAGCGCGGCTCTTTTCGTTTTGATTGACGTAATGAGCTGAGGTAGTAATGACATTACGATCATTCCTAGCATTAAGCTGTATTGCAGAGGAGTGAACGTTTCCCCCAATAGCAGTAGGCCCGAAACAATGCCTGCGACTGGGTTTGCAATACCACCAAAGGTAAAATCTACGACCGACATCCGCTGTAATAACCATACATACATGCCATACCCTAATGCGGTGTTCAGAATAATTACCCAAAGTAACCCTAGAATATTCGTCATGGATACGTCCTGAACGACAGTAACATATGGCTCTGGATTGTTTATCGCCAGCACACTTGTTGCGATAGACATAATCACGCCACCCAAAATGAGCTGCCATGTTAACACTGTCCACCAGTGCATTTTTGTACCTAGTGACTTTGTTACGCTACTTCCTATCACGATGCACATAATGGCGGAGATCATCGCAAGTAATCCCACGGGGTCGAGAGAAATAGAGCTAGGATCAAATAAGAACCAAGCTAAAGCAATCAAAGTTGCGCCGCTTATAGCTTGGATGCCACTAGGCTGGCGTTTGTAGACCGCCCAACCAAACAGCATCGCAAAAACGGGGACCGAAACCATACCAACACCAGAGATGGCAGAAGGAAGCGTCAACGCCATGACAAAAATGAGACCAAAGAAGCAAGCGATGTTGATGGTTCCTAAAACAAGCAGCACCTTCCACTCACTTCTTTTCGGAAACGACGGCTTTATTGCCAGCAACAAAAGACCCGCAGGCAGTGCCCTTAGAGCGCCAAGTAAAACGGGAGGCCAATCCGGTAGAGTTAACTGAGTAACAGCGTAAGTCGTCCCCCAAAAAAAGGCAGGAATCATCGCAAGTAAAATGTTCATGTTAAATATCTTTATGTAGAGATAATTAAATGTAACGATATCGGTAAGGTGGCTTTTTGTAAAGTATCTTTATGTTAAAATAAAAAATATATGATGTTTGGAGAGAAATAATGGATGCAATTGATAGAGTGGTAGAGCAGTGGGCTAGGGAGAAGCCAGACCTCGACACTGAACCGATGGCAATAATGGGTCGACTAATGCGAATTGCAAAACACATGGAATCTAGGGTCGCCGAGCTACATAAGAAGTACGATCTGAAAATGGGTGAATTTGATGTGTTAGCGACACTGCGTCGAGCTGGTTCACCATATTGTCTTACTCCCTCAGCGTTAATAGAGTCGATGATGCTCACTTCGGGTGCGATGACTAATCGCTTAGATAAACTAGAGAAGAAAGGGTTTATCACCAGAACCCATAGTAAAGAAGACCGACGTAGCGTCACCGTTGAACTAACAGGGCAAGGCTTAACCTTAATTGACAAGCTAATTTTGGAGCATGTAGACGTTCAGCAATCGTTATTGCATGGTTTAGAAGGCAATGAAAAAGAGCAGGTTAACCAGGCGTTAAAATTGCTATTGCCACAATTTGAATGAGAACGCAGAAGGAGGCAGGGGATATGAAAAGCAAAGAACTAGAACAATACTTAAGTACCTTCATGTGTGCAGAAAGCGATTTCCCATTTGGGCCTGAAGCGCTTGTATACAAAATCAAAGGCAAGATGTTTGCCATCATTGCAGAGAGAAACGGTCGGGAGTATGTCAGCGTAAAAGTAAAACCAGAAGATGGAGAAGTCTTAACGTCGCAGTTTACGGATATTATCCCGGGTTATCACTTAAATAAGCGTCATTGGATAACGGTTTATTTTAACGGTGATGTCGAGGATGGGTTGATTCAAGACTTGTGTGAACGCTCTTATGCTCTTGTCGTTGCCAAGCTGCCGAAAGCACAACGAGCGTTGCTTGGTGAGTAATCGGCAACGCACTGGCCTCTGTTGTTTTGTCGCTCGTTGCTCGTAGCCTTTACGGAAAAATTCGCACCTTTTTCATCCTCGGGCTATATAAGAATAAGAAGGTGGAAAAGGGGAATGATATGCGAGCATTATCTGAATGGCTAAAAGAATACGGGGAGAGTCACCAAAACCCTATCAACCAAAAGATTCACACAATCGCAGTTCCAGGTATTTACCTTTCTGTGGTTGGACTTATTTGGTCGATTCCCCAGATTTCATTATTAGGCTTCGAACTTAATTGGGTTTGGGTAGCGGTGATCCCCACTTGGGTTTTCTATTTTCGTTTGTCTCTGAGCGTATTCATGATGATGATCGGCTACACATTAGCGTGCATTGGCCTTATTTGGTCTCTAGAGGTATTGATGTTGCCCGTTCTGCATATTTCTATGCTCTTGTTTGGTGTATTGTGGATATTGCAATTTATCGGTCACAAGATTGAAGGTAAAAAACCGTCGTTTTTTGAGGATTTACAGTTTCTACTCATCGGCCCGATTTGGGTGTTCAGAAAACACTAGCGATAAGCAAAATCACGCATCATCCGAATTACACAAGACATATAACGTTCAGAGATTATGTAGCTCTTACTACAGAATACCTCACCTTCTTATTGCCACGACAAGCATTCACTTTAGATACGCACTATGATTAAAGAGGTGCCAACGCACTTTACGCTATCGAGATACTTAAACTTACGGCAAGTTTACTTTAGGGGGATGAATGTACGACCGACAATATAAATATGCCTATTGGAGAGAAGAGCGTAAAAAAGGCAAATGGCACTATATATTAAAGTCCTTCTTTATGATTTGTTGTGCATTACTGCTTGGTAAAGTCATCGGTTTGTTCATTTTTGGAGAGCTGCATTCTTTAAGCGACATTTGGGAACAACTCCCTGCGGATGTTTTTATTATGATGCTCGTGGGCTTCCCAATTAGTGTCCTTGGTTGGTACCACGAAGAGTCAAAGTTTTTCCGGGCACTGCGACGCAAAGAAAAGCGGTTAAAAGGCAATCAAAACAAACCGAAATAGAGTAACCTTTGTCTCTGTTTGGATTGCCACTTACCTATCTGATCGATTCTATCCCTTCCAGTCGTTTAGCGTTTAGTTACGTGTTGCAAAAAGCCTTCTTAATACAACAGCCCCCAGTGTTGTGGAAATTGGTACTGTAAGAAACATTAAAAAACGAAGTTGAGCATTAGCGTATAAAGGCTCGCACTGTCATCCTTTGGGGCTGATGAAAACGCGCCAGAGCTATTATTGTAGGCGTTGAACCTTTGCCATTCTGCATTCAGGGAAACGTTGTAATCTAGGTCATATCTCAACCCGAGTAAGAAACTGTCTCCACTTTTTTTATCCCGACTATTAAACTGCTGACCGTAAACAATATAAGGAGTCAGCTTGTTTACATTATAACTTGTTGTCGCGTACCAAGATGAGGAAAGATTGCTGGTCTGTCCTTCTGCCATAATCACAATGTTATCGAGCTCGTATCTTAACCCTAGAGAAAACAGATCGATCGTGTTGTTTTTTTCTGTTTCAACTAGACGGTCAATGATTGTGGTTCCGCCACCGGGAGTGGACTGCTCAATGTTAGAGAGCGTCGTTGTTTGATCATAATCGCCGTGGAGGTAGGAAAAATTCCAACGATAGCTCTCTCCGCTTAGCGTTAAGTTCATCCCTGCAGTGTTGTTTGACTCAATTTCCAATTCAGTACGTTCATTGATGGTTACGTCACTATTGTCTTTAAACCCGACAAACGGCATGGCGGTAAGTACGACTTGCTCATTAAGGTCATGAATCCAGCGTGCAGATAGGCCGTTATAAGCCGTGATACCTAGAATGCTGTCATATACCTCATTCGGTGGGCGGGCTTGGGTAAAAGCGTGACCGACATAGTTGTACTCAGACATCAAAAACAGTGGCAGTCTTAAGCGTCCTCCTCTTATTTCTATGTTTTTATAGGTATAAGCCAAATACGCCCACTCGAGCTGAGGCGAGCTCCAATGGTCTTGCGGGCGCTTTACGACTTGTGCGGATGCCCGAAATGCCTTGTGAAAATAATCGAGCTGCATGCCGAAAGTGGTATCGCAATCGAAACAAGATTCATCGCCAATAAAGCGGTTAACTAGTACCGTAGTTGGGTTATCGGATTTTGCCCACGAAGTAGAGCCAAAACCACTTAAAGAAAGTTGTTCTGTTAGTTCAATCGTGGCTGAGCTCGGAAAGGTCGCGATACTCAGCGATAACATGGTTAAATATTTTTTCATATCAATTCTCCGAGCTAACCACACATAAAACATGAGCATTACTAGGGACGCTCGATGTTGGGGCATAACCAATTCTATTCGGCTTCTCTTGCATCCATGCTATGAGGTCATCAATGCTGGAGCGTGCAATCACTTTTGGCGGTCTAGCTTTACCTGAAAAAGACAAGCTTGCCCAATGCGCGTTCATTTGCGCTAAATTTTTGTTGAGAAGATAACGATAGAACTCAGCTCTTTCTGTTGATGTCGCAGGCCAGTCAGAGAGTTCAATTCGCTGGCCTTGTAAAAGTTGCGTCTTCCCTCTGTACAACTTTCGCGCTTTATTGACAGTGAGCGGAGAGAATTCGTCATTAAATGAGAAAACGGCGTAGCTCTCTGCAGCGAGAGCTTGGCAATTTAATGAAAGAAGGGCAATCAGAATAAACAGATAGCGTTTTATGTAACGCAAAGGAAAAGCAACGCGAGAATGATTTCTACTCATAGAATCCACCTACATTGCTTGTTCAATTTGATACAACAGTTTTTCTTTGCGCACAGGCTTTGGTACGTAGGCATCCATTCCTGAATCAAAGCAGCGTTGAATATCATCATCAACGACGCTTGCTGTTAATGCGATAATGGGCGTCTTAGCTAATCCTTTACTCGCTTCATAAGCTCTAATTTGCCTAGAAGCTTCAAACCCATCCATTATGGGCATCATGCAATCCATCAAAATAACATCAAACTTTCCATCTTTTTGGAACATTTCGACTGCAATTTGACCGTTTTCTGCGACTTCGAATTGATAGCCTGCTTTAGATAGCAATAGAGAAGCCACTTTCTGGTTCACTCTATTATCTTCGACAAGCAAGATGCGTTCGGAGCGAATAGGCGTTACCGTTGCTTCTGGTTGCTCAGAACTTGCAGGTAGTTCATGAGTTTTATCGGGGGTGGTGTTCTCTTGGTGTGGTTCAGCAGGCGTCGTGTTGGAAACACGTAACCCAATTGCCTTATCTAACTTCTCTTTAAGCAACCCTGCTTTAAACGGTTTGGGCACATAGTCATCCATTCCAACGTCAAAGCATTTTTGTATATCGTCATCGACCACACTTGCCGTTAGAGCAATAATCGGAATTCTGAAAGCGCGTTTTTCTTTTACTTCTATTTGACGAATTATTTGGGTGGCTTCAAATCCATCCATTACGGGCATCATGCAGTCCATTAAAATTAGGCTGTATTGATTCTGTTGAAATTTCTCAACCGCTTCTTGTCCGTTTACTGCGACATCAAAGTCGAAGCCAGCTTTTGTGACGTGTAGCCCCGCGATTTTTTGATTGACCGTATTGTCATCAACGACCAAAATTTTCGGCAAAGATTTAACATGTTGCGCTGAAATGCTCTCTTGTTGTGCGTGCGAGAAATTTGCCGCACAACTTTCAAGTGCTTTAATTAAGCGCTGCCCTAGTAGTGGCTGAGTGACCAAGGCGCTGATACTGCTTCTAAAGTCGAATTGTGGGCTATGAAGGTGCTTGATGAGGCAGACACGAATGTTTCGTTTACAAAGGCTTTCTATCTCATCGATATGCATCGCCGCTGCATTTGGTGATCCTTCTACATGAATAACGATAACGCGCTCGTTATCAATCCACGTTGGCAACGCACTTAAGGTATCTACTGACTGCGTTATATTGATGTTGAAAAAACTTAACTCGTTACGCAGTTTTTGTTCTAGTTGAGTACTGCTGCATACAATCCATATGTCGTTGTGATTCAGAGCGTGATAAGCGTTAAACTCTTGCGTCACAACAGGAGCAGTTAGTTCAAAGAAGAAGCGACTGCCTTTACCTTTCTCGGATTCAAGTTGAATTTCTCCACCCATTAGCTCAACTAATTGCGTGCTAATGGCAAGCCCAAGTCCAGTTCCCCCAAATTGTCGGGTAGTAGAGTTATCCTCTTGGGCAAATGGAGCAAATATTTTCTTTTGCTGCTGGGCATCAATACCAATCCCAGAATCTTTAACGGAAAACTCGATGACCGCTTCACCATTTTTTATTTCGCGGGTGATGACCGATAGCTCTACACTGCCTTGTTCGGTAAATTTTACCGCGTTAGACATGAAGTTCATGACAACTTGGCGTATACGATGGTCATCCAACATTACGTGGTAAGGCGTGTTACGGCTAATGTTGACTTGCACATCGATGCCTTTTTCCTTTGCTTTCGGTGAAATGATAGAAGCAATGTCATAGATAGACTCTCGAACACAAGTTGAATGTGGGCTAATGAGCAACATCCCAGATTCAATTTTTGAGAAGTCTAGAACGTCATTAATTAAACTCAAAAGCAGTTGGGAGGAGGTTTCAATCGTATCGACGTAATCGCGTTGTGTGGCAGTCAGGGAAGTATCGGATAACACTTCAGAGATGCCAATAACGCCATTTAGCGGCGTGCGGATCTCGTGGGACATGTTGGCCAAAAAGCTACTTTTGGCTTTACTCGCCTTAATTGCATCATCTTTTGCTTGTTCTGCATCTTCTTTAGCTTGTGTGAGCTTTAGTCTGGACAACATCCGCTCATCACTAAGCTTTTTTACCTCTCGAGCAAACTTACTCAGCTCGTCTTTACCCTTTATTAGTTGAGCAAGAGGTGAATTTTCAGTGTTACTTTGTTCATTGCTTTCGTTACTGAGAAATTTGAGGACTAGATTCAAGTTTCCAGTAACTTTTCGCACCAATCTTAGCGTTAAACTTACGACCAACAGCGTTAAAAGGCTCATCATTGCGATAAAGGTAAAGCGGTGCTGTGTCGTCGTGTTGATTGTCTTTGATATATCATCACTCAGCTGCTGTTCCATTTTGTCGTCAACACTTTGTAATAACGATAAGCGTTTGTTGAGTGCAGATAACCCCGCATCAATCTCATCCGGGGTTAATGATTTGAGTTGAGCTGGTTGCAATAAATAAGCACGAAACTCTTGGCTTTTGATAAAGACTTCACCCGTAAACGTCTCAATGAGCAGATCTACTTGTTGTTGATTGGCATTTAGCGTCACAAAACGCTCTAGAAATAGTTGTTGGTTCTGGATTAAAGATTGGATAGAAGCCTGTGTTGTGAGGTCATACTCGTTATTTTCCTCTGAAGATCGAATCAAATATTCGCTTAATCTATGCTCTTCAGTGGACCAAAACATCAACCATTCAAGTTGCATCAAAGAAGAAAGGTGAGTGTTTGTTTCATAACTCACATTTCTAAAATAGACTTTGTCTAAGCTCATGAGGATTTCTTTGAACGTATCAGCGCGCCACTCTGCCGCATCTAACTTTTCTTCTTGATTTTGCGAAGAGAGCATCGAGAGGGTTGCTTCCTCAAAGCTTGTCAACTGGTTTAGTATCTCAGCGTTTTCACCGAATACTGGTGCTGCAGTGTCGCGTAACAATTGAGATATCTGCTGAGTTTTTAGTTGCTTATCTATTACATCAGGGTTATTCGGTAGGTGATAAAGCGAAGATACGCGGTCTATGTAGACAGAGAATAACTGTGCTTTTTGTAGTTCCTGAGCCTGGATAGAAAGGCTTTGTACATGTTTACCCGCGAGGACAAGCAACAATAAAATTGGCAGCAAAACCAACCCAAATAGCTTTTGTTTTACCGACAGGTTGTTCCAAGAAAAGATTCCTACCACGCGCATTTCCATATCCAAGAAGTTGATATGAAAAGTGTAGTTTATTTATCTCAGATGTTAGATTTTAAGAGAAAATTCACATTAATGAGGTGGGGGAAGTGTGACCGATATTGCATTACGAGTACTAACGCGCTAAGCGGCAATAGTTAACAAAACGGCGTTCTAAGCAAAGTGATTGACGCTTTGAGCGCCACTCCCTCGTTGGTATTCAAATGCAATCAATTCCTCGGCAGGTACAGGTCTACCTAAGAAAAAACCTTGTACGACGTCACAGTGGAGAGACTCCATTCGTGTGAGTTGAGTTTGAGTTTCTACGCCTTCGGCTACTACTTTCATTCTTAGGTTGTGAGCCATGGATACAATCGCGCGAACTAATGAATCGTCTTGATCGCTTTTTCGGATTTGAGCGATAAATGAACGATCAATCTTGAGCCCGTCAAAAGCCATATGTTGTAGGTAGGCAAGGGCTGAATACCCCGTACCAAAGTCATCTAGCCAAACTTCCACTCCGATACTTTGTAGTTTTTTAAGCACATATTGAGCTTTCTCTGTATCATCAATAAAAAGTGACTCTGTCACTTCAACATGAATGGTTTGAGGGGCGACATCATGTCGTCGTAAATACTTAGAAAATAATTGACTTAAATCTTGGCGATAGATTTGTCTTGGGGACAAGTTTAATGCGATGTGAAAATCCGTACCGAAATGTTCTGCCCACATTGCCCGCTGAGCAATTGCCGTCTCAATGATATGTTCTCCAAGCTCCAATATTAAATCACTTTGCTCTGCGATCGGGATAAACGATTCTGGACTGATATAGCCTTTCTCGGGATGATTCCACCTAACCAATGCTTCGACCCCAATTAGGCGATAGGTTTTTAGATCAAATTGTGGTTGATACCACAGCTCGAATTGAGACAAATCACGTACTGAACGACGCAGTTCTCGTTCTATGTATAAACGTTGTTTAATCGTTTCATCAAACGTGGAATCGTATATCGTCATAATGTCTTTACCGCGTCTTTTAGATTCCTGCGCCGCAAGAGAGGAAAGCTGTAAAAGAGACTCAGCGTTTGAACCAAATTCTGGATACACAGCAATTCCGAGGCTTGCCGTAATTTGAATATCGTTCTCTTCCAAACTAAAGGGAGAGAGTAGTTGGCGATGAATAGCGTGCGCTTTTTCTGTAGCTTCATGACTGTCCGAGCACGGAAAGGCCAGTACAAATTCATCCGCACCTACTCGACTTACGATGGTAGAAAGGCGGTAAAGCGGCTTAAAATAACTCGGCAAATGGCTTTGAAGCTCTGAAGCAAGATGGCCGAGCAATTTATCCCCAATGTTATGTCCGTAGTTATCGTTAATGTGCTTAAAGTCATCCAAGTCAATAAACACAACCGCGAGTGAGGGGGATTTGTGGTCAGTTATTTGCGTTTGAATATCAATGAGTAACTTTTCTCGGTTTGGCAGGGAAGTCAGAATATCGTGGTACGCCATGAACTCAACTCGGCTGGTGTATCGGTTCACTTTGTTTGACATTTTGTTGTACGCCGAAATAAGTTCTCCCACTTCATCTTTGCTTTGTATATCGGTGACTGGCAGCGCTTGGGTATTTGACTCTGAAAATTGATCTTTTAGTTGCTTGAGTGGCTTAGTTAACGACCGCCCCAAAGCATAAGCGATGATGCTACCGAATAGAACGGATATCCCACTGATCGTTAGCAGCAAGTTAAACATCTTCTGTTTATCGTTTGAGGTAATCGCTTGGACTTGTTCAATGTTCTGTTCTTTCTCTTCCAGTAGATGTATCAAGTTAAGCTCAAGATACACCGCCCCAAGAGTAATGTTTGATTGCTGAATCGGCGCTGCGATCTCCAACTGATGCTTGGAAAAGGAAACGAGAGTTCTAGATTCTTCTATTGCTTTCAAAATAAAAGGAGAGCGGTAATGAGGTTGGGCAAACATCCTTAGCTGAGTAGTGCCGTCGTGAAAGATTAGCCCTTCATTGTCAACAACATGTATTTTCGAGACATCTGGCTGGCTCAATGTTGCCTTAATTTGCTCATACGCTTGACTGATATTGTCTGTATAGAGTGGATCAAAAAGCTGTTTTGATAATAGCTCTGCATAAACCAACCCTTTTTGCTTAACGTAAGATTCTGTTTTTTCTTGAGAGTTGTTCGTGATTTGTTGAGTTAAGCTATTTGAATACGCATCGTAACCGTGCATGTATAACGCAAGATTTATCACCACAACAAACAAGACAACGAACATTGTCGAGCAAATGTATTTGGTTTCGAGTGAGAGCTTTTGAAACATCAATCCACCTTCGGTAACAAGTGAACTGACTTGCGCACTGTACTTAAGGAGGCTCGCATTTCTGGAGTAAGCGCGCTGAATTTTTTGGTGTTCTGAAACTTTTTAAGTGCGAGAGAGCCTTCGTGAGTTGTATCCATATCAAGCAGTATGGACGTGATTTTACGCTGTTGCTCTAGGCTCATGCTTGGAGAAGCGAGAATCAAATCCCTGGGTATTTCAACAGAACGAGAAAAAATCGCTAGTTTGTCTTTCATGTTCTCTGGCAAATCTTTGGGATTGTTCCAGTTGAAGTTACTGAATGCTCCTGCTGCAACTCTCTGTTTATATACCCATACAGATAGGTTGATTTCATTTGACTGAGCGAGTTGCTCATCAAGGAATAAATAACCAATACTGTCTTTGGCCGGTTTGTCATCAGGAGAGGGAAGGTATTGCAGTTTTTCTCCGTGATTCAGCAATGTAATCGCAGGTAGGTAATAGCTGCTGGTAGACGTACGCTTTTCGAAAACAAGCGTTTTTCCGCGCAGGTCAGAAAGTGACTCAATGCCACTCTCTTTATTAGTAAAGAACACCGTATGATATTTTTGCAGGCCTTTTTTCCATCGTATAGCAAGAACTTGGCTATTAGACTCCTTTTCTAAGGTCATCGCATTAAAGGGGGTCGCCGTTGCAATTTGAACGGTGCCATTTTCAAGCGCAACCGCGAGCTGACGATAATTTTTAAATACCTTTACCGCCCCTTTTGCGTAACCATATTCAGCCATATTTTCAGTTACATACTGAGTAAGGGGCGTCGCTTTTTTGATTTTGCTTTGGGCTTTATTGGACACAATGCCAAATGTGAATGTTTTCTCAATATTTTCTTGTGCACTGACGACAAAAGGTGAACTCAGCAAAGTGAGTAATAACAGAGTGCAGGCAGGTTTCATCCGGCTTCAACTTCCTTCTGGTGCATGTCAGTAATATTTAGTATTTATCAATGTGCCGAAATCAATCTTAAAAACAGTATGATGTACAAATTTCGTTGTGTGCGCACTTTTTATAATGTGACTTGGTCACTTATTCCGTTCAAATAGTACCGAATTTGACGTTTATGTACAGGATGAATGTATCACCGTGAGTCTGAATTCACCGGATTCTTGGTCAAGCGCAGTATTGGCTGTGAGCTAATGCGCCATCTGTATCGCTATTTTGTACTAAGAAAAATTCTCCAATTGTTTTTGATACTTTTTCTGGAGAGCTTCATTGCCTGCTGCACGTTCAAGTTGAATCATGAGTTGCAAAGAGGGCTTCTTCACGCCATACATTTGATTGAATCTCATTAATCGAATTCTAGCTTCAGTATAATCACCGCTATCAATTTCTATTTTAGCGAGTTGCAAAATCGATTTTGGTCTATGGGGGTCATGATCGATAGCTCTAGTAAAGTAGTATCTCGCTTTGTCTTTATCTTGTGATTTTAGCGCACAAAAAGCTGCATTCTCATAGCTCGCTGGAATAAGGTAGTAATAAGGCTGCTCAATGGCTCGATTAAACATCTGATCGGCTTTTTCGAAGTCACCTCGCTTGCAAAGAAAAGTACCGTAGTTATTGAGCACATTTCCGTTTTTAGTGTGTTGGCGTAGAGAGCGTTTATACATCTGTTCGGCTTTAATATCTTCACCAACCGTTTCGTAGTAGTGAGCCATAGATAATTGCGCGCGATAGTATTGAGGTGCGTGGTTTAAGGCTTGTTGTAAGTTATCATGCGCGCGAATCATGTTACCGCCGTCTAAATAACCTAAGCCAAGTGCGATACGTGATTCTGCCATTGCCACAGGATCGGCTTTAACGACAGGGCTTCCATCTTCTTTCACCGTCACGCAACCCACGAGTGCAAACTGAGACAATAATATTAGTGCACCGAGCTTTGCTGTTTTCATTCTTTATCCCTACATCCCTGAATCTTTCTGCATGATATGAATTACTTAGCAAAAACCTATTGAGGAAAAAACACTATGCGATCAGGTTTGCAAACTGTTATGAAAAAGCCGCCATATGGCGGCTTGGTTCACATATTACATTTCGGTAATGATGAGTGCTTTGTTTGCTTATTTTGAAGCTAATCGTCTTTAGTGAAAGCATCTTCACTGAAGTGCTCGAGGTCGTACGGTGTTTGCTGATAAACACAGTAGTTCAGCCAGTTTAAAAAGAGAAGGTGTCCATGGCTTCTCCAGCTTGCAATTGGTGGGTTATCTGGGTTGTTGTTTGGGTAATAGTTGACAGGAATAGCGGGCTCCATACCTTCGCTTAAATCTCGGATATATTCATTATGTAAGGTGTGAGAATCATACTCAGGGTGTCCTGTGACAAAGACATTGCGTTTGTCTTTTGTGGTGGCCAAGTACACACCTGCGACATCCGATGTCGCTAAAATGTCTAAGTCAGTATGCTCTTCTAGAAAGTGAGGCGAAAAATCTGCGTAACGCGAGTGAGGAGCCAAAAACGTGTCATCAAATCCACGTAAGATAGGGTGAAATTGATGATGGATTTGGTGATGATACACGCCTGAAAGTTTTTCTTTACGCGTTTTTTTAGGTAGATCGTAGAGTAGCTTTAGTCCTGCTTGCGCAGCCCAGCAAACATAAAGAGTGGATGTCACATGATCTTTTGCCCACTCCATGATGGTTTTGAGATGATCCCAATAAATGACATCTTCAAATTGTACCAAACCTAATGGAGCCCCAGTAATGATCATGCCATCGAAGTTTTTATCTCGCACCATTTCAAATTGGCGATAAAACGTGTCTAAATGTTCAGTTGGCGTATTTTTACTCGGGCGGTTATCAATGCGCAGTAATTCGACGTTAACCTGTAGTGGGCTGTTTGAGAGTAGACGCAGAAACTGAGTTTCAGTCTCTATTTTTTTTGGCATCAGATTAAGGATCAGCACTCTTAAAGGACGTATTTCCTGACTCGCTGCACGCGTTTCACTCATCACGAAGATGTTTTCTGTCCTTAATACATCGGTAGCTGGTAATTGATCTGGAATTCTAATTGGCACGACTTTCTCTCCCTAAGTATAGTCAATCTAGACGTCTATACTTCTAAAGCTAACTTAATTAAGTTTAGATGTCGATACGAAATCCGACTTTTCAATCTACTCTTTACATTATGGTAAACCGTACTCGGGGTTGTCACACAATTGTGACTAAAGCAGAGTTTCTGATGAGATAGGTTTGAAACGCAGTGTGTACTATTTGCTGGTAATTATGCGATCACGTTAATATGTGAAGGTGACTTCGTAGTAAGGAAGTCTCAAATTAATGAGCCATACTAAAAACAATCAGCTCACCATTTTGCATTAATGTGCATATTTGGAAACATCGTCAGTGGAGGACATTATGTTCGGTATTTTCAAGAGAAAGACAAAGATTCAGAGCATCGCTCAAGAAGTTCCTTGCGTGCTACTGCATTCGTTTGGTGATAAAGACATTTATACGCCGGAAGAGATTGATCAAGCTCTTCAAAAGCTGGGTTATGATAAGAGCAAGGATATCAGTCATTATCAGTATGCGTATGGAATGTTTGCCGATGAAGCCTCTTACGAGCTCCTAGAACTAACGGATGAGCTAGGTAATTATGGTCATTTCCAACGTGAAGTAGGTAAGATGCTACTCAATACACCTGAGCCGATTGATATGCATATCTACTTTGAAATTTCTCGTCAGCACCAAAACGTCAGCCTTTCACCTGGTCATCAAAAAGTAAGCGAAAGTGATGGTGTGTAAACATCATTAGTGGTATTCCATCGTGAGATGAGTTGGGTATAATGCGCGGCCTAATTATCCGGACATGTTGTCGGTTACATTTCTGTTGAGCGTTAATGCCTTATGTTCAAAATGCTTGTCTCTATGCCACCAATGTTGGCGCTGTCGATAGCGATTGTATGTGAAGTGATTGCCACTTCTTATATTCCCAAAACAGAGCAATTTACGAAAGTAATGCCGAGCACAGTCGTTTTGATTGGTTACGGCATCGCTTTCTTCTTGCTTTCCGTCACAGTGCAAACAATGCCTGTCGGGGTTGTTTATGCCATATGGAGTGGTGCTGGGATCGTTTTGGTTGCGACGGTTGGTTACTTTGTTTACGGACAGCGTCTAGACTTACCAGCCCTAGTTGGTATTGGGTTTATCATCGCTGGTGTGTTGATCGTAAATTTATTATCCAAAACAGTAGGGTACGAATAACGCCACTCTACTTGTTAAGTGAATAAGAAGCCGCAGCGAGAAATTGCTGCGGCTTTTTAGTGCAAATTCAATCGCTAATGGCGAGTATTGATATGATGTCTTCTTGTTGCATTCATCACGGTCGCATTATGTGATTGAAAAACAGGCATTATTTAGCGCATTGAAAATACAAAGTTATGTTTCTTCAAACTTTAGGAAAGGGCAGTAGATAAATCACTCCGATAGATGTTAACGTGGCGACTCATCTTTACTGCTTTTTCATTCCCTACATATTTCTGCAAAGTTCTTATTGTGTAGTGTGTCGAAGAACCATAGAATCCGCGCGCTTTAATTTATGTTATTAGCGTTATCAATGATAAAAGTGCAGTCCATTATCATTGTTTTTATCACTTATAGATGGGCACATCTGACAATACTTACATGAACAAATACAAAAAGCCTGCATTCAAGGCCGAATTTCTTTTGCCTCGTTACTGGGGAACGTTAATTATCATTAGCGTGATGTACTTACTTAGCCTCCTTCCTTTTAAAGTTCAACTAGCTTTGGGACGCAACATTGGTCGTTTAGCTATGCGACTCATGAGAAAACGTCAAGTTACGATCAGACGCAATCTTGAGCTTTGCTTCCCTCATATGGAAGAATGCCAACGCGAAGCAATTCTAAAAGACAACATCGACAATACTGGCATCGCACTTTTTGAGACCGCAATGGCATGGTTTTGGTCAGATAAACGGGTAAACAAACACGTCACGATAAAAGGCATGGAGCATCTAGAGGCTTTAGAGAAGTCAGGCAAAGGTGCATTAATGTTGGCCGTACACTCAATGAATCTAGAGTTAGGTGCTCGAGCTTTTGGCATTAAAAAGTCTGGAACCGGTGTTTATCGCCCAAACAATAATCCGTGCTTTGATTATTTTCAGTATAAGGGACGCTCTCGCTCTAATCGTACACTGATTGATCGTAAAAACGTCAAAGCCATGCTTGAAGCACTTAAAACGGGTGAGCGGGTTTGGTATGCACCGGACCACGATTATGGTAACCGACGCTCGACATTTGCACCGTTATTTGCCGTTAAAAATGCTTGTACTACGACAGGCACAAGTTTGTTGGTTGATTCTACAGATTGCGCCATTGTGCCTTTTACGATGGTAAGAGGAAAAGACGGACACTATACCCTAACCATTAGTGCGCCCGTCGAAGGTTTCCCGAAAGAGGATCATCAACGTGCCGCCGCATTCGTGAATCAAATAGTTGAAACATCAATCATGGCAAGTCCGAGCCAGTATATGTGGCTTCATCGTCGGTTTAAAACTAGACCAGAGGGTGAGGACTGTTTGTACAAGCCTAGGCTCATCCCTAGCTTGGCATAACACATAGAGAGCCTACAAAAAGCCCAAGGAACATACGAACCTTGGGCTTTTACTTTCTATTCTTTTCGCTTTATAAGTAGCGATCTTTTAGGTGAGCTTGAAAGTGTTTAGCATTCAGTGTTTCACCCGTGGCTTGTTTTACCAACTCATCAGTGGTGAATAAGCTCCCTTTACTCCAGATGTTTTCCGAGAGCCAATTGAATATCGGAGCTAAGTCGCCAGAACGAATAACCGCATCTACATCGACGGTTTGTTTCATTGCTGCCATAAATTGTGCAGCGTACATCGCACCGAGCGTGTAGGACGGGAAATAGCCAAAACTTCCGTCTGTCCAATGGATATCTTGCATACAGCCATTTTTGAAGTTTCCTTCGGTTGATAGCCCCAAGTACGCTTTCATCTTTTCGTTCCAGAGTTCTGGTACATCTGTATGTTTGATGACGCCGTTCATGAGATCTCGCTCAATTTCATATCGAAGAATAACGTGAGCAGGATATGTTAGTTCGTCAGCATCTACGCGAATAAAGCCTTTTTCTACGCGAGTGTAAATTTTGGCTAAATTGTCTTTTTCGAATTCACTACCAGAAAAATGGTTAGAAGCCAGTCGAGCGAGGTGATCGATAAACGCGCTGCTTCGTCCTATTTGCATTTCAAAGAAGAGTGATTGTGATTCATGAATACCCATAGAGCGAGCTTCTCCCGCGGGTGTTCCTGATAAATCTTTTGGTAGCCCTTGCTCGTATCGAGCATGGCCAGTTTCGTGGACAATCCCCATCAGTGATTGGACAAACTCGTTTTCATTATAACGTGTCGTAATACGCACATCTGTCGGTACACCACCACAAAATGGGTGGGTACTCTCATCAAGTCGACCGTGTTCAAAATCGAATTGAAGTAGCTTCATGACTTCCAAACCGAGCGCTTTTTGCTTTTCCGCAGGGTAGTGTGCAGTTGGCAATAAGATGTTGTCTGATTGTTGTTTTTCAAGCGCTTCATCGATCAAAGTAGGAAGCCAGGTTTTCACGTCAGCAAAAAGAATGTCTAACGACGCAGATGTTGTGCCAGGTTCATAAACATCGAGCATGGCATCATAAGGAGTCGTGCCATTTGCTTCGGCTCTAATTTGCGCTTCTTCCTGCGATAGCTTTACGACTTCAGCCCAGTTCTTTTCAAAACCAGCCCAGTCATTTTCTCCACGTTGTGTACGCCATGCATGTTCACATTTGGAGCCAGCAAGAGATTGAGCTTGAACTAATGATTCTGGTAGTAAGTTAGCTTGCTGCCACCCACGCTTCATTTCTCTTAGGATAGATTTTTCTTTTGTAGACAGCGTCTCTTCTTCTGCCTGAGCGAAAAGCTCTCCCAAGTGCGGTTGAGTCATTAAAGAATGGATATGTACATCGAGCTCTGCCGTGGCATTCGAGCGTGCTTCAGCGCCACCAGGTGGCATGACCGCCGCTTGATCCCAATCTATGATGGCTGATAGATGCTCAAAATTTGCCACTTTTTTGGAATGTTCAACGAGTTTTGTAAATGCGTTCATGTGACTACTCTTATTCTTTTGTTCTTTCCCTAAACACCCGATAACGGGTCCTTCATATGGTGTTGCACTAAGCAACCTGCGTTAATTTACTAATAATTAACAATTAACTCCAACCCATTGTCCATAAACTCACCCAGTTGTATAGCTCTCTTAAAAAAGAAGCTTGCGAATCTTGTGGATTGGCGGTATTGATGAAGGATTAACAATTAATTATCACGATAATATGGATATTTTGAATTTCGAGGCATTTATTATTGCCATTACGATTTTAACGTTAACGCCAGGTTTAGATACTGCACTTGTTATCCGTAACACTAGCCGATCGGGCCTAAAAGATGGATGTACAACCAGTCTAGGGATTTGCTTTGGCTTATTCGTACATGCTTTTTTTTCTGCGGTTGGTATCTCGGCGATTCTTGCGCAATCAGCAGAGTTGTTCCAAATCGTAAAAATGATTGGCGCAGCTTATCTTATCTGGCTTGGTTTGAGCAGTTTAAAAGCGCTAATGTCGTCGAAAGATGGATTGACCGTGACCGAGCAGATTCACGAAGTGTTTAATGGTAAGCGCTCTTTTAGAGAGGGCTTTCTTTCTAACGTCTTGAACCCGAAAACGGCGGTCTTCTATTTGGCTTTCTTGCCACAGTTTGTGAATCCAGAAGGTTCACCCTTGCTTCAATCAATGATGATGGCATCTGTACACTTTGCTATTGCGATGGTTTGGCAGTGTGGTTTAGCTGGCGCGCTTAACTCGGCTAAAAATCTACTAAAGAATGCAAGCTTTATGAAGTGGATGGAAGGCGCGACGGGCGCAGTATTAGTCGCACTTGGTGTGAAGTTATTAATTGAAAAACCCGTTTAATGCGTAATATTTATCGATTGTTGATACTACTCGCTGTATTTATTGTGGGGATAGGTGCCGCTGTAGCTTGGCATACGTGGCCACAAGTACAGTTTGCGCAACGCGGCATGATCTGGTCTTGGCACTGGGGCTACTTCGAGCCTTTTGCTAATGGAATACAACAAACGCGAACTCAAGACACTAAACAGTTATTGCTCAGGCGTGTGTATTTGCATGACGCTATTGTCGTTTTTGTTTCGACAACTATGGACAATAAATTTGAGGTCGACGTTGTAAAAGAGCAAACCTGTGAACCTAAAACGACGACTTGGGCTTCGGTCTCTGTCAATCATCAACGTGTCAGGCATGTACCTATGGTGTGCGATGCGTTTGGGCAAGGCTACTTTTATCGCTACATCGGGAAACATCTGGAATCGATTGAAGTTGGTGTCGGCGACTCGTTTGTAACAGAAGCATTTTTAGACTGGCCGCTATCAGAGTTGAAAGCGGATCAATTCAAGCAAAAAAATGCGAAGTTTTTTGAAGAACGTGGAGAAAACGTTGAGCATCAATGGTTGAGAGATTAACCATTTAACCGAAGATAAATAAAGCCCGCTAAATAATAGCGGGCTTTGTGTTTTACCATTTCTAATGTGTCTTGCTCTCTGTGACTGACAGTTTGTGACCGCAAACCTGCCGTTTCACTAAGCTTTCACTGCTTCAACTTTACCTGATTGCGATGTTGAGCTAAAGAACAGTTTGGTTTCTGCCAGTACGACGTGACGCAGTGCGATCAAACCAATTAGGTTAGGAATTGCCATCAGACCGTTTACGATATCAGCCAGTAGCCAAATCATATCGAGGTGAAGGAATGCACCAGATGCCACCAAGCCGACGAAAATCAGTTTGTATGGAAGCACAGCTTTAGTTCCGAACAGGAACACAACGCAACGCTCACCGTAGTAGTTCCAACCAAGAATGGTGGTAAAAGCGAAGAACATCAAACCGATTGAGACGAGCATAGGACCAAATGTATCTGCATTTAAACCCACCGCAAAAGCATGAGTCGTCATCGCGGCACCTGCAAAGTCACTTTGCCATGCACCAGTCAGGATTAGAGCAAGGCCTGTCATGGTACAAATAATGATGGTATCGAAAAAGGTACCCGTCATTGAAATTAGGCCTTGTTTAACACAAGAGTCTGTCTTCGCTGCTGCTGCTGCCATAGGCGCGCTACCCAAACCAGATTCATTTGAGAACACACCGCGAGCGATACCTGATTGGATTGCCAGCATGATGCTTGCACCTAAAAAACCACCCGTCGCTGCTGTTGATGTAAAGGCTGAAACCAGCACTAATTCAACGGCATTGAACAATTGGTCTGCATTCATGATGATCACGCTTAAACACGCCAACACATAAAATACAGCCATGGTAGGAACCACTTTTCCTGCAACGTTAGCAATGGATTTGATGCCACCCAAAGTTACGAAAGCAACCAAAAGAGTTAGTACAAAGGCAGATAGCTCACGGTTAACACCAAGAGATATCTCACTTGCATCCAGAATCGCGTTTACTTGTGGAAACGTACCGATACCAAAACAAGCAACACCCAAAGCAAACACTGCAAACATGATCGCGAGAGCTTTTGAGCCAACACCGTATTGCAAGTAATACATTGGGCCACCAATCATTTGGCCTTTATCATCGACTCTTCGGTACTTAACCGCCAACAAACATTCGGCGTATTTAGTCGCCATTCCGAAAAGGGCAGCGAGCCACATCCAGAATAGAGCGCCTGGTCCACCGAGTTTGATTGCTGTGGCAACACCAACAATGTTACCAGTACCAATTGTTGCTGAGAGTGCAGTACAAAGAGCTGCAAAGCTAGAAACGTCACCTTGAGTATTAGATGACTTATCTTTACTGAATACCATCGCTAGCGCTGTTGGGAGGTGTTTAAACTGGATCAAGCCAAGGCTAAAAGTGAAGTAAACACCTGTACCCACTAGCAAAATAAGCAGCGGTGGACCCCAGACAAAATTATCGATGGTTTGTAGTAAAGATTGTAGGTTGTTCATGATTTCCCCTTAATAAAACAACTAATAAGGAGAAGAGGGAAAGGACGAGATCAACGATCTCTAAAAGAACTAAGCTATTGGTTGTAGGCGGGAAGGCCAAGCAAAATAGTTAGGTTGTAACTTTCCACTCCTCTGTCCTTTTGCCTGAGAGTTTCACCTTGCGTGAGTGCAAGACTTGCTCCTTCGGCGACCGATTTAACGGTTCTCTCCAGAGGTTCCTCCAACTACAGTCCCCGCTACCTAGGTAGCACCTGAAATAGTTAATTCTTCGGCGAGTTATGCTAATCAAATGTTAAAATTTGATTAATAACCACTCTCCTGCAGTCTTCATCGGAACAATTACTCAATTAAATGAGTAAAGGTTAGTTAATGATGCTGGTCATCATTAACGTGTGAACTCTATCATGTTTTTGGTCCATTTCAACACCCTATGTCAATTTATTTTCAATGAAATAACCTCATCAATTTTCATGAAGGTATGTTTGCCAATCTTTTTGTGCGAGTCACGGCATAAATAAAATTTATTGGGTTAGGGAATGGAACCCAAAAATACTTCAGAACGATAAATGTGTTTCGATTGTTACGACATAAGTTATTCAATTAAGGACACAAAATTGATTAAAATCGGAGCACTTATTTTAAAATCTACGCTAAGTTGACCTTATGGTACGTATAAATGGGTTACAATGAATCTTTGTGAAACAGTCTACGGACCTAGGCAGTTTTTCATGAGTGGACAAGGAGGCGGTATGACCAGATTATTAGCCATTGCGGTGTTGATTGCAGTAGCATTTGTGCTGTTTCGTTATCGAACCAATGAAAAAGTCCAAAAAGCGACCGTTATAACATTAATTGGCGCATTTCTGATTTATACAGCATCAATTATGTTTGCGGAATTGATCCGCTAGCAAAGTAAAAGAGTCCTTGGAGTAGTATACGGTGAGTTCTCAGAACAAAATGGAAGAGCAAGACGACGTAGTTGTCATTGAAGAGCGTGACAAACGTACGCATATCTATATCGCAATCGCTGCGGTGTTAGGCTTGGCATTTGGTGGCCTTGTTGGATCGGTTGTCACTGCGAACAAGTGGGAATCGACTTACCACGTATTAGAAGAAAAGTATCAAGCACTAACGCAAGATAAAACCCAGTTGGCATCTCAAGTAAAAGTGCGTGAAGAGGCGCTCGACCAAGAAATACAAAACCAAGTTAGTGAGTTACTCGCCGCGAAAGATGAAGCTCATCAGAAAGCACTTAAGAAGTTGCAAAAGCAATTGACTGAGGTCGAGAAGGTCAACTTGTCACTAGAGTCTCAATTGAAGCAGCAGGCAGATAAGATCAACACGACGAAGTCAGAAAATGAGAAGTTGAGTCGTCAAGCGGATATGCAAGCGACTATGTTTGAGCGGTCCCGCGAAGTATTCCAGAAAGAGCTAAAAATTTCGCAAGAATTAGAGTCTCTCGAGAAAGAACGGTCAAAATTATTACCTAAGATTGAGAAACTCAAGAAAGAGTGTGACGTATTTTTAGAAGGCAAATCTTGGGACGTGAAGTCGGACGCGTGTGATAAACATGATGAAGCTAATTCACGACTAAGTCAGGTCGATCAAATGATTGAAGTCTATAAAATGGACCTCAAACAAATCAAAGCAATAACGGAAGATATCGGCCTTTAAGTCTTTTGTATCCGATTTTTGAAAAGCAAAAGGAGCTCTTTAAGAGCTCCTTTTTCGTTGTTAGCTATGACTTTTAGCCTGTCGCGTATATTAGATTCGTGAGGCGTCATAGCCTGAGGCGAGCAGGAGTTCTCGTTCGTGTTTAATCAGCTGAGCTCGATCTTCAATTAGTTCATTGAGTGCTTGAGATGGCTTACCTGCTAATGCTTTGAACGAAGCAAAAGATTCCGCGGTGTCGATTTTATCAATCATCTGACTGATGACATTACGAGCCTCACACGGGTTACTCGTCGTTGTAAAGTATTCTACTTGCTTTGCTGCCGATTTCATCTCAGTTAATAGCTCAAGCGGGCTACTTTCTTTGGCTACTGCCATGTAGTTATCCAGCACGCGCTTTGCATAAAGCAGTTCTTTGAGGGGGATATCTCTTCCGCTCTCGATTAGGGATTCGCTAAGGATCATACTTGAGCTCATGGGCATTCCTTCTTATTACTACGCCGCTTTTGATGTTTCCTTGAGTCTAATTTATTGAAGTCACATTGGGAATGGGTAAAAAGCATTTTTAACGCATTTTTATTCATTTATGAAAACGCGAATGCGATGCTTATCTGGATCGATAGCCATAAAATTTAACCCATACACTGATGTCGCTGGTGGTTGAACAAACTCAACACCTAGGTCTTTCCAGCGCTTGTAAATGCGCTCTAACGTATGCCTGTTGGGCACTGATAAAGACAACTCGGTACCACCACCTCGAATGCCGCTGTAGGGTGAAAGATTATCTCTTTGCTTGAGTGTCAACGTTAAGCCTTCGGTCAGTGGAATAGCGGCGAAGGTTGGAGACAACTGCGTGACTTTGCGTTCGAACAGTTTCGAATAAAAAACTTGGCTTATGTGGATGTCCTCAACGTAGAGAACGAATGAATTGATAGTCAGCATGGTTTGTTCCTTAATCAATTAGAAATAGTAGGGGCAATCTAACGGAAAGGAACGACAGGAGTTGTCAGTAGCACATTCTCGAAGGTAAGTGAAAGAATAAGAAAAAGGAGCCGTTTAGCTCCTTTTTATCAGCGCAATCATTGGTATTAATGAGTGTTTTTGGAAGAATACCAGTTGTTTTGATACGCTTTAGATGCAAATAATGCGTTTGCTTTTGCACGCTCGATAATAGACTCGTCCACCTCTAGCGGCTTCATGGTTTGGTCTTTAAAGTCGTACGCCAGGGTCGATATCTTTTCACCAGGGGAAAGCACAACGAGATTGTCGCGCGTTAAATAACCAAAGTTTTTGTCGTATTGCATCATTGCGCGTTCATCTTCGCGAGCCAGTGGCTTCGTTAAATCACGACCAATCATCGGTGTTTTAGCATCTACCCCAATTAGAGATAACAGTGTAGGCGGCATGTCTATGTTGTTTGCTATGCGGTCATCTTTACGTGGTTGAATGCCTTTACCAAGGATCAATGCTGGAATGTGAAAGTGCTTAACCGGAACAAGGTTAGCGCCAGAAACACGTGCATCATGATCTGCAATTACAATGAAAATGGTATCATCCCAATAAGATGACTTTTTCGCCTTTTCAAAGAAAGTGCCCAAAGCGTAATCGGAATATTTTACGGCGTTGTTACGCGTCATATGTTCTGAATCGTATGGCTCAATTTTGCCTTGCGGATACTCATAAGGGCTATGATTACTTGACGTAAAAACTAAGCTAAAGAAAGGTTTGTCGCTTTTTGAAAGGCGTTCAAACTCTTCGTTTGCTTTGTTATATAGATCTTCATCGCTAACCCCCCAAGAGCCAACAAAGCTTGGGTTGTTATAATCGTCTTCTTCTACTATTTGATCAAAACCGTTACCAAAGAAGAAAGTTTTCATGTTGTCAAAGTTGGCTTCACCGCCGTAAATAAATTGCGTGTGATAGCCTTGAGCTTTTAGTAAGTCCGCGATAGTAAAGAAACCCGTTTGGCTTTTACTCAGCTTCACTACCGCGCGAGACGGAGATGGAGGAAAGCCCGTGGTTACGGCTTCAATTCCACGGACAGAACGAGTACCAGTGGCGTACATTTGTGTGAACTGCCAACCTTCCTTCATGAGTTCATCAAGGTTTGGTGTTAGAGGCAAACCACCCAAAGCACCGACAAATTGGGCGCCTAAGCTTTCTTGTAGCAAAATCACTAAGTTTTTATGTTTACCTTGGTAAGTCGCGGGGTTACTGTTCATGGTTGGGAGTAATGAAGGGGTGAAGTCGGACTTTGTTGATGAAGTGCGAACTAATTCCAACATCTTTTGAGTGTCCATTTTTCCGTAGAACTGCTCCGCGCTCTTTTCTGACTTCATGCTATTAACCGCAAACAACAATGAGTAAGATGAGTTCAGTGCTAAGTCGTTAAGCAGTGGATCGTTAGAAAAGGCGACCATAGCAGGATTTAGCGGGCGGTGACCTAAAGATGAGCGAGCACCTGCAACCCCAAAAAGAACAACGAAAAGTGCCAATAGTGGTCGCCATTTCCAGTTGACCTGCTGCGCCTTATCGGTCAGTTTCTTACTCCACTTCCAACCTAAAGTGATGGTTAAAACTGTACCTAACGCACCAATAAACAGTTCTAATTTGTAGCCAGTCCAGAGCATACTCAAGACTTCTTTTGGGTAGATTAAGTATTCCACAAACAGGCGGTTTGGACGTAGGTCGTATTCCTGAATGAATGGCGCTGTTGCGAGCTCCATGTATACAAGCACCCAAAGCCCTAAAACCATCCATATGCGTAATATTCGCTTCCAACACTCTCCCATCTTACCGGTTAATGGCATGAAGGTTGAAAACAGTGCTGGAAGAATAAATAACCAGCAAAGCGTTGCAATATCTACGCGCAAACCTTGACCTAGGATGTAAATTAAGTCGTTTAGAGAGTCAATACGGTCAATCTGCCAAAAAGCTAGCAAAACTCTTGAGATAGACAGAAATAGAAGTGAAAACAAAGAAAAGGCAGCAATTGGCTGCAAAGGCCCCCACACAGAGCTCTTTGATAAGTTTTTCATATTTATTCGAATAGTTTAATTGTTATGTTGTGTTGTTTTTAGCAAAGCAAGCGTGAAATAAACGTGAATTATAATGTGGGTTTATGGTCGAGTAGTGTAAGTGTTGGTATGTCTATGTAAGGGGGAGGGGCGTTTGTGTAAAAAAGAGCCAGTTGATAACACCAACTGGCTCTAGAGATTGATAAAGGCATGATTACATTGCGGCTTTCTTCGCTTCTTCGACCCATGCGTCGAACTTTTTCTGGTTCGCTTTGATCCAACCATTTACATGAGACTCGATGTCCGCTGAGCTGTTCTTACCTTGGCTCATCATCATATTCTGAGCACTAACATCATTGATATTTAGTTTGATGATTTCAAATAGCTTCGCAGCAGCAGGGTTTTTTTCCGTAAACTCTTTATTGGCAACGATGCGCATAGAGTTCATCTCGAAGCCGTAGTTCTTACCGTTCTCTAGTGTCGTATCAATGTCCTTACGCTCACCAGGAAGTGAAGAGAATGGCACTTCTAACCACACAACATCTTTCCCTGGAACTAAAACGCCACTTACCCAGTACGGTGTCCAAGTGTAGTAAAGAATCGGATCGCCTTTTTTGTAACGTGAGATCGTATCAGCGATAATCGCCGCGTAGTTACCTTGGTTGTGTGTTACTGTGTCACGAAGTTTGAAAGCATCCAACTGATGCTCAACAACCATTTCACACCCCCAACCTGGGTTACAACCAGTTAAGTCCGCTTTGCCATCGCCGTTTGCATCGAATAGCTTCGCCAATTTTGGATCTTTTAACTGACCAATGTTCGTGATGTTATATTTTTCCGCGGTTTTCTTATCGATCAAATAACCTTGCGCAGCACCACTTACGTATTGGCCTTTACGGAAGAACTTATCATCACCGCCCGACATCGTGTACTTATCGGCGTGAAGAGGGAACCAACCAACCGCTAAGAAAGTAGCATCACCTTTAGCAATAGAGGTGTAGCCTACGTTGTAGTCCACTTCTTTGGTCGGTTTAACATCGTAACCAAGCTCTTCAAGTGCGCGGTTTACGATCAACGTTTGAAATGTTTCTTCTGCAACGGTTGATTGAACAGGCTGAACAGTGACACCTTCACCCGGTAGTTCACTTGCCACACCATAAGTTGAAAATGCGATAGTACTTAGAGCTCCAACAGAGAGCGCTTTCTTCCATGAATTATTCATTGATGTTTCTCCTAAGTTTTAGATCGTCTTGGTTCGTCTTTGTTTTCAGTTTTAATAGGTATGAAACAGGACCTGTGTGATACCAGCGAAGTTTAGTGTTGCCCGCATTAACCCCTAACACCTGGGTGATACGGTCTAACAAAATCGCAAGAATAACGATGCCTAAGCCACCAACGGCAGCAAGACCCATATCAAGTCGGCCAATACCACGAAGTACCATTTGGCCTAAGCCGCCAACAGCAATCATTGAAGCAATCACTACCATAGAAAGTGACAGCATTAAGGTTTGGTTTACACCTGCCATGATGGTTGGTAACGCCAACGGTAACTGGATGCGATAAAGCATCTGTTTTTTGTTTGCCCCGAAAGAGTGGCCAGCTTCGATAAGCTCTTCAGGTACTTGCTGAATACCCAAAATAGTCAGGCGCACAACGGGAGGCAGGGCGAAAATGATCGTTACTACTACGCCAGGAACGTTACCAATACCAAACAACATAACAATTGGCACAAGGTAAACGAACGCGGGAGTCGTTTGCATTGCATCTAATATTGGCCTAACAAATTTGGCAGCGGTTTGGCTCCTTGCCAACCATATCCCCATTGGTAGCCCTATAAGCAAACAGAAGAAAACGGCGGTTAACACCAGTGCTAGCGTTGTCATCGCTTGTGACCACGCACCAATTAGGCCGATGAAAACAAGGGATACAAGAGTAGAAAAACCAAGTTTTACATTGGAAAACTGCCACGCTAGCAAAAATAAAATGAGTACCATTATAGGCGCAGGTGTAGACACCAAAGCAGTTTCAAACGACGTTAGAATAAAGTCGATTGGAACTCGTATTGCTTGGAAAACAGGTCGACCATGTTCCACCAGCCAGTTCAAACCGGACTCTACCCAGCTATCGAGGGGTAAAACCGCATCTTGGAATGGGTTCATAATATCGAATGGTGCTTGCTCTACAGTTTCTGAGTTGAGCCAATCATTACTTGGCGCGGCCTCTGTACCTTGCGACCAAGGATCATCTTGCGCAGGAGCAGTATTTGACCAGGGATCATTGTTAGTTTGCTCTGAAGACATCGTGTTAATCCTTATCTAGTGTTTGTAGAAGACGTGATTTAGTCACGACACCAAAGTAAGTTCCTTTCTCATCTACGACAGGCACGGCATAAGGAACACCAGCAACCAGACCCAAAATGTCATTAATTGACTGATCAGGCTGAAGAGTAACTTCATCCGGTAATTGAGCACTGGCTAACGAACGGTTTTCTTTATGAGCCAAACGTAGTGAATCAAGAGATACGATGCCGGAATATCGGCTAGATTTATCGACGACAATACCGTAATCACGGTCGTGATCCATCAGAATCTGCATCGCAGAGCCTGGACCGTCATTTTCCGATTTCTTAAAAACAGCCGCTGGCTTCTTGCGCGCGATATCTTTTGCTGTCAAGACACTTGCGATGTTTACGCCGCGGAAAAACGCTTCGACATAATCATTTGCTGGACTGTGTAATATTTCATCAGGTGTACCAACCTGAACAACCTCACCGTTTTGCATGATGGCGATACGGTCGCCAATGCGCATTGCTTCATCCAAATCATGAGAAATGAAGACAATTGTGCGTTTGTCATCGTTCTGTAGACGAATAAGCTCATCTTGCATCTCAGAACGGATCAATGGGTCTAAAGCGGAAAACGCCTCATCCATTAATAGGATGTCTGGATCACAAGCTAACGCTCTCGCTAAACCAACGCGCTGTTTCATACCTCCGGATAATTCGTCAGGGAAAGATTCTGCATAAGGGTCTAAACCCACTCTTTCTAAGGCGGAAAGGGCACTTTTCTGACGCTCATTAACGTCGATGCCGGCAAGTTCTAAACCAAAGGCGGCATTTTCAATCACCGTCATGTGTGGCATGAGTGCGAAACTTTGAAACACCATTGAGATATTGTTACGACGAACTTCTCGAAGTTCATTTTCGGAGATGTGGGCGATATCTCTTCCTTTGAGATAAACACTACCTTTAGTCGGCTCAATGAGCCGGTTAAGAAGTCGAACAAGGGTGGATTTCCCGGAGCCAGAAAGGCCCATGATTACGAAAATTTCCCCTTCATTTATGGTGAGAGATACATCGTTTACGCCGACTGTTAAACCTGTCTGTTCAAAAATACCGTCTTTATCGACGCCTTTGTCGATAAGCGAGAAGGCTCTCTCTGGGTCTTCTCCAAACACTTTATACAGTCCCTTAACTTCCAGTATGGGATCCATGTTATCTGTCCTTTTTCGTGTGTTTATAACTGTTTAACGATTTGTACTCTAATTAATTTTAGTTCAACTTTCAACGAAAGGGGGTTGGTTAACTAGTTCTGCCGTGCATAGAGAATTCGTTGAGCAAGGTGTGTTCAATTCTTACTTTTTATATTTAAAACAATTGCTTGTGATGTGTTTTTGTCCACCATAACGTTGCCCTGACGTAGGGTTGAATTTATTTTGAATTTTTTTGTACATTTCAACTCAACTCGCTTGCATAGATATAAGCTGTGATAGCTTAGAACTCTACATGTAAAAAGGTTAGAGCTCTAATTTTTGGTTAAGGCTTGGTCCTGTGAAATCGGTTAGGTACTGTTATCCTTAGATTTATTTATTGCTTGATTTCACTCAGGGTGATATTTATCGCTGTAGTTTAGGCAACGTATGGAATAAAAAATGGAAGCCGAACAGTTAGAAGTGCTCAATTTCATTAGCCAGTACCCACCTTTTGATGACCTACCTGAAGAGCAGCTTAGAAAAATCGCTCTCAATGCCGAGGTTGCATACTTTCGGCAAGGAACAAAAATCCTTAACTTCGGAGATACGATCCGCGACTTGTATATGGTGAGAAGTGGGGCGGTAGAGATTTATCGGCGTAAAGGTGAACTTTACAACAGGATTGATGCTGGTGGACTGTTTGGTCAGATGGGGTTGTTGATGAACAACCGCGTACGGATGCCAGCCAAAGCGATAGAAGACACTCTCGTTTACTGTATTCCGGAAAACATCTTCAATGAACTTTGTGATGAGTTTGAAAACTTTGCGGACTACATGGAACTGGAAGATAGCGCGCGTTTGCGAAGCGCAATATCTAGCCGATCTGAAAGCAATGACTTTACCACCGCTAAGGCACGTAAAATCTTAGCAAGAGATCCAGTAACTCTGGAGGCAACGGCTTCAATTCAGGAAGCTGCAATACTCATGGCAGAGGAGAATGTCACCTCTCTGCTCATTATTCGCCCGACAGAGGAGCTCACAGAAGAAGATGACGAACAGCTGCTTGGAATATTGACTGATCGCGATCTTTGCATTCGCGTACTAGCTCAAGGTATTGATACCAATATTCCAGTGAGTGAGGTCATGAGTTATGACGTTGTTTCATTGGATTATAACGCCTATGTGTTTGAGGCCATGTTAACTATGTTGCGTTACAACGTGCATCATTTACCAATTTTAAAAGATAAAAAGCCGATAGGAATTATTGGCATGACGGACATCGTTCGTTACGAATCTCAGAACAGCCTATTGCTAGTGAGCTCTATTTTTCAGCAAACCAGTGTCGAGGATCTCAAGCAGGTTTCTGAACAAGTAAAAGACTGTTTCGTAAGAATGGTCAATGAAGATGCCAACGCGCACATGATTGGTCGAGCCATGTCGGTTATAGGCAGTAGTTTCAAACAACGCCTCGCTGAATTAGCTGAGCAAGAGTTCGGCCCAGCGCCCATTCCTTATTGTTTAGTCGCAATGGGTTCAATGGCGAGGGATGAGCAGCTAATTGTAACGGATCAAGATAACGCGCTTATTCTCGATAACAGTTATGACGTTGAGATTCACGGAGAGTACTTTGAAAAGTTTGCTAAATTTGTTTGTGATGGTTTAGCGGCATGCGGCTATGCTTATTGTACTGGAGACATTATGGCTACCAACCCAGAATGGCGAAAAACTCGTGCAGAATGGGAAGAATGCTTTGGAAACTGGATAGACAATCCAACCCCTGAGAGATTGTTAAATAGTAATATCTTTTTTGATCTCCTCGGTGTGCATGGGCGAGTGAAATGGGCGGAGCAATTAAGCAGCTTTATTGTGAGACGAGCGAAAAGAAATAACCGCTTTCTTGCTTGTATGGCGTATAACGCAATACGTAGGACGCCTCCACTGGGCTTTTTCAAAGACTTTGTGATGGAGAAAGATGGTCGTCATCGCAACTCGATTAACTTGAAGCGAAGGGGGACGGCTCCGTTGGCCGATTTAATACGGGTGCATTCTCTGGCAATCGGTTCGCGATCGCAAAACTCTTTCGACCGTTTAGATGACATTAATGATGCTGGCATTTTACCGAAAGGTCGAGGTTTGGATTTAAGGGATGCGATGGAGCTAATCTACATGGTTCGAATTCGTCACCAAGCCCTTGATATAGAAAATGGAGAAGAGCCAGACAACAATATTGAGCCGGAGAACATGTCTGAATTTGAACGTCGAAACTTAAAAGCAGCATTTCAAATTCTAAGTAACGCTCAGAACTTCATTAAGTTTCGATACCAGAGAAGTAGCAAATAATGTGGTTCTCAAAAAAAGTAGAAAAAGAACAGCCGTTGTTGGATACATCCCAGACGCCAGAGTGGTCAATGTTGTTCAAACAACTAGCTAAAGAAGCGAAAGACGAGAGGCTCAAACGCTACTATTCGACACCGATGGTTAATGGGGAAACACCAATTGAACAAGTGCCATTTGTCTCGGTAGACTTTGAGACAACAGGATTGAACTCGGAAGAGGATGTCATTCTCACGATCGGACTTGTGCCGTTCACTATTGATCGTGTTCAATGTAATGGTTCTGCTCATTGGGTCGTTAACCCAAACAGAGAGTTAAACCACGAGTCTGTCATTATTCACGGTATCACTGACTCTGAGGTTAAAAACGCGCCGCAGCTGTCTCAGATCTTGGGTGAAATATTGGATGCGTTGTCAGGCAAAGTGGTACTTGTTCACTACAAGAACATTGAAAGGCAGTTCTTTAATAACGCCTTGCTAAATAGCATCGGAGAGGGGATACAGTTTCCTGTTGTTGATACGTTAGATATTGAGTATGCGATACAACGCCGTGAATGCAGAGGTTTTATCAATAAGTTGAAAGGCAAGAAACCCGGTTCTGTACGATTAGGGTACGCTCGTGAAAGATATGGCCTCCCTGCTTATCAACCTCACCATGCCCTGACGGATGCGTTAGCAACTGCGGAGCTGTTTCAAGCACAACTGCAGTATCACTTTAATCGAAACATGCCAATATCTTCGGTTTGGCAATAGGCGTTATTTATGGTGAAAACAATAAAATGCAATGAGAGATAGGGGGCTTTAAGATTATGATGGCGGATTGAGTAACCGCTTATAAGAACAATGTTTTATGAACATGTGCTTGGTAGTGATGAAGACGTTTCATTACTCGAACTCCGACGAAAGTAATTTAAACTTGGTCACGTATTTTTAAGGAGATTATCCGTGAGCACCGATAATAACGGTGGCATTCAACGCCCCGATGGAAAAGTAAACGCAATAGATACTGACTATCAAATTGGTCAGGATAACGTTGCGCTAAAGGTAGGCCCATTTGGCCTTGATATTCACAACCGTGTTTTTGCAATTTCTGGCTTAGCAATCGTCATGTTTGTTGTGATAACACTATTATTCCGAGAACAGGTAGAGCCGTTTTTTGCAGACCTACGAGCGGGTTTGTTACACAATTTAGACTGGTTTTTTCTCGCTTCAGGTAATATTTTTGTCATTGTCTGTGTCGGATTGATCTTCACACCATTGGGCCGTGTGCGAATCGGTGGTACTGAAGCAACACCGGATTACTCCTATGCCGGATGGTTGGCAATGCTATTTGCTGCAGGTATGGGCATTGGTCTCGTATTCTTCGGGGTATCAGAACCGATGTCCCATTTTAGTTCTGCGATTGGTGGCGTGAGCGTTGAGAATGGTGTACGTACTGACTGGGCACCGCTAGGTGGTGCAGAGGGCGATGCAACTGCAGCTTCGGCATTAGGGATGGCTGCGACGATTTACCACTGGGCACTTCATCCGTGGTCAATATACGCGCTCTTGGCTCTTGGACTGGCTATCTTTTCATTTAACAAAGGTTTGCCACTCACTATGCGCTCAATTTTTTACCCTTTGTTTGGTGAGCGTGTATGGGGTTGGACTGGTCATATTATCGATATTCTTGCAGTGGTAGCGACGGTTTTTGGTTTAGCAACATCGCTAGGCTACGGTGCATCTCAAGCCGCAACGGGTTTGAACTTCCTGTTTGATGTCCCAATGACCAATACCACGCAGGTCATATTGATTATTGGTATTACTGCGCTCGCTTTAATCTCTGTTGTGGCTGGACTCGATAAGGGCGTGAAAATCTTATCTGAAATCAATATGGGTCTTGCAGCACTGCTATTGCTATTTGTTATTGTTGTTGGCCCGACGATTGCGATTTTAACTGGTTTCTTCGAGAACATCGTTTCCTATGTGGCTAATATCCCTGCCTTATCTATGCCATTTGGACGAGAGGATGTGAATTACTCTCAAGGCTGGACGGCGTTTTACTGGGCGTGGTGGATTTCTTGGTCACCATTTGTGGGTATGTTCATCGCACGTGTGTCTCGCGGTCGTTCAGTTCGTGAGTTTATTATTTGCGTTATTCTTATCCCATCTTCAGTTTGTGTGTTATGGATGACGGCTTTTGGCGGTAACGCAATTAGCCAATACGTTAATGATGGCTACGAGGCGGTGTTTAACGCAGAACTACCTTTAAAACTTTTTGCCATGTTAGATGTTATGCCATTGGCTGAGATAACATCTTTTGTCGGCATTATCTTAGTCGTGGTGTTCTTCATTACCTCTTCTGACTCAGGATCACTGGTTATTGATACTATTGCTGCGGGCGGTAAGGTCGATGCACCAACGCCACAACGCGTGTTCTGGTGTACGTTTGAAGGTTTGGTTGCGATTGCATTGATGTTGGGTGGTGGTCTAGCTGCTGCTCAAGCAATGGCGGTGACGACTGGTTTACCGTTTACTATTGTTTTACTTGTTGCAACGGTATCTTTGATAAAAGGTTTGATGGATGAACCTCGTCCAAAGGCGGTTTCTAAGAAATCAAAATAACTAGTATCAGCAGTTAAATTATTGATAAAAGCGGTATGCGAAAGCATGCCGCTTTTTTTTGGATTTCTATTTTTCTCTGAGAAATGAACAGCATGGAAAACGGTCTTATTCTGGTTGTTTTTTGTACTGTGCATTTAGGTGACTATTTAATAAATTAGACCTCGAACTATTTTAACTTTTGGTTAATAGGTTTATTTTTGTGATTTGAATCACAAAAATACCGATAAAAAGGCGGATTATTTGATTTTTAGTCGCGAGGGATGCCCATAATAAAAAGGAAATTTAATTAGACCTCAAAGGATATGTATTTTCACATGATCACATCAGCACCTTGGGTCCTTTATCCAGAGATTGGAGAAGACTCAAGTAAAAAATGGATTTTTCGTGAGCCTAAAATCTCTGATGGTGACGACATTTACAGCTTGATTGCAGACTGTCCTCCATTGGACATGAACTCATCTTATTGCAATTTCCTACAGTCTACGCATTTCAGCAAAACCAGTATTTTGGTTGAGCAAAAAGGCGAAATCGCAGGTTTCATTTCCGGTTATCAGAAACCAGACGAGCAAGACGTTTTATTTGTCTGGCAAGTTGCAGTCTCACCTCGCTTTAGAGGTCATGGTTTAGCATTCCGCATGTTGAAAGAACTTCTCACCCGAGAGGAATTAGGCGGTGTTAAATCGGTAGAAACTACCATCACGGAAGATAATAAAGCCTCTTGGGCACTGTTCAAAAAGTTAGATGCGATGAACGGCAATTCTGGCCAAGTAAGCACATTTTTGGATGAAGAAGCCCACTTTAAAGGCAAACACGATACAGAATATTTGTATCGCATTCCTCTCAAATAATCCTCAAACAATAGGAAATAAAAACGGTCTCATCATGGATATTTTCAAAAAGCAGGAATCCAACGTACGCTCATATTCAAACAATTTCCCGGTCGTTTTTCGTAAAGCGAAAGGCTGCTGGCTAGAAACAGAACAAGGTGAACGATACTTAGACTTCCTTGCTGGAGCGGGATCTCTAAATTACGGCCATAACAATCCAGTACTAAAACAAGCGTTGCTTGAGTACATTGAAATGGACGGTATTACTCACGGTTTGGATATGCACTCAGAAGCGAAAGCATCGTTTCTGGAAGCGTTGGATACTTACATCCTTAAACCAAGAAACTTGGATTACAAGGTTCAGTTTACGGGCCCAACAGGTACTAACGCTGTTGAGGCGGCATTGAAGCTGGCTAAAAAAGTAAAAGGCCGCGACAGCGTCGTTGCGTTTACTAACGGTTTCCATGGTTGTACTGCTGGCGCACTGGCTGCAACGGGTAACCAGCATCACAGACAAGGTAACGGTTCTAGTCTAAGTAACGTCACTCGTATTCCATTTGAAGGTTACGCTGGCGTAGATGGTCTTGCGCTGTTCGAAACCATGCTAAATGATAACTCTGCAGGTATGGATAAACCAGCCGCTGTACTTCTTGAAACTGTGCAGGGTGAAGGTGGTTTAAATGCTGCTTCAAACGAGTGGTTACAACGTTTGAGCAAAATCTGTAAAGCCAATGACATTCTTGTGATTGTCGATGACATTCAAGCAGGTTGTGGACGTACCGGTACTTTCTTTAGTTTCGAGCCGTCTGGTATCCAACCGGATATCGTGACGCTATCGAAGTCGATCGGTGGTTACGGTTTGCCGATGGCTGTCGTATTACTTAAGCCTGAGCTTGACCAGTGGAAGCCAGGCGAGCATAACGGTACGTTCCGTGGCAATAATCACGCCTTTATTACTGCTGCAAAAGCACTAGAAATTTACTGGGCAAACGATGATTTTGAAACACACATCAAGCAGTGTTCAGACAAGGTGAGTGCAGTGATTGACCGTTGTGTTCGTCGCTTTCCACAAATGTTTGTGCAGAAAAAAGGCCGCGGCATGATGGTTGGTATTGAATGTATCAATGGTGACATGGCATCTGAAATCGCGAAAAACTGTTTCGAGAATGGAATGGTGATAGAGACAGCGGGTCCAGACGATGAAGTTGTGAAGTTCTTCTGTCCACTAACCATCAGCGAATCAGAGCTAGATCAAGGACTAAGCATCTTTGAAAATGCAGTAGAGACTATCGCTGCGAAACATTTCAAACAAGCATCTTAATAAGGATTTTAATTATGATCGTCAGAACTCTAGATGAATGCCGCAACAGCGAACGACGTGTTGTTTCAGATAACTGGGAAAGTGTCCGCATGTTGTTGAAAGACGACAACATGGGTTTCTCTTTCCACATCACAACGATTTATGAAGATACAGAAACTCATATTCACTATCAAAACCACCTTGAATCGGTGTTTTGTATGAGTGGTGAAGGTGAGATTGAAGTTGTAGGTGGAGAAACGTACCCAATCAAACCAGGTACATTATATATCCTTGATAAACACGATGAGCACTACTTGAGAGCTTATAAGAATAAAGAAATGGTAATGGCGTGTGTGTTTAACCCACCGATTACTGGCGCTGAAGTGCACGATGAAAACGGTGTTTATCCTCTCGTTGACTAAAAGATGATGGTGGGGTGCTTTGCCACCCCACACTTTACTATCTCTTCTTTTTTCTTTTTAAAGTTACCAATCAAAAAAGGCTTATCATGACATTTACCGTAGAAAAAATCGGCGGTACATCAATGACAGCATTTGATGCTGTTCTCGACAATATTATTCTTCGTCCCAAAACACCATACAATCGTATTTTTGTCGTATCTGCATACGGTGGTATGACCGATGCGCTGCTCGAGTGTAAAAAAACCAGTAAACCAGGCGTTTATCAGCTTATCGCGAAACGCGACGACAAATGGGAAGAAGCGTTAGCGTACGTTGAAAGCCGTATGTTGCTGACCAATGAAAATATTTTTGCGGACCCAATGAATCGTATCCGTGCGGATAAATTCATTCGCTCCCGCATTGCTGAAGCGAAAAACTGTATCGCGAATATTTTAGAAACCTGTCAGTACGGTCAATTTTCGTTGCGCCAGTACTTGCCTCAAATTCGAGAGTTTCTCTCGTCTATCGGTGAGGCACATAGTGCTTACAACACAGCACTAAAACTAAAAAATATGGGTATTAACGCTAAGTTCGTTGACCTGTCTGGTTGGGATAATCAAGCGCCAAGAAGCCTTGATGAGTCGATCAGTGACGCGTTTGCTGATATCGATGTATCAAAAGAACTGCCAATCGTGACAGGTTATGCTTACTGTAAAGAGGGCCTAATGCACACTTATGACCGAGGTTATAGTGAGATGACATTTAGCCGAATTGCAGCAATAACAAAAGCGGATTTAGCAGTAATTCACAAAGAGTACCACTTGAGCTCAGCAGACCCACGCGTTGTTGGCCCTGAAAAAGTATTACCAATTGGTAGTACAAACTATGACGTAGCAGACCAACTTGCTAACCTTGGCATGGAAGCGATTCACCCAAATGCCGCTGCGGGTTTACGTGAAAGTGGTATTGAGCTACAGATTAAAAATACATTCGAACCTGAACACGAAGGTACTTTGATCTCTTCAAGCTACCGCCCAGAAGAAGACAAAGTCGAGATCATCGCAGGTAAAGAAAAAGTATTTGCACTGCATTTGTTTGACCAAGCAATGGTAGGAAAAGCCGATAACGTTAGTTACGAATTGATGGAAATCATCTCCGATGCTCGTGTAAGTTTGGTTGGTAAAGAGATGAACGCTAACTCTATTACTTACTATCTAGGTGGCAGTACTGATAGCTTAAACAAAGTATTGTATAAAGCCGAGAAACGTTATCCGAATGCCTCGATTAAAGGTCGTATGGTCGCGCTTATCTCAGCCATCGGTTCTCAAATTGATACCAACAAGACGTTGGCGAAAGGTGTGCTTGCATTGATGAATAATGGCGTTACGCCAGTTGCACTGCACTCATCATTGAGAAATGTAAATGTTCAATTTGTTGTCGGTGATAAGGAATACCAGCACGCGATTTGCGCATTGCATGATGAGTTTTTCCAAAGTAGCAGTGTAGCTAAATCGGTTAATGTGGCTTAGTTTATCCACGGTTAAAATACAAAGGAGAGCAGGTTAGCTCTCCTTTTTTTGTTTTTCAGTTTGTACTCACAATGCCCACTTTGTATAGGCTAAACAGGCGATTTAAGTAAGTTCCTATGTGGCGATACACATAAGCCAGCAGAATGGTCTGCTGGCTTATGTTACTGATTAACTAACGTTAACTTAGTTTACTTAAACTTGCTGATTTCTTGTTCAACTTTGTCTAGTTGTTGCAGCTTCTCTTGCATTTTTAGAGAGTCGTAGTTTAGTGAAGCAGGGTTCATCGCTGTGCCACGCTGCATTGGGTATTCTGGAAGTGTTTTAAAGAACTCTCCCACAACGTCTTGTACAGGTACAAATAGCCACATGTTGTCAGCCATCCAACGCAAGTACATTTGTGATTCGCTTGGGCCTTTTTCGAATGGGTCAGCGCGTAGGTGGATGATTTTAGGCCAGTTCGGAGCAAAACGAACTGCGTTACTTAGGTTCCCTTCAAGCGTTGCAAAGTGAAGTTTCCAGTCATTCCAGCGGACAGCGTTTAATTCACCATTAGACGTAAAGTAAAGCAGCGACTCACGAGGGCCTTTTTCTTCCTTACCTTCAAAGTATGGCATGAAGTTATAACCATCTAAATGCACACGCCATTCTTTGCCATTTGCTTTGTAGCCTTCTGCCAGTTTTTCTTTTACATCAGGTACGCCAGCAGCTGCCAATAATGTAGGCAACCAGTCTTGGTGTGCCATCATTTCATTGATCTTGGTTCCTGGCTTAATGACGCCTGGCCAACGAACCAGTTGAGGAACACGCATACCGCCTTCCCAAGTTGTACCTTTTTCACCATGGAATGGTGTTGCGCCACCATCTGGCCAAGTCATGGTTTCTGCGCCGTTGTCCGTTGAGTAGATAACGATAGTGTTGTCTGCAACACCTAGCTCATCCAGCTTGTCGAGTAAAACACCTACATGATCATCATGTTCCAGCATACCATCGGCATAAATGCTTACACCTGATTTACCTTGGTATTTTTCCTGCAAGCGAGTCCAAACGTGCATACGAGTGGCGTTATGCCAAATAAAGAAGGGTTTATCCGCCTTAACTGCTTTTTCCATAAATGCCAAAGAGCTCTCTAGGAACTCTTCATCTGCGTGCTCCATACGTTTTCGTGTCATCGGGCCAGTGTCTTCAATCTTACCGTCGGCATAAGACTTAATGACACCACGAGGGCCATAGTTTTTACGAAACTCTGGGTCTTTAGGGTAGTAATAAGTTTCAGGTTCTTCTTCTGCGTTTAGGTGATATAAGTTACCGAAGAATTCGTCAAAGCCGTGTTTTGTCGGTAAGTGCTTATCTTGGTCACCTAAGTGGTTTTTACCAAATTGACCCGTCATGTAACCTTGTTCTTTTAACAGATCTGCAATGGTTGGTGCCCAATCAGGTATGCCGTGGTCAGAGCCTGGCATACCAATTGTTAACAAACCCGTACGAAATGGCTCTTCACCCGTAATAAAGGCAGCGCGACCAGCAGTACAAGACTGTTGTCCATAGTGATCTGTGAACAACGCACCTTCATTCGCGATACGGTCGATGTTTGGCGTTTTGTAACTCATCATACCTTGGTTGTATGCGCTGATATTCCAGTAGCCGATATCGTCACCAAAAATTGCCAGTATATTCGGTTTGTCTGCTGCTATAGCAGCACTAGACGCCGCTAACAGTCCTGCGCCTACAGCGATTTTGCTCAATTGATTTGCCATAAAAACTCCAGATTGTTGAGAGTAAAGATAAGCACAAGTGAGCCTTATGCTTAGTTGCTGCATAAGTTAATGATGTATATAGAAAAATCCTCTTATACTCGATATAACTATAAGTTATTGCTAGGTAGTAACCATTTGTTAATTAAGAAGAAATAGGATTGTCCTGTTAGTTTGTAGAGATTCGTAAAGTAGATTTAGATCACTGAAGAGCCTTATTTTTATTGCGTAGTAGAAGAGGGGATGGAAATGAAAAACAATAGGATGCTCGCTTGTTTTACGGTCCTAAAGCAATACTAAAGTCGTTATGTATTGCTTGTAATTATTTGTATAACCAGTGATTTAGTGTCTATATTGATTTAGGTTGTGCATTATAAATATAAGGATATCTATGAGTCAGTGGGCAGGCCGGTTTCGTATTTTATTGCTGGTCAACGTTGTTGTCAGTTTTATGGCTTTTTCTCAAGAGTTATTAACAGAGAAACCAAATATTCCTTTAGGCTTAAATCCAGAATATGCTGGCACACAAGCTTGTATAGATTGCCACCAAAACGAGGTGGAGGCCTGGAAAGGGTCACATCACGATATGGCCATGAAGCATGCAAGTACAACCTCTGTGCGTGGTAATTTTGATAACCATGTTGTAACACACAAAGGAATGCCTAATCGTTTTTTTAAAAAAGGCGGCGAATATTGGGTCAACATTCAAGGCTCTGACGGGCAATGGCATGACTATAAGATCAGCTATACATTTGGCTGGGAACCATTACAGCAGTACATGGTCGAGTTTGAAGATGGCCGCGTGCAGCTTATTCCTTTTGCTTGGGACACAAGAGCTAAAGTTGAAGGGGGACAGCGTTGGTTTCATCTTTATCCAGAAACGACAACAACGGATGAATTCTATTGGACCAATACCGGGCAAAATTGGAACTTCATGTGTGCTGATTGCCATTCAACGCACCTAAAGAAGAATTACGACGCTGACAAAAACACTTACAACAGCTCATGGTCAGAGATTAATGTGGGATGCGAAGCATGCCATGGTCCTGCTAGTCAGCACATAGAACTGGCCAAGAAATACAAAAATGCTGGCACTTCTTTTGAGCATGACAGCCATTATGGCTTTGATCGAAATTTGTCTAAAGCAGTGTCGGATTGGGTGTTTGAGGAAGGCCATAGTACGTTACAGCCGAAATCAATTGAAGCAACCAATCAAGTGCAAACATGCGCTCAATGCCATAGTCGCCGAACCCAGTTAAATGAAACAGGTGATCATGTTAAAGGTTCCTTTTTTGATAAATATCGCTTAAGTCTTATAACACCTGAACTCTACTATCATGATGGACAGATTTACGACGAAGATTATGTTTATGGTTCGTTTCTTCAATCTGAAATGGCGGAGAAGGGGGTCACGTGCACTAATTGCCATGATCCACACACGGCAGAATTAACGATCCCAGAAGAGGCAGTATGTTCGCAATGCCATATTGCATCTGAATATACACCTGAAAAGCATACCTTTCATAAGGCTGGATCTGAAGCATCGCAATGTACGACTTGTCACATGCCAGAAACGACTTACATGCAAGTCGATCCTCGTAGAGACCACAGTTGGCATATTCCACGACCAGATTTGAGCAAACATATTGGAACGCCCAATGTTTGCATGTCATGCCATGAAGATAAAAGCAATCAATGGGCCGATGAACAGATAGCAGAATGGTACCCGAATTCGAAGTATCGTAATCAGCAACATTTTGCTGTCGCATTTTATGCGGATTCAATTGGTCATCAAGGAGCAGCAAATGCGTTAGCATACTCTGCTCAGGATTCGTCTTTAAAAGACATTATTCGCGCCTCAGCCCTGGAGAGGATGGGAGGCAATACAGACCAAAATACAACAGTATCTTTGGCTAGGGCCGTTAAGAATGAGAATGAAATGGTTCGATTAGGGGCAATTTCAGGCTCGTCTGGTTATGAATTTCATGATCGGTGGCGGATTCTAGAGCCATTGCTTGATGACCCGGTGCTTTCAGTGAGAACGGAAGCTGCCTCGGTGCTGGTAGCGAACTACGCACAAATGACCCCTTTACAAAAAGATATCATTAAATCGCCTTTAGAAGAGTACATGGAAATTCAAGAGTTTAATGCCGATCGTGGTTTCGGAAGAACCAATTTGGCGAATGTGTACCGCAGCTTAGGTGAAATCGACAAAGCGGCCGAGCTGTATAAACAAGCGATCAGCATCGAACCCTATTTCGAAAATAGCTACGTTAACCTAGCAGATTTGTATCGTCACCTAGGTAAAGAAGAAGCTGCGCTCACGGTGCTACAACAAGGGATGAAAGCTCAACCTAAATCCAGCACGTTACCATACAGCGCAGGTCTTTCTTTGTTGCGTCAAGGCAAAGCTGATGATGCGAAAAAGCTACTTAGACGCGCCGCAGAAATTGGTGAAACTAATGCTCATTATTGGTACGTGTACGGTCTAGCTCTAGAAAAAAGCGATGTTCTAGAAGCCAGTAAAGCGTTGCAAACAGCATTTGAAGTCGGTGGCAATCCACAGCACTTGTATGCTCAATGCGAGGTTCTAGCGAGAAATCATAAAAAAGGTGCTGTCGCTTTTGCTTTCGATAGGTGCATACAAGAGCTTAGTCACTATGCACCTAAACAAGCTATTGATCAGCTTAAAGCCTCTATTGTCGGGGTCAATAGGAGCTAATTACCAAAAGTGGAGCTTTTATCGCTCCACTTTTTTCTTACTTAGTTTAATCAGCGTCTTTCGCTAATCTCAGCCCCATGTCGGACATGATGACTGACTGGCTAGCAAAATCGCGACGATAGTTTTCGGATTCGTCAGCATCATAGGCAAAGCTACCACCTCGTACAGACTTGTGTGCAAGGCTTTCTTTTTCATCTTTTGCGTTTACCGGATTATCACTTGGTGCTGATTTGTAATAACCTTCATCAAACGCATCAATAACAAACTCACCAACATTACCCGTCATATCGTATAAGCCAAGCTCATTCGGTTTTTTCTGACCTACCTTGTGTGCCTTATTGTTTGAGTTACTGGCATACCAGGCAACGTCGTTAATATCATCAGCTCCCGCGTAAGTGAATCCTTGACTTAGATTCCCCCCTTTCGCTGCAAACTCCCATTCTGCTTCTGTGGGTAAACGATAGTGCTCTCCCGTTTTTTCATTCAATTTCTTTATAAAATAATTGGCTTGTTGCCAGCTAATGTTATTTACGGGCGTATTTGGGTTTCTAAAATAACTCAGAGAAGAGCCTGTAACCGATTCGAATAACTCTTGGGTTACCTCAAATTTTGCCAAATAGAAATCTTCCACGCGAACGGTGCGAGCCGGGCGCTCGGATTTATTTGCTGACGGATTATCCGAGCCCATCGTAAATTGTCCACCTTCAATAAGAACCATATCTTGATCGATTTTTTGGGCAAGAGGGCTAGGTTGTGTTGTTGCACATCCAGTCATAATTAGCGAAATCGAAATAGCGGCACCAAGGTAAAGAGTATTACTTTTGGAATGCTTCATAGGGGAGCTCCATCAACATTTATGATCAAAGAATTTTATCAGGCAAGTCTATGAAAAACAGTTATACACACTATAACAAGCGCCACGAATAATTGAACATTATCATCACACTAGGCGATTAACTTAATGATTAGTCTTAGCGCCGTTGGGCACAGGCTAGCAACTAAGAAGGTGATGAATGCACATAACTCAAGGTCCGCAGTTCAATGGAAAAGCATCCAAGCGATTACATGTCATGGCGAAACCTATCGGTGCAGTGTGCAATATCGATTGCACCTATTGTTACTACCTAAGCAAACAAGATTTACTTGAGTACAAGCCAGGCTGCTCACCAGTCATGGATGAGGAAACGCTCGAGACCTATATCCGTCAATATATAGCGGGACAAAATACACCTGAAATTATTTTCTCTTGGCAGGGTGGTGAGCCGACAATGCTAGGTTTGGATTATTTCAAGACAATTGTTGAGCTACAGAATAAATACCGTCCCGATGGCATTACGATCTCCAATGACCTCCAGACTAATGGCACACTGCTTAACGATGAATGGTGTGAGTTTTTAAAGGCGAACAACTTTCTCGTCGGTTTAAGCATTGATGGCCCAGAAATGATGCACAACGCTTACCGAACAAACCGAGCTGGTAGAGGCACATTCCGGCAAGTTATGAATGCGGTTGAATTATTACATAAGCACGAAGTAAAGTTTGCTACGCTCACTTGTGTTAACAACTTGACCGGCCGTAACCCACTTGAAGTGTACCGATTCTTGCGAGATGAAGTACGCTCCCCTCAAATGCAGTTTATTCCAATAGTTGAGCAGAAAACATTCAGAACAACCGCCCCTCAAACTTGGGAGCCAAACGAGCAACTAAAGCAAGGAGATAAACGGTTGATCCCAGGTCATAAAGATGCCGTTGTTGAGCCTTTTTGCGTTGCGGATGAAGCATGGGGAAATTTTCTGATCGCGATTTTCAATGAATGGGTTTTACACGATATCGGCAACGTGTTTGTGCAGTACTTTGAAGCCAGTATCGAAACCTGGATGGGCAGAAAAAACCCACTGTGTACGTTAGGTGAAATCTGCGGGAAGGGCTTAGCAATGGAGCCTAATGGTGATGTGTTTGCGTGTGATCATTACGTGTACCCAGAATATAAGGTTGGAAACATTCATCACGAAAAGCTCGATACGCTCGCTTATAGCTCTGAGCAGCAGAAATTTGGGTTTGCTAAAAGTCGTACGCTGCCCCAACAGTGCCTTCAATGTGATTATCAATTTGCATGTTTTGGAGAATGTCCCAAAAACCGTTTTATCCGTACTAGGCAAGGTGAGCCTGGTCTTAATTATCTCTGCGCGGGTTGGAAGAAGTTTTTTACCCATGTTGATCAGTCGATGGCGTACATCTTACGAGCGACAGGTAACCCAGTGGTTCACGGTAAATACAGTGACCAGATTCTACACCAGCAAGCTACTCAAACACAGACTGTGTTTGAAACGAAGTTTTAAGATAGTCACTACGCCTGCTACAGGCCCGGAAATGAAAGAATATAGGTTATTGAATGCAAAAAATTAAGCTGCTCTCTAAATCATTACTCGTGATCTCGATCGGCATTGCTGCGAGTCAAACAGCAGTGGCACAAGAAACAACATTGCTAGACCCAGATCAAGTATCGCCGACAACGGTTGTCACTCCACAAGAAGCTCAAATGACACCGGCGCAACGAGTCGAAAAGCTGTCTTATGATGCGCAAAATAAAAAGTTGTCTTCAGAAAAACGTATTGATGCTTTACGTGAGTTAGCCAACTATCCAAGCCAAAATGCATTGGTTGCAGTTGCGCGTGGGTTGCAGGATGAAGATGCAGGTATTCGCGAAGCTGCGATCGTGGGAGCACAGCCATATATGATTGAGCACCGTTGGCGTTTGATTTCACCGTTATTGAGTGATGACGCCGCCATGGTGCGAATTACAGCAGCGATTAACCTCGTTCGAGATTACGCCAATTTGAGTTCGGAGCAACAGCAGTCACTTGAGGGGCCTGTTTCAGAGCTGACAGCACACTTGTCCAGTAAGAACGATAATGTTTCCAAGTTATTACTTGCAGACGTTTACCGTTGGCATCGTGATTGGGATAAAGCGGCGCTGATATACCCAGAGTTAACTAAGCTTGAGCCAAACAACCCTCAAGTTTGGTTAAGCTATGCAGACAACTTCCGAGCGCAACAGCTAGACCAAAAAGCTATCAACGTGCTTGACGAGGGTATCAAGCTAAATTCAGAAGATGCCTCGCTGCATTATTCTAAATCTCTCGCTTTGGTTAGATTAGACAAAAAGAAAGAAGCGGCGTTTGAAATAGACAAAGCTGCGACGATGGCAACGACGAACAGTTACTTTTGGTATTTAAATGGTGTTCTGCAAGAAGAGTTAGACTTGAAGAAGTCTGTCAACGCTTTTGAGCAAGCGTATTTGATATCCGGTGCTCCAGAACAATTGTATGCCGTGTGTGACATCTATGTCAGATACGGCAACCCTAAAACGGATGACTGTTTAACAGAGCTAACGAAGGTCGCTCCCGACTATGTTATTGAAGAGCTCAATCAGAAAAAGGGACGTAAAAGTGCCTCTACATCAGTTGAAGCCAATGAATTTAAACTCTAATCGGTAAATTCCATGTTCCTATTTCAATAAAATAGTGAACCAATTTAGTGACGGCGTCACTCTTTGGTGGCCGTTGGATATGTCAGTTCAATATGCGCCTGTTTCAATTGAACTATACTTTTGATTGGATTCGCACCTAGCACCTCAATATAAGGAATTAAGATGGCTATAAAGTTAAAGGCGATTGTCTTAGCAACAGGTTTAGCTCTGTCTAGTTACGCTGTTGCTGCTGATATGCAAGATCCACTTCCGTCATGGAACAACACTGACGCTAAGCAAGCTATTATGGCGTTTGTTACGAAAACAACGACCCAAGGTTCGGATTCCTATGTGCCTGAAAGCCAACGAATCGCGACGTTTGATAATGATGGAACACTTTGGGCAGAAAAGCCTGTTTATCTACAGTTGTTTTTTGCGATCGATAGAGTAAAAGAAATGGCCTCTGAGCATCCTGATTGGAAGACAACCGAACCCTTTGCTTCCGCATTAAAAGGTGACATGGAGGGGATTGGTAAACAAGGACTCGAAGGTGTAATGAAGCTTGTTATGGCAACCCATTCTGGAATGTCTACTGAACAGTTTCATCAAGAAGTTAAGGAATGGTTGAAAACGGCTGTCCATCCAACAACGGGTAGACCATACACTGAAATGGTCTATCAACCTATGCTCGAACTGCTCGACTATTTAAGAGCGAACGACTATCAGACCTACATCGTTTCTGGAGGCGGTATTGAATTTATGCGCGTTTGGGCGCCGGAAGTATACGGCATTCCAACGCAAAACATCGTGGGGACGACGTTAAAGGCGGAATATCAAAGTGTTGATGGAAAACCTACCATCCTACGCATGCCGGAAATAGACTTCGTCAATGACAAAGCAGTAAAGCCTGTGACGATTCAAAACTTCATTGGCAAACGTCCGGTCATGGCGTTTGGTAATTCTGATGGTGATTTACAGATGTTAGAGTGGACGAAAGCAGGTTCAGGTCCAAGATTTTCTGCGATTATCCATCACACGGATGACAAGCGCGAATGGGCGTATGATAAAGATTCTCATGTTGGTAAGTTAGATGAATCGTTTAAAGTAGGTGAAGAGCAAGGTTGGCTATTTGTCGATATGAAACAAGATTGGAATCAAGTGTTTAAAGAGAGCACTAAATGATAATCTTTGTTTGACCATAACTTGCTGCAACCAAACAATTGCAACGAAATAAAAGGCCTCACAATTGAGGCCTTAGTTAGTTCCACAGTAGCTTCGATACCTAGGGTCTAGTTTCTAGGTTGCTGTGTCATTGTTTCTACCACTTTTTCAATACTTAACGAGCTACCTTTCGTGGCAGGGAACTCCTTGAATGTCTCTAGGAACTTACGCACGATAGCTTGAGCAGGAACGAACATCCACATTTGATCAGCGTAAAAATGTCTGACGTAAAGTGCTGCATCTGGACCGACCTCAAATGGATCCATACGAAGGTTTACAATCAAAGGCCAACTAGGTGTTTTGCGGTATGCCTCATTAATGGCACCTTCCATAATACTGAAGTGGATCTTCCAGTCTTTATAACGAACGGCGTTTAAATTACCACCAGCATCGAAGTAAAAGATTTCTTTGCGTGCGCCTTCGTCAGCTTTACCAGTCAGCAGATCAAGTTGGTTGTAGCCATCTAAATGTGCTTTAAAGGTTTTGCCCGCTGCTTTATGACCCTTCAATAGTTTTTCTTTCACATCTGGTTCGCCCACAGCTGCGAGTATAGTTGGCATCCAGTCTTCTTGTGAAAAGATATCGTTGATAACCGTTCCTGGTTTAATGTTTCCAGGCCAGCGTACCATCATCGGAACGCGGAATCCGCCTTCCCAAGTCGTACCTTTTTCGCCCTTGAACGGTGTAGTACCACCATCTGGCCAGGTAAATTTCTCAGCGCCATTATCAGTACTAAAAACAACAATGGTGTTATCTGCTACGCCTAGCTCTTCAAGTTTATCAAGCATGACACCTACTTGATCATCTAGGTCCATCATGCCATCGGCGTATAAGCCGTAACCTGACTTCCCTTGATATTCTTCACTCAAATGTGTCCAGACGTGCATACGGGTTGAGTTATGCCAAATAAAGAATGGTTTGTCTTCTTTTACTGCTTTTTCCATAAATGCCAAGCTAGCATCCATGAACTCTCGGTCTACGTTTTCCATACGCTTACGAGTAAGGGGACCAGTGTCCTCGATTTTGCCATCCGCAGTCGCCTTCAACACGCCTCGAGGTCCGAATTTTTTACGAAACTCTGGATCTTTTGGATAAAACTCAGACTCAGGCTCTTCTTCCGCGTTTAAATGGTATAGGTTACCAAAGAACTCATCAAACCCATGGTTAGTTGGTAGGTGCTCATCTTGATCACCAAGGTGGTTTTTACCAAACTGACCAGACACATAGCCGTGATTTTTAAGTAACTCTGCGATAGTAGGATCTTTCGATTGAATACCCTCTTTTGCGCCGGGCATACCAATAGTCAATAGACCGGTACGAAACGGATGTTGACCCAGAATAAATGAGGCTCGTCCGGCAGTACAACTCTGTTGTGCGTAAGCGTCTGTGAAAATGGCACCTTCATTGGCGATTTTATCAATGTTAGGAGTCTTCCCTCCCATCATACCATTGTGATACGCACTAATGTTGTATACACCTACATCGTCACCCCAGAACACAAGGATGTTGGGCTTATCGGCAGCAAAGGCTGTGGACGCAGCTAATGTACCGACCAATGCCATTACCTTTTTAATCGAGTTTCGCATGAAAATCCTCCGCGATAAATGAGTCCATTATCGTTATATAACGTTACTAATTGTGTTCATCATGGCGAAGTCGAGTGAGATGACACCAAATGAGACAATGTAGTCAGTTGAATATAGTAGAGGTTTTTTGTTGCTTCCAAGTAATCCCTGTTTTTCAAAAATGTTAACTAACATGGACTAGACTTTAGTGTGTTTTAAGTGTGATAAGACGCACTTACAGGATTGAATTTCAATGAAAGGCGACACTATGAAAAATAAAATAGCAACTATCCTGTTTCTATGTATCCCGTTAGAAGTGGTTGCGGAAGAGACACCAAATGTCGTGGTAATGTTGGTTGATAACCTTGGGTGGGGGGAACTAAGTTCCTATGGGAGTACCAGAGGTGTTGAAACTAAAAACTTAGATCAACTTGCTAGAGAAGGTGTACGCCTTACTAATTTTAATGTGGAACCGCAATGCACGCCAACTCGCTCCTCATTCATGACAGGGAGGCGAGCGCTTAGATCTGGGACAGATAAGGTTGTTTGGGGAGTGCCTTACGGTATGGTGAACTGGGAAATAACCATTGCAGAGAAGTTTAAGGAACAAGGATATAACACGAGCCTTTACGGGAAATGGCATTTGGGAGACCAAAAAGGGCGCTTTCCAACGGATCAAGGCTTTGATGAATGGTATGGCATTGCAAATACGACGGATGAGTCAGAATATAGCTCTCAACCCGGTTATAAAGCTATATTACCTAAACCTCAAATCCTTTCAGCTAGAGCAGGGCAGGACCCTAAAGGGGTCAAAGAATATAATTTGGACTCACGTAGAACGATTGACAGTGAGCTAGTTGAACATGCCACAAATTTTATAAATCGAAATGTGAAAGAGAATAAGCCATTTTTCTCTGTAATTACTTTTACTCAACCACATTTACCGACGCTACCTCATCCTGATTTTATTGGTAAAACAGGCAAAGGAAATTACTCAGATGTGTTAGCTGAGATAGATTTTCGAGCTGGGCAAGTTATTGGTGCAATAGAAAAAGCAGGAATTAAAGACAATACACTAGTGATTTGGTTTTCTGACAACGGTCCAGAGTGGCATATGCCATACCAAGGCTCTAGCGGGCCATGGCGTGGTGCGTACTTTACGGCTCTTGAAGGCTCTCTCCGAACACCATTTATTGCCTCTTGGCCTAACCACATCAAACCGGGCAGAGTGAGTGATGAAATTATCCATGTTGTGGATCTATTTGCCTCACTTTCTCATGTCGGTGGATACAAATTACCAAGCGATAGAACAATAGATAGTATTGATCAGTGGGCCTTTTTAAAGGGAGATAGTGAAAAGTCTAATCGAGATGGTTTTATCATTAACAATGGCTCTGAAACCTATGCTTATAAGTGGGAAAATTACAAGATGCACTTTATTGATCAAGATATCATGCCGGAGAAAGGGCGCCCATTACAGATCCCTGAAATATACAATTTGATTGATGACCCTAAAGAGGAGTTTGATTTAAGAAATAATGCCACATGGTTATTTCCTATCATGATAGGAAAGAGAGTAAAGTTTGAATCTTCCGTTGCAACAAGCTGCGATACGATTCCTTTCCCTGCTCCATTTGGATATAAGCCCGATTGTAGCAAGGGGAATTTCAATCAATTTCCAGTGGATGGGTTACGCCAGAAGTAGTTTACCCCAATGGCTCTTTCTCGCATGCATGAGGTATGTTTTTGGTTCAATATCTCATTAGAGCCATTTAGGGCCATGTTTTTTCTAGTTTCATTTGAACAGTCACATTCGTCGACCATACTTAAAGTTCGTTGTTTCATATGGGGCGAATTATGCAGCCAATACTCTACATTCAAGTCGGTAATGTTCTTTGGGCGGTTTTAAGTGACGGTTCTTGGATCCAAATGTTGCCTAACGAACAATTAGTTCCAGAAGTAGAGGTGGTTGTTCTTAATACTGACATTCTCGATATCGCATTTGATGAAGATACAACAAGTGAGGATGAATCGAGTTCAAATGAACTTTTAATTGCATCTCAAAACGGTATTGAATCCACTTTTAATCAGAGCGTTAGAGATTGTAGTGAGTCTTCTGATGGGTTAAGTTTTGTTGCCTATATTCGCGCTGTTTTACCTGAGCAACTCGTTTCTAATGGCTATGTTACTAGGCCAGCAGTGCAAGAAAGAGAGAGCCGTATTTCTGAGAGTCAAGCTCCTGAGCGGTTGAACCCCGATGCTACATTAACGGTGAATATTCTTGATGGCGGTGATGGATACGAAAACCAGTTTGAAGTTCCTAGTGTCACGATTCAAGGTGACGCACTCAAGATAAGCGATGAGTGGCTTGTTACTATCACCATTACCGACAGCCTCAATAATTCCATTACTGTTACAACGACCGTAGAGAATGAGGCGTATACCCTATCAGGCGTTGATCTGTCTTCTCTTGCCGAAGGGCC